>CAISVF010000365.1 GCA_903888765.1 uncultured Verrucomicrobia subdivision 3 bacterium | reverse complement strand
CCTAGTCAAAGCTCCCCAGATTCACCTGGTTCCTTTTGACCGATGAAAGGATTGCAAAAGTGTTGCCAAGGTAGCTCAATGCAATTATAGCAACCCCAACGCGCGAATATCCTCTCAAGTATTATTAAGCGTGGGCTGAGGTGGGGTGGGCAGGCCGGGGGCCATTATGGTACTGCCGATACCCCATTCCTTGGCGTAGGTAATCAATTGGCGTACGTTATGCAGCCGCAATTTTTTGCGCATATTTTTGCAATGCACCATGACGGTATGCGCGGTGATCTCCAGTTCGCTGGCAATGCGAGCATCGGCCCAACCCTCCACCACCCGCAATAAAATCTGGAGTTCCCGGCGGGTGAGCCGATTAGTAAAAGACTCCTCCTGGGTTAAACGTTCCTGGGTGATGGTTTGAAATTGCGGAGAGAAAAACGTTTTTCCACTCGCAACCGTGCGCATGGCCTCCAGCAGCAGGGCGAATGACGCGGATTTTTCCAAATAACCATGAGCCCGGCTTTGGGCGACTCGCCAGATAGTGTAAGGCTCGTTATGGCCGGAGAAGACCAGAGTGCGCACGTCCGGTTGCAAACCGCGGAGCCGCTGGATCATTTCCAAGCCATCCATGGCTGGCATGGCCACATCCACGAGAACCAGATCTGGCTGGGTGTCCAGACAAACCTTTAAACCGCTCATGCCATCCCCTGCACGTCCGACCAAAGTAAAGCCGGGTTGCTGAGACAGCATGTCAGCTAAAAATTCCGTCAGGATCAAGTGATCATCTACAATAACCAGTTTAACGGTAGAAGTTGCCATTTGATTTACAATAAGGGCATTCATTTTAAAAAGCAAAATTTATTTTTTTTGGAAGCGGATGGCGGGGAGCCGTAGGCAGCTTTGCCACGTGAATTTTTAATCAAAAATGCGCTTAATATGCCTGAATTTAAAGGGTTTTCGGCGGGCGCGATTGTTCATTAAAGGATTGGAAAGATCAAAAAAACTTCTAAAAAGCTAACCACATATTGCCAAATAACAGATGAAAATTGTTGCATGCATCGCGATTTAGTTGAGTTGTCAGACCATTCAGTTGTCACACGCTCACTCGTTCGAGGAGACCAAGAATCGCAGTCTGTGGGCATAACTTTCCACAAATCTGGCGGGGGCACCTACCAGATTAATTTCGTGGCCCGGCGCTGGCTAGAGCATTTCCATCAAATATATAGCGATGCGCCTTTGGTTCCAAGAAACAGCGGTCTTTTTGGTTTTTGGCTTTGTTTCAGCTCAGTTTGACTTCCCACGTCCTGCGAGAATGATACCCAGATACCTCAATGCGCTGGCGCGCATGGCAGTCAGGGTTTTCAAACCTGCGACTTCGCTAAAGCCTCGCCAAAAATCAAAAATCCTCGCCGCCCATCGCTACATCTTTTCTGTCAATGCTCTAATAGCTGGCGGGTGTATTTACCGGGATGATGCGATAGTAAAGGCCGGCTCCAGCATTTGCGGAAGGATCAACAAATTGGGCGGAGCCTTTCAGCACGGTATTGGTGCATACCGGCAGCCAATTCACCATATTGGTGGATACTTGGAGGCAGAAGTTCATGCCATTGGTGGCGGGCAAGGAAACATGGAAGGTATTGTCCGCCATATTGCGGATCAACGGGGTGGGGATGGGCAGGAAATTTTCTTCCAAAATGACGGCACCCGCACTGTTGGGGGTACCCACATGGTAAGCTGACAGCGCATTGGGTGGTAGCGTCAGGGTCAGAATGACCGTGTCATAATAACGGTAGCTGGAATCGGTATCGGTCGAAGGCAAAATGGTGATCAAGGAGTAGCGCTGGCCGGCGGGAATGGTGACATATCCCGGAAGACTTGCGTAATCCAAACCATTGATGGCCGTGCCGCCGATGGCATAATAGACCGTCAGATCCGTGTTCGTGGCGCTGTCGCGGCGCACCAGGAACGTCGCGGTGTTCGTGCCAGTGATGTAATTGGTGACCGTGGTCCCCGGCTGAAACCAGTTGTAGCCATTGGTGCCCTCAATCGCCACGGGATCCGGCGCATAAATGCTCACCACCGGCGGCAGGCTGGAAACCACATAGATGGTCACGGGTGCCGACGTGGCGGCCCTGCCGGTGACATCCGTTGCCACAGCCGTCAAGGCATAGTTCCCTGCCGGCGCATTGCTCCAGGTGAAATAAAAGGGCGCACCTGCCGTTGGATTGGCCGGCTGGACAACGGTGAGGTTGGACACGATGCCGAGACTGGTGGTGCCGGCAAAGAATTGCACAGAGGCGAGCGCGTTGGAGTCCGTGACGAGCGCGTGCAGCGTGACGTTGGCCGGCGCAGCATAGGTCTGGCCGTTGGTCGGGTAAGTCAGGCTAACGATAAACGGAGTGATGGGCGGAGGAGGATTGGAGATGACACTGATGCTGACGAGGGATGAGGTCGAGGTCAGGCCGGCAGCGTCGGTCGCCACAGCTTTCAAATAATAATTACCAGCGGGAGCATTCGACCAGATCAGCGGGAACAAGGGGACGGAACTTATATTGGAAACCATCATCTGGCTGCTGGTGGAGACGATGCCAAGACTCAGGCTGTTGGCAAAAAACTGAACCGAGGCAACGGTGTCCGGGGCAATGGCAACGGCACGCGCATAAATATAAATATTGGTCGGGGTCACAAATTTTGCCCCGTTGGCTGGCGAGTAAATCGCCACGGACGGAGGCACGGGCGGCAAATTGCTAACCACGATGTTGACCACTGATGAAGCGGACGTATTGCCGGCACTGTCGGTAGCCACAGCCGTCAAAGCATAACTTCCGGCCGGGGCATTGCTCCAAGTCAGATAAAACGGGATGCCGGAGGTGGCGTTGATGGGCGCACCCAAGGGGAGGTTGGACGCGATACCGAGACTGTTGGTGCCGGCAAAGAATTGCACGGCGGTGACCGCGTTGGAGTCGGTGACCAGCGCCCGCATGGTGATATTGGTGGGCGCGGCAAAGGTTTGGCCGTTGGTCGGGGAAGTCAGACTCACGATAAACGGAACGATGGGCGGCAGCGTGTTGGAGATGACGCTGATGCTGACGAGGGACGAAGTCGAGGTCAGGCCGGCAGCGTCGGTCGCCACGGCTTTCAAATAATAATTACCAGCGGGAACATTCGACCAGGTCAGCGAAAAGAAGGGCTCCGAACTAGTATTGGAAAATGTCATCGGTATGCTATTGGAGACGACGCCAAGATTCAGGCTGTTGGCAAAAAACTGAACCGTGGCCACTGTGCCCGTGTTGTTTTCGACGGCACTCGCATAAATATTCACATTGGCTGGCATGACAAATTTTGCACCGTTGGTCGGCGAGTAAATTGCCACGGATGGACGCACCGGCGGTGGATTGCTCACTATGGTTACATTCACCACGGAGGAGGTGGTGCTCGCACCCAAGGTATCCATCGCCACCACTTTGAGGGCATATTTGCCGGGTGGTGCATTGGACCAGATGAGCGGGAAGAGCGGTTCGGTAGTGATGTTTGTGAACACCGTCTGCTGGCTGAGGGGCACATTGCCCAGGTTCAGGCTGTTGGCGAAAAATTGGACGGACGCCACAGTGCCGCCTATTTCTATGGCACGAGCGTAGATCGCCAAATTGGTGGGGCCGAACAGGGTTGAGTTGTTGGTGGGGGAGAAGACATAGCACAGCGGCACCGGGTTGGTGATGATGATGGTCACAGGGGCGGACGTGGCAGCGCGACCAGCGGCATCCGTTGCGACAGCGGTAAGCGGGTAATTTCCGGCCGGCACATTGCTCCAGGATAGGAAGAAAGGATTCGCCTGAGTTGAATTGGTAAACAGCACATTGCCGGTATTGGTAAGAATCCCCAGGCTTGTGCTGCCGGAAAAATATTGCATGGTCCGGATTACATTTGAACCGGTTGCCAAGGCGTGCAAGCCAACGTTGGCTGGCGCGATGAAGTGCTGGCCATTGGTGGGATACCAAAAGCTCACAACAAAAGGCACATTGGGTACCGGGACGTTGGTGACGATGATATTGAGCGGTGGCGACGTGGCGATGAGGCCGGCGGCATCCGAGCCCACGGCGGTCAGCACATAGCTTCCGGCCGGCACATTGCTCCAGACCAGCGAGAACACGCTCGTCGT
>CAISVF010000364.1 GCA_903888765.1 uncultured Verrucomicrobia subdivision 3 bacterium | reverse complement strand
GGCGGTATCCGGGGCCCGGCAGAGCTGGAAAAACTAGTCAATTGCGGCGAATATGCCTGCGCGTTTTCCCTGTTCCCCACGAGCATCGAGGATTTGATGACAATCGCGGATGCCGGCGGTATCATGCCGCCCAAGAGCACCTGGTTTGAGCCTAAGCTACGCGATGCGATGTTTTGTCACCTGATTTAGCCCGTTGTCCAAATCGTGGCCATCGGCACCGGCGGGAGTGTGTTGCCACTATTGTAACTTCAACAACACGCTGCCGTGTGGCGGAAGCTCTGCGGCATAGGTGTCCTGTCGGCCCAAATCCTGCCGGACCCACAGATCCCGGACGGCGGGCCGGGTGCGCCCGCCGATATTTTTCCAGGCCAGCTTTCCGGATAAAGGCTCATTGCCTCGATTAAAGAGGCCCACCGCCAGAGATTTATCCACCAGCGGCTTGGTCCAGATTTCCAACCCGGCCATCACGTTGGTCTGGCACCGGGCGGCCTGGCCGAGGGAATCTTGATTCACTGCCAGCACTTCGGGATTGGTCAGCAGAGCCAGCGTCCAGGCGTCGTTGTCCGGCAAATTCGCCCCGACCATGAACGGCGACGGCAGCAGGCTCCAGAGCGACAGGTGGGTGAGTTGTTCCGTTCGCGTGAAATGCGTGAACCGGTCGCTGCCCACCGAGCGATGGTGCACGGAAAGATGTCCCACCGGAAGCATGTCTGCATCCGGCCAGTGGCCTGGCCCGGCCACACCCTGCCAGCGGGCGGCGAGCGTGAATTGGTGGTTCAGGGACTTCCAGTTGTCCCAGAAATCATCGGAGATGCGCCACAGGTTGGCGTGGGTGGAAATATGCTGCCCGTCTTCCACGGGCGTCTCGCCGGGGGAGGTGCTGAACACCACGCTGCGTCCGCACCGGTCAATGGCGCGCCGGATCATCTCTACTTCGGCGGTATGATAGGGCCGGGAAAGGTCATCCACCTTGATGTAATCCACGCCCCAGGCGGCCCAGAGCCGGGCGCAGGAATCGTACCATGCCTGGCCGGCGGCATTGCCATGCACGCCGAACATGTCGGGACACCAGGCGCATTTGTCATTGGTGTTTGCGGCCGCGGCCGCGGTAAAGCTGGATCCTTCCAACGGCCGGTTGGCGCGCACAGCCTGGCGCGGAATGCCCCGCATGACGTGGATGCCAAATTTCAAGCCCAGTGCATGCACCGCATCGGCCAGCGGCTTGAATCCGGCACCATTCCCGGCGGAGGGAAAACGATTGGGCGCCGGCAGCATTCGCCCTAATGGATCAGCCACGAGCGGTGCATTCAGCCGGGCATTGCGGTTGTTATCGTGTGCCCCGGGGTCGGACCAGCAATAATCCACCACCACGGTATCCCAGCCCACGGGCAGCATTTTGTCCGCGACATAGCGGGCGTTGGCCAGCACTTCTGCCTCGGCCACGTTGTCGCCAAAAGCGTTGTAGCTGTTCCAGCCCAGAGGCGGGGTGAGCGCCAGGGTCTCGCCGGCGGCGATTCTAATATACGCCTTCGCGCTGCCGGCGGCGTTTTTCGCGGTGAAACGGATTTGATAAGTCCCGGCCGTTGTCAGGGTGCCGGTGATGATGCCGGTCGTTTCATCCAGATTTAACCCGGCCGGCAAATGGTCTGCCCTAAACCTCATTGGCCGGTTCCCGCTCACGGTCAGGGCATAAAGCAGCGGCGTGCCCGGGCGGATGCCAACGACTCCGGCGCCATGGAAATGCGGCGCGGCTTCCACCTGCGCCGCGGCGATAATCTGCTGCTCGCGCGCGGTGAGGCTGGTGGCGGCAATAAACGTGTCCGCCGGCAGCGGACTGGGGCTGACCAGCAACGCGGAGACAATCAGAGTAAACAAGTTTTTCATGGCCATGGCTAAACGTGCACAAAGTATTCGCTAGTCTAAGAGCCTGTCTTAAAATTGCAAGGTGGGCGGCGGAAAGGGAAAAAATAGAAGCAGTATGTCACGCGCAAGTTGCCGCGGTTTGATTATTGGTTTTGACGTTTGCCCTCAGCTGGTTTGTTGATTTTTTCAACAAAACAATATAGACGCGCCTGGCCCTGCGCCAGGGCCCGTCGCAAAACGCCAGATGCTATAGCCCGAAAATTCCCCACTGCCGGCCGTACGCCATCAAATGCCGATCGTCATGCATGCCCAGCTTTTTCCGCATGCTTTTACGATGTCCCGCCACGGTCTCGGCGGAGATGCCGAGTTTTTCGGCGATGGACTGGTCGCTTTGGCCATCGGTGACCCGCATGAGGACCTCCAGTTCACGGTTGGTGAGCACTTTTTGAAATGCGTCTGGCGTGCTTAGCCATTCCGACTGAACTTCCTGAAACGCCGGGCTGATAAACCGTTCGCCGGCGGCCACCAGCCGGATGGCCTCCGCCAGCACCTTTGGCTGAATCACTTTATCCAAGAGCCCGTGAACGTCAGCTTGGATCGCCCGCCAGGCCACGTAGGCGGCCACCCGTCCCGTCATGATGATGACCCGGATGGCGGGCAATTCTTTGCGCAGCCGTTGCGCGAGGGTGAGTCCATCCATATCGTCCATTTGGACATCCAGAAGCACGATGTCCGGCTGGTTTGCCAGGCAGAATTCCCAGCCTTGATTTCCACTGCCAGCCACCCCGACAACTTCGAAACCCGGATTTCGGCTCAGCCAGTCGGCCAGACTTTTGGCAAACAGCGTCTCATCCTCGACGAGGAGGAGGCGGATGGGCAGGCTGGTAGGCCGAGGGCAGGTCGCCGCGCTTTGGGTGACAACTTCAGCACGCGTATTTGCCTTGTGGGGCGTATTTTCAGCATTGGCACCATGCATCTGCATGGGCTAATCTTTAGCGTGGGTTTGAAAGACGTCAATCACCTTTTAAAGGGTGATTATTTTGGTAGCGTTTTTGCAGACTCTGAATTAAATTTTATGAGTGGTTTGGTTAAGGTCTCTGCGGTGACAGGTGTTTGCCCGCGTGTTGGCGTGCGGAAAAATTTTAAAAATCTCAGAAATGAGCAAATGATTTAGAAAATGAAAACAAAAATTTCTACGGTTGCCGTTTTGTTAGCCTTGG
>CAISVF010000363.1 GCA_903888765.1 uncultured Verrucomicrobia subdivision 3 bacterium | reverse complement strand
TCAGAGCATCAAATCGGCGGCCCGCGGCTTCCGCAACTTCCAAAACTACCGCACACGCATTCTTTTCTTCTGCGGAAAGCTCAATCTCTATCCACTATGACGTGCCAAGAATCTTTTAATTCTGCCGGTAGCGTGGGCAGGCTGTAGGCGGGATACCAGTTCATCTCAAATTTCAAGGGGCGCTCCACGTTCTCCATCGTCACGTCGCGAATGGAAATGTTCTCAATCACACCGCCCCGAATTTTAGCCGACTTGAAATGGATACCCAGCTTTGTGCCGATGGCACGCATATCGGAAACTTGCACATTGCGAGCACCGCCAGAGGTTTCGCTGCCGATGGTGAACATCCCGTAGCCAGCGCGGGTGATGCAGTTGCGGATGACCACGTTCTCCGTCGGGCGATTCACCCGCAGTCCGTCGGCATCGCGACCGGCTTTAAGGCAGATGTCGTCGTCGTTCGCATCAATGTCGCAATTTTGCACGAGCACCTCGCGCGACGAATCAATGTCAATGCCGTCCGAACTGGGTCCATGCCCGCCGATGTTGGCACGTATGATGACGCCGTCCACAGTGACGTGCTCGGAATATGTCATGGTCAGCGACCAGAAACCGGAACGCTCGATGGTGATGCCGCTGACCTTCACGTCCTTGGAATCGTAAATCAACAACGCCCGGACACGCTGGCAATCGTAGTCCACCGCCCAACGCAGACCGCGGGCAACATAGTCTTTGAGCATGCCACCCTGGCGGTCTTCGCCCCAGAACTTGCGCCACCAGTATTCGCCATTGCCATCGAGCGTGCCTTGGCCGGTGACGCTCACATTCGTCCGGCCATAGACATTTACCACCGCCGCCGGCCATTGCATCTCAACCCCAGCCACGCGCGACCAGATATCCGGATAGGCGGCATCGTCCGGCACCGCGCGCAAGACGACCCCTTCGCCCAGATGCAGTTCGACGTTGGATTTCAGGAACAGGGCCCCGGTGAGATAAGTGCCCTTGGCAAAGACCACCTTGCCACCGCCGGCTTGGGCGGCGGCATCAATGGCTTTCTGAATCGCCGGGCTGGCCAAGGCTGGATCGTCCGGCCGCGCGCCGAAATCCGCAACGTTAAACGTTGCGGCCGGCAACGAAGATAGAACCAGCAACCAAAGCACGGCCTGAAGGCTTACCCATCTTGCCAGAGGAAATTTAAATTGATGCATTTTAACTTCTGGCCATGTGCCAGAAAAAACCGGTTGCCGATTACCCGTCTCGCCACTCAACCATCCACAATCAAGCCCGTTCGCCGCGCGAATCAACGCGCAGCAGTTTCCAGCATCGTCAAAATGTTCGTGAGGCCCACGTTGTCGTAATCCACCAATTGGGCGGCCAGTTTCATCGCCTGCGGACTCTTCGCAAAAGAGACGCTGCCGTCGTTGAACGCGAGGTTCCAGCCCTGGTCACGATAATGTGCCAGTTGATCTGGCGTGGTGCCACTTCCCAGATAATCCATGATCAAAATCCGGCGGTCGCGGATATCCCGTGTTTTTTGCATCAGGCGCAAATTGCCGGCATTGCCACCCATCAAGGGATTGACCACCCACGGGTTGAACATGTAGCCGGACCGGACTTGACCGCCCGCGTCACTGCTCATGAATTGCGGATCGCTGTATTGACCGATGCCCAGCAGTGCGTCCGGCTTGTAGCTCGGACACCAAAGCACTTTCCCATCGCCGACATACTTGGCGGGAAACAGATGACCGAGGTTGTTAAATTCGCCGCTGTTCCCGTTGATGGGCACCTTCGTGTTGGGGGTGCCGGACCAAACATACCGTGAATACCAGGTGCCACTCATGACATTGATTTGGAGCGTCACGGGATGGATCCAAATGGGAAACATGTCGTTGGAATCCGAGGCATACATGGTGGCGCCGAGGGCGCACTGTCGGAGTTGGGAAACGCATTGGATGCGTTTGGCCCGATCTTTGGCTTTGGACAAGGCCGGCAGGAGCATCGCCGCTAGAATGGCGATGATGGCAATGACCACCAGCAGTTCAATCAGGGTAAAGCCACGGCCGGAGGCTGGTAGTTGGCGGGGGGAGACGGGTGATGGTTGATTTGGTTTCATACTCATGACTGGATTGGTTTTAGACGGTGGGTTAATGAATGTCTTTGGGTGCTGCGGACTTGACCCCGCCGGCTTTGATTTTCTGGATGAGTTCATTCAGCGCCTGTTTCTGTATGGCAGAAATGGTCGGGTTGTCGGCGATGCGCTCCAATTGGGGCAAGGCCTCGGCCAAAGCGGACGGGTTAATCTGCCCCGCCCGGACCAGCGCCAGCGCTTCCTCAATTGGGTTCCTGTAACTGGGGCCGGCCGACTCAAAAGCCTTGCGCACGGCAACCGCCTCGGGTGGCAAGCCGGCGTTGGGATCTGCCGCCGGCATTGAGCCAGATTTGCCGCAGCCGTTGAGCAAACAGAAACTGCCGAGGACGAGAATTCCCAAGCTGCGCCAGAGTATTTGAACTGTCGTTTTTCGTGTTGTCATTTTCTAAAGCAATTTGTCGTTCATCTTAATTTCACAAATTTGGCGGGAGCACCGAACCCAAACGGTGCTCCCGCCTCCAACCCCATTTCTCAAACCATACCCATTTGGTCTGAAGATTATTTGAGGCAAATCCCGGGTTAGGGAGCCATCAAGCGATAGAACACGGTGGGCAGCGAGGGATTGACCGTGATCACATAGGGGCTGTTGGCTCCCGATACTGGAGTCCAACCAGTTGAACTAAGGCCCGTGATGAGGTTGTTGGTCTGGGCTTGCAGCGTCCAACCCGATTGAGTCCATGTCATCGTCAACTGGCCGGTGCCGACATTGTAGCTGGCCTGGATTGGCTCGATGGTCGGTTGGGTCGGGGCCAGGCCAACCCGGAGATAACCCGATCCAATGATGCGGCCGGCGCTGTTGGCGCTGCTGTAGAGGCCGTTGCCGGCAGCCACGCCGTTGGTGATAAGGCTGGCAACCTGATTGGTCACCGCTGCGGCCGTCAATTTCAACTGGGCACCAGTGGCGATGGTAACAGTCGAATTCGTGGCCAAGGTGGCACTCGATTGCGCGAGTTCCAAGATGCCGTTGCTGACGGTGGTATTGCCGGTGTAGGAGTTGGCCCCAGTGATGGTTAGCGTGCCGCTGCCCACCTTGATGAGGGAAGTGTTGTTAGCGCCCGAAGTCTGGCTGCCATCGGTGATCGTGCCGCCAAAGGTCGTGCTCAATCCCAGCGCGCCGATTTCCCAAGTGACATTCGCCCCGGCACCGCCGGAACCGCTGGTGTGACCGGTAAGGATGGCACTGCTGCCGCTGCTCAATGCTCCCAGACGAAATTGCACGAGTGTGCCATCCACCTTTGAACCAAGCGTTGAACCAGCATTACCCAAGTCAAATTGGACAGCCGGCAAATTGCCCGCAGTCGCGCTCAGGAAGCGCATGATGACGGTGTTGTCCATCTTCATCGCCCCGCTGTAACCGCTGTTGTCACCGGAAAGGTCAATTCCCTTGGTGTTCACCGAGGCAAATTCCAACTGGCCGGAACTGCCGGAGATGTTGCCGGACAAGCGAGTGTTGCCAGTTCCGTTGGCTTGGATCACGTTTGTGGAACCTGCCGCATTGATGATCGGATTGGCAATAACGAGGCTGGCCACGTTGGTTGAGAGGAAAGTTCCCTTGTTGAGAACCAGAGGGCCGGTTCCCAACGCAGTGGCAACACCGCCGATATCAATCGTGCCGCCGCCGCTGTTCGTGGTGCCACCGGTGTAGGTGTTGGCCGTGGCAATCGAGAGGATGCCAGAACCGCGTTTGTCCAAGGCGGTGCCGCCCGCGATTACACCGCTGCCACCGTTAGTGAAAAAGTAGCTGCTGACGGAATTGCTGACGGTGATGCGACTCGGCTGAAGCGTGCCGACCACGGCAACGGTGAAGTTATTGGCCGAGTCGTTAAAGGTAACCCTGTCAAACTGGTAGAAGTTGGTGTTGATGCCGGCGTTAAGCCAGTTGGTCACCACGCCCGGCTGCCAACTGTTGGTCTCATAACCTTGCCAGGCCAGGTCGGAAGGATTCAGGTTAAAGACGACTGTGATGGCTCCAGGGGTATTGGTGCTGAATTCAGCCGTGAGATGCGAAAAATTCAGGGCGCTTTCATCAAGAGCCAGATTATTCGTGTCACCGGTCAAGTTGCCACCATAGGTGATAAGGGTATATAGCTGGCCGATGGCCGGAGTGCCGTTCAAGAAATTCGGGCGCAGACTGACGATGCCGGCGAGGGTCAGATTACCACCCACCCGGATCAGGTCGTTGGTTCCGCCGCCCGGTGTCATTGCATTGGCAAAGTCAAAACTCAGCACCGTGGCGTTGTTCAGCACCGCTTCGTTGGTGATGACCAGCGTGGCCGCAACACCGCCTGCCGGTGCCAGAGTGGCACCGGTGACGTTGAAGCTGCCGTTGTTTGTGCCGCTGAAGTTGATCGTCGCCAAAAAGGATCCCGGGGCGAGGATGTTGCCTTTGACGGTGCCGGAGCCAGCCAGCGTTTGTGCAACCGCACTGCCCAAATTCAAGGTGCCGTCGCTGCGGCCGGAGACATCCAACACCGCGTTGGAATTCACCGTGAGCGAAAGACTGTTATCGAGCGAAGCGTTGGGATTATTCACACTACCAATCTCCAACACTCCTCCATTAACGGTGGTCGCACCCGAATAATTCAAAGTTCCATCCAGCGTCAATGTCCCATTGCCAACCTTGGTAATGGCACAGGTCACCGCCGTATTCTGTGCGCCGGGAGCGTAATTACCGATGATACCTGAATAGGTCGTATTCAAATTTAAAGCACCAATGCGATATATCCCATTTCCGCTAACTGAACTGCCATACAAAGCAGTTCCAGTCGAACTGCTGGTCAGTGCGCCCATATCAATCGTTCCGCCATCCCGGGTATAGAGAAATCCATAGCCCGTTCCCAAGTCCCACACGGCATTTGGCGCGCCGGTGCTGCCCGCCAGAAGGCGCGGTCCATTGGCTACGGTGCCAAGCACGACGGTGCCGCCGAAATTCGGCCAGGCCGCTGTGATGTTAAATGTTCCCGAGCCGGGAGAGATAAGATTTACAGTTCCGGAGTTGGTTAACGCAGAGTTCAAAGAAGTGCCGTTCGCGCCATTGATCGTATTGGTGGTGCCGGACATGATGTTCATCGGGTTCACATAGGTCACACCCGCCAGCGTAACGACCCCGTTCGAGAAGGAAATCAGGCCAGTGCCCGCTGACGTGGCAGTGCTTAGAGTGAGACTGCCGCCGGCGATCACCGTGCCGCCGCTGTAAGTGTTCGCCGCGCTTAAGGTCAGCGCGCTCGGTCCCAGATGCACGAGCGCAACTTTGCCGCTGCCGCTTGTGTTGTCGGCGATTAGTCCCGCAAACGTCGCGGTCGCCGGTGAATTGATGGTCACGGTGTTGACCCCCGCTCCAACGTTATTGAGAAGCTTTGACAAGGCGTTTCCAGTCGCGCCAGACAAACGTCCGAGGGTGACGTCAAATCCATTCAAATCCAGCGTGCCCGCAGTTGATGCACCGGCATTCATCGTGAGCAGGCCCGCGCCGAGCGCCGAAGCGTTTCCAAGCTTCACGGTGCCGTTGTTGATGAACGTCGCGCCGCTGTAGGAATTCGCGCCACCGAGTGTCACCGCGCCGGAACCGACGTTGGTCACACCGCCCGCACCGCTGATGATGTTGTTGACTGTCGGCGTGTCGGAACGATTGATGACGAGACCGCCCTCGTCATCGAGATTGCCGGAACCAAGGCTGCCGGCGGCGCCATTCAAGCCGAGTTGCAAGGTTGTGCCAGCGGCATTTGTGGTGTTACCGGTGAGCGTGTTGTTCGCGGAAAGAATCACCGCGCCGGATTGAACCTTGAGACTGCCGCCGCCGCTGATGGTGCTGCCGACGATTTGTGAATCCGGCGAATTGTAAATCACCGCTGCGTTGTTGGTGATGTTGCCGCTACCCAGCCGCGCACCGACCGAGCCGTTGCCGACTTGCAAGGTGCCTCCCGCAATCGTCGTGCTGCCGCTGTAATCGTTCGTCGTCAGAATGGTGAGCGTGCTGGTGTTGGATTTTACGAGGCTCGCGCTGCCGGAGATTTTCCCGGCCAGTGAGGTTTGCAATGTGTAGTCCGTGGTAGAATTCACCACGACTTGTCCCGGACTGACGGTTTGGCGGAGGTCCACGGTGTAAGTCGTGGCGGTGTCATCGAAGCGCGCATTGTCGTTCTGGCTGAAAACACTCGGCGTGCTGCCATTTGTCCAGTTCAACGTTGTCGAAACATCCCACCAGGATGGATTTGTGCTATCCGTGCCTTGCCACGCGAGGTTGTTCGGGTTGGCGCTAGAAACGATGAGCGTGATCCAGTTAGGCGTAGCGCTGCTCAAGCTCGCCACCTGTGAACCGCCGGGGAAAACAACCGTGATGTTCACGACATTGCCCAACAGGCTGTTGGTATAATTGATGAGCTGGTAAGAACCGTTCGGGATGCTGCCACCGGGAAGATTCACGGTGAGACTGCCGGACTGCAAATTCAAGACGCCACCAACGTTCAAGCGATCCTTGGTTCCAGATGAGACGTCAAACTTCAACGCACTGCCGTTCAGCGTGAGGTTGCTGGAAATCGTTAATGTGCCATAGATGCCATTCGTCGCAGGAGTAATGACGCATGCGCCGTTCGCGTTGACCGAGCCAAGCAGGGTTCCGGTTCCTGCAAGAATCTGTCCGTTCGGCAGCAGCGCGCCATTCAACGCGAAATTGGTCTGTGAGGAAACATCCAGCGTGGCTCCTCCGGAAACTAGTATGGCCACGCTATTGGTGATGAACGCGTTGGTGCCGAGCCCCAGCGTGCCAGACTGAACCAGGGTGTTACCGCTATAAATGTTGTTGCCAGACAAAATCGTCTTGCCGCCGCCTTGGTTCGCCAGCGTGCCACTGCCGCTGATAATGCCGGGATAAGTGAACGTGCCGCTCAAATTGACGTTCAGCGCGCCATTGTTAATGACCGCCGCGGAGTTGCTAATTGTGCCAGCCGCTCCGCCGCTACCGAGGTTGAGCGTGGTGCCGCTGTTGATGACAGTGTTGCCCGTGTATCCGTGATTCGCCGTGAGCGTCACCGCGCCAGAACCGGCGTTGGTGATGCCGCCAGTTCCATTAATCGCCAGCGCAAATGTCGTGGCGTCCGAACGGTTGAAAACGAGGTAGCCGTGGTTGGTGACCACCGAACTAGAATTGATATTTCCCGAAGTTCCGCCATTCCCCAATTGTAACGCGCCACCGTTGATGTAGGTGACGCCGGAATAAGTGTTGTTGCCAGTCAGCGCCAAAACGCCGCCTGCACCTTTCGTAAGCGCCGTGGCGGAACCATTGTCGGCAATGGTCGCACCGATGGTGAACGGCTGTGCGCTATTTTGCAAGAAGACCAAGTCGCGTCCAGCCGCACCAACCAGCGTCCCGTTTGTGATGGTCGAACCGGGCGTGGTCACCGTCGCGGTCACAAGGTAGCCGGCGTTTGTCAGGGTGAAGCCACCGAGGTTGATGGCGGTGGCTTGATTGATGGCGTTGCGCAGACTGGCAATCGAAGTATTGGCAGCCAGCGTCGTGGTCGTAACGCCAGCAGCCACCTGGGCATTGCCGGAAAGAGTGGTAGCCGTAGCATTGACCTTGGTATAACTGCCGGAAAGCAGCGTTGTGGTTGTGTTGTATCCCGCCCAATCAGCAAAGCTTTCCGCCGTAAGATAAGCCACCCCGCCACTATCCAGAGGGAGCGTGTTGACTGTGCCAGTTGGAACTTTATATGTTCCTTGTGAAGGCGTCACATCCAGGGTTGCACCGACATTGCGCGTGATGGTGGTTCCGAAATTCCAATAGCCCGCGCCGCCCGTGGTGCGGAGGATGCTTATGATTCCTTGACCACCATTTAGCGTCACACTGGCGACCTGTTGGGTATAGGTTGTGGTGTTACCGATTTTCAAACTCACCGATCCGCCAGCCCCACCAAACGCAAGACTACTCGCGGGATTTATGATCATGTTATTGCTGAGCGTTGTGTAGCCGTTAAACCGGAAATTCAAATCCAGACGACCGCCGTTGATGACCGTTGGGCCGGTGTAAGCGTTGGTGAAAATCATCGCCCAAGTTCCACTGCCATTTTTGATGACGCCCAACTTGCCACCGAGCGATCCATCGGAAATCACATTGTTGATCACGTTCCCTGAACCTTGGTGGGTCGTATCCCAGCCAGCCTGGCTGCCGGTAAGATTCAAGGTCGTAGTATTCCCCGCCGTCGCCACGCCACTAACCGCGCCGTTCAACCCGAAACCAATCCCGATTGCGCTGCCATTGACGGCGCTGGGTGCATCGCTTTGGAGCGTATAGCTGCCGCCGTTGCCTTGGATCACGAGCGGCGCATTGAACAATCGTTGGCCGTAGCCGCCGGTCGTCGCTGTCAGCGCGGAAGTGATCAGCGACTTGCCGCCGCTCGTGAGCAGCAGTGGATTGCCCACGTTGGCACCCGCGCTCCCAATCGTATAGACGCCGGCGCCGGCATCGAAGGTGAAATTCGCCAGATTACGGTTGGCGTCCACGGTGAGAATTTTCTGCGTTGGATTGTTTGTGAATAGAGCACTGTCAGTGTTCATCGTCGTTCCGTCGGTCACGCCGGGCGCGATGTCGCCGATCCAGTTGCCGGAGGTGGTCCAGCCACCGTCCGCGCCAGCACCGGCCCAGACGCCGTTGGCTGCTTGGGACAAAGTTGCGCCTGCCAGCAGCAACGAGGCGGCAGCAATTGATGTGCGTTTAAGGATGAGTTTTTTCATAAAAACAGTTGTCGCAAAAGTTTAGGTTTTGGTTTGGCTAAGAGTGAACTTGGTAAAATTAGTTCAGGCGAGCCAGATCCGGTATCACATATTCATTTGAGATGAGGAAACGGGCGCAATTCCTAGACTTGGATGAGTAAATCAAACCAGATGCGAAGGGAATACCAGCGGGCGAAAACGGCGAAAAGTCACTCCTTCCCGGCAAATTTCATGGCCGCCTCGGTGCGGGAATGCACATGGAGCTTTTTATAAATAGCGGCGACATGCGTCTGGATTGTGGCCAAAGCAACCTTCAAGGTTTCCGCGATTTCCTTGTAAAGATAGCCCTTGGTCAGCAGCCGGAGGATTTCCAGCTCCCGGTTGGTCAACTGTTCGATCTCCGAGCCGTGCTTCGCTGGCGTTTGAAAATGGTTGAACACTTTGCGGGCAATTTTCAGCGACATCGGCGAACCGCCCGCATGCACCTGCTGCAACGCCTGCAACAACTCTTCGCGCGGCTGGTTTTTTAGCAGGTAACCGGTGGCGCCCGCGCGGATGGAATCAAAAATCATTTCCGCGTTGTCGTAGGTGGTGAGCATGATGACGTCCGTCTCCGGCAGCAATTGCTTGAGCCGGGAAACGCATTGGATGCCGCCCATGCCGGGCAGATTGATGTCCATCAACACCACGTCGGGATACAGCGTGGGCAGTTGTTTCAACGCCTCTTCACCAGTGGGATACGCGCCGACGCAGTTCAAGCCCGGCGCGCGGTTCAGCCATTCCACCAAATTCCGGCGCAACTCCGGCTGGTCTTCAACGATGGCAAAAGAAATCATCATGGCGCGGTTTCAATATGGAAATATTTTAAAGCAAATTTTAATGGGTGACATCAAATAAACATGTGAGACCTCAACTGGCGAAAGGCAGCGAGAATTCCAACCTCACTTCCGTCCCGCCACCCGGTTGGGTAGCAACCTGGCATTGGCCACCGATGTCGCTCATCCGCTGCCGTAAATTGCGCAAGCCATCAGCGACCGCATTGTCGGGTTCCATAGTGAAGCCGCGCCCGTTATCCGTGACGAAAATCTTTACCCGGTCGTTTTTGATGTGCACCGTCAGCCCGGCTGCGTTCGCCTGCGAATGTTTAACTATGTTTTGCAATGCCTCTTTTACCGCCAAATAAACATGGTGCCGGATTTTGCTCGATAACTCGGCCGGCGGAATCTGGTCCGGCACATCGAGACGGCAGCGGATGTTGGCGGCGGCCAAATAATCCGCTGCGTAGCCGCAGACATATTCCACGAGTTGCGCGAGCGAGTCGTTGCGTGGGTTCACCGCCCAGACGATTTCGTCCAGCGACTTGACCGCCTGCCGCGCCGTGCTGGAGATCTTTCCAATCCGGTCGCCGTCTTGATCCTGCCGGGCCAGGTCGCCCATCACGGCGATGAGGGACAAGCTGGAACCCAAATCATCGTGGATATCCTTGGCGATGCGCGCCCGCTCCCGCTCAATCTCGTGTCGGCGCTCCAACTGCTCCGTCTTCCGGCGCAGCTTCAGTTTGAAGCGATGCCGGGCAACCGCAAATGCCGACCAGATAATCAACGCCGTCATCTGGGTGTAAAACCACCACGTTTGGTAATAATGTGGTAAAACCACGAACGAAAATTCCGCCGGTTCCGGATTCCAGACGCCATCCCCACTGCACGCCGTGACGCGAAAGCTATATTTGCCCGGCCGGAGCGATGCATAGTGCACGAACCGCCGCGCGTCTGCATCAACCCAATCCTTGTCCTCACCGACCAACTGATAGCGATACTTCACGCGTTCCGGCGCTGACAAACTCAAGCCCGCAAAATGTAATTCCACTTGTCCTCGGCCCGGCGCGATTTGCAGCGGCGTATTTGCTTTTTCCGGCTGTGCATTTGTTTGCAGCGGCCAGATGGGATTTCCCTCGGCCAAAACTTGTTCGATCAGCACGGCAGGTGGATGCGAGTTGAGTTGCACCTCCTGCGGTTGAATGGAAACTGCGCCCTTCAAGGTCGTGAACCACAACGTGCCATCCGCCGTGCGCCAGGCCGCAGGATTGTAGCCGCCGGAACATTCGAGTGACGGCAATCCGTCCGACCGTCCAAACAAAATTCCATCCACCATGGGGCGCGTGCCATCCGCCACCTCATCAAGGCTGTGGAGGGAAGCGCGATAAACTCCCCGATGCGTGCCGAGCCAGAGGTTGCCCGCGTGATCGGAAAGAATCTGGCTGATGACGTTGTCCGGCAAACCCTGCGCCGACGTGTAGTGGAAAAACTTTCCATGCTTGAACCTCAATAGGCCGCCGCGAAAAGTTCCCACCCAAATCGTGCCGCCAGTTTCCGGCAACAATGACCAGATGGCACGGCCGTGGGCGTTTTCCTCCGGGCGAAACGCCTCGACAGTTTCGTCCGCCAGCCGATACAAAGTCCCATCGTCATCGCCACACCACAGATCGCCGTTTATATCTTCCGCCAGCGCCCGGACAGCCTTGGAACTCATTTCTGCCACGGGATAAAACGGCATCCGGCCGTCTTCACTCATGAACAAACCGCTGCGCGTGCCGGCCCAGATCTTGCCGGATGAATGTCCGGCGAGAATGGCTTTCACGCTGTGCACCGGTGGATTGGCCGCGGCAAAAATCCCATTTTGCCCGACCATCAGATTTTCCCCAGCCGCGCTGACCCACAAACGTCCTTTGCTATCAGCACAACAACACGCCACAGCGCCACGCGGTGCGTCACCGGTAAAACTGAAATTTGTCACTCCGTTATAACCGGTGCCAATCAACCCGCCGCCAGTGCTTCCAATCCAGACATTGCCGGCGGCGGCGGAGCAGACTGACCGGACACTGCGCGACCGGTCATCGCCCGCCAGTGACGGCTGCTGAAAACGCGCTTCCCGGATGCGCGTCAAACCGGCGAGTTCAAATCCGGCCCACCAATTGCCTTCGCGGTCGGCGAAAAAACTGGTCACCCGGTCATTCAAGCCATTCGCATCGGTTTTGAGCCGCGTGACCATTCCATCTGCGGCTACATGGATGATCCCACGCGCGGTGTCATGCAGCCAGACTCCACCAGCCGAGTCCGGATTCATGTCGAAGCGCGGCCCTAGACGAGCGAAGGATTTTTCCAGTTCCAACACTTGGAACTTCAATTGCCGGTTCGACAATTTTACTAGGCTACCATTGGCAATCGCCCAGAGGCCGCCATCCGTTGCCGAACATATAAAACTGAAATCCATCGTCCCGGCGGTGTTGGTTGGCGTCGCGTCATAAAACATTTTCCCATCCCAGAAATAAAGCCCTGCATCCGAGCCTAACCAAAATTGGCAAGCTTCCACCGGCGCTATGTGCCGGATACGCCGTCCCTGTAGCGCCACCACCTCACCCATCGGCTGAAAATGATTTTGCTCAAGCCGCCACATGCGTTTGACCCAAGAACGTTCCGTCTGGCCGTTGAACCAAGCCAAACAATCACCAGTGGAGGTTTGGATCGTGAGCAGATTGCGATTCGGCAGCGCAATCTGCGACCAGCCTGAACCCGGCGGCACGGATAAATCTTTTTTATAAATTTCTCCGCCGTCCAAGACAAAGGCGATGGAATTGGACGTGGAACTAACCAGGGTATTGTCGCGATCATTTTGAACTTTTGCCGTCCATTCCCGATAAAATTGTCCGCCCTGCATCCGCGTCAACGATCCATCAAACGTGTTGATCCACAGCGCGCCCTGGCGGTCGAGAAAAAGCTGACGCACCCGCGCATGGGCCAGTGCCGGGGTGTTTTCCGGATCGAAGGTAACAAAGTTGATGCCGTCAAATCGCGCCAATCCGTTGTAGGTGCCTACCCAAAGATAGCCATCCGGCGTCTGCGTGATGGCCGTGACGGAACTGTCCGGCAGACCACGTTCTGTCGTCCAGGTCTCAATTTGGAAATTCGCGCCCCCCGCTCTTGCGCAAATGCACAAAACCAGCGTCATCGTCATAGCGACAATTTTCAAAAGCGATGTCATTTTGTCAAAGGGCCTTCCTCCGGATTCTTCTGAATTGAGGCAACAGGAATTGGGTGCATTTGACATGCGTATTTTTAGTTGAGTCGTGTTTTAAAGTCCACAGACGATTTGAAGCCAAAGTGTTAGCCGGCACTATTTGGTTATTTTGTTGCGCGCAACCGGATTGAACGCGCAACCCAAAGAATGGTTACCGTTCGCGGATACGTGGGCGTGCGGGCGGTGCCGCTGACGCGGATCAAACGCCAGCACCGGCATGTACTCATCGGCCTGCGAAAGGCCCCATCCCTTAAAATCAACCAAAAAGCAATGATTCTTAAAATTCACATGCGTCTGCCCTGTTGCCATTCTCAAGACCACCACCTCGGCGCATCACGACCACGCCGCGGCACTCGCCTCCTTACTCAGTTGGAACTTTCAACTATTCCCAAATGCTTTTGTCACAATCTAAACGGTGCGTAGTATATCATCGAGGTAACAGCCCAGAAATTCCAACAACATGTCTCGGTCTGTCGGCAACTGGTGGCACTGCCGGACAACCGGGTCGGCAAATTGTCCCCCACCTCCTGAAAGGCGGCACAACAGAAAAGTGCCTGACATCCCACCAGTTTGCCATCTTCACCAAAGTTTGGCTATACGGTTAGCTATGCGGATAATTTTAAATGATCCCGCAGCTTCTGCTGGATTCGCTTTCGCGCTGCTTCCGATAGTTGCTCAGGAACCGGCATACTCACTTCGTCGGGGTGTGATTGGGCAACGGCTTGGATAAAGGCAATTTGCTTCCCGTAGCGATTACACCATTTGCAGAGTATAAGATGGATGCGCAGACCCCATTGCTGGCTAAGCGTCAACTTGTGTTCGAGCGCTTTTGACTGGAGGCGCGCCACCGTCTTACAACTCGGCGAGAGTTCCGCCAACCTGCCAAACAGTCTTTTGGTAATGTTCCCGAGCCAATTCATGGTTAAAAACTGTGTAATCTAGCAAAAAACGCCCAATCTCCACCGGTATCCTGCCAAAATTCTAATCTGGCAATGCAAATTGGTCGGATGAGCGCAAGAATCCTTACAGATTTTCATTTTCGGTGAATTTGAGACGCAGCACAATTCGTGGTCTGGCTGCTGTTGACAAACCGCCGCTAGGCAGGAGTTTACTTTATGGAAGGCGTTCGAACTGGCGCGAGGAAGAAATTTCAACTGTTTGACATAACGGTGGCACCAGGCGCAGATCAGGCGATGCAGTTGTATTTTCCACCGCGCGTGAGTGGGAAGAGGCTGTTCAAAAGACCGCGAAGCCAGCCGAGTGATTTCCGAACAATTGGGGGTGGGTTGCCAAACGAGGATGCCGATGCGTTCTTTGAGGGCTGCGAGGATGTTCATTCCTTGCCTCCCTCTTTGCCAAACCAATTGGTTTCCAAACAGCGCCGCAAAGCCATCCGGGCACGATGCAGCATCACCCAGAGATTGCTCTCTGAAATATTCAAAAGGCTGCAAATTTCCTTACTTTCCACGCCGTCCACTAAACGAAGGTTGAATACGGTGGCAATATTTTTTGGCAATTTATTGGAACAATCGTGGAACGTTTTCCAAAACACTTCGCTATCGAGGCTGGCAGCGGGACTTGACCATTCCAGCGGGCCAAGTTCATGGATCCAGCCATCTTTGAAGAATCCGTCAGCTACAAAACGATCGCTTTCTTCATCGGCGTAAAATTCCAAGTCAGTGAAAGTGGTTTCTCGGCTGGCTTTGCGAAAATGGTCGTAAATCTTGTTTTTGAGAATACCTACGAGCCAGCTTTT
Organism: uncultured Verrucomicrobia subdivision 3 bacterium; assembly: GCA_903888765.1. Classification (GTDB taxonomy): domain Bacteria; phylum Verrucomicrobiota; class Verrucomicrobiia; order Limisphaerales; family UBA11358; genus UBA11358. The sequence goes on along the minus strand of CAISVF010000363.1, from coordinate 414 downwards.
CTCAGCGGAACGCCCCTGAAAAGACTTTCCTCCTTTAAGCGCCGCCAGAAAGGTTTCCTGCACCGCATCTTCTGCCTTAGCCGGGTCACGTAGGCGCATCAGCGCATATTTGAAGAGACAATCACCGTACAATTCCACCCAGCGTTCTGGATCAGAGAGCCCAGGTGGATTCGATGGATTCCCTTCACGCTTTTCTTGAATTGGAGGTTTCTCGCCTTCGTTCCGCACTTGGAAATTATGGGTACGATGGTTGGAAAAGCAAACAGCAAAGCCTGTCGCGTAGTTTTCAAACCAGGAATTTTTTGTAGTTAGCAAACCAGGAATGTTTCATTTTGAGCGATTGGTAAAAAGGAGCACGGGTTTTTGGTTTTTGTCGGGTGGCGCGGCCAGGACGGAGTGGTGGCCTGTGGGGTG
>CAISVF010000362.1 GCA_903888765.1 uncultured Verrucomicrobia subdivision 3 bacterium | reverse complement strand
GCTTGGCCCACGCAGCTGACGTGCCGCTCTTAAGTGTGCGTGACATCGTGGACCTGCTGGAAAGCTATCTGCCTCGCCGCACTAACCCGCCGCCAAAAAGCCCGTCCAACATAGCCGGTTTATAACAATGTAGAACCAAGCACTAGGACGTTCCAAGAATCAACTTTTTTTAACAGCCTGAAACATGGCAAGGCACTTGGGTCGCTGCTCTTCGTGGGTCACGATCCGGGGCACATACTTTGACCGTAACAGTAACAAGGGGTTTTCCCAAGGCTGGTGAATAAGGTAAGCAGGAAAATCTTTTAATTCGGAAATCCAGCGTTTTACAAATTTGCCATCCGCATCAAACTTCTCACCCTGCGATATGGGATTGAAAATCCGGAAGTAGGGTGCAGCATCTGTTCCCGTTCCGGCGCTCCACTGCCAACCACCGTTATTCGCCGCCAGATCGCCATCAACGAGTTGGTTCATGAAATAGCGCTCACCCCATTGCCAATGAATCATCAAATCCTTTGTGAGAAACATGGCCACAATCATGCGCAGCCGGTTGTGCATGGTGCCAGTTGCGTTAAGACAGCGCATGGCCGCGTCCACAATGGGATAGCCGGTGCGTCCTTCACACCATGCAGCAAAATGGGCCTGATTATCCGACCATTTCAAAGCGTCATACTCCTGCCAGAAGGCTCCTTTGGTGACATGAGGAAAATTGTGCAGCACCTGCAAGTAAAATTCCCGCCAGATAAGTTCATTCAAAAAAATATCGCAACTGGCCGCCTGGGTTGCAGTGGCCCGGGAGCGGGCTTTGCCTAATGCCGCAAAAACTGTGCGGATGCCGATGGTCCCAGCGCGCAGATGCGGAGAGAGAGATGAACCGCCGTCCAAAGCGGGGTAATTACGACTCGTACCATATTCGTATACTGGCCCGGCCATAAATTTCGCAAGCAAATCCAGCGCCACGCGCTCGCCGCCTGGTGGAATATTCTGAGCAAGTGGAATACCCAATTCATCTGAAGATTTTGGCAATGCGTCAGATTTGAAATTGCGGATTGGGGATTGGGCATGGTGAATTGGAAACTTCTGCCGTGGTAAAGAAATCGACCGGGCTTTCCAGGCTTTGGCGTAGGGCGTGAAGACGGTGTAGGGTTTTCCCGCTTGGGTGAGAATTTCCGACTCCTCCCATACCACCGCATCCTTGAACAGTTCAAAGCCCACATCCACGTTCAGTAATGCACTGGTAACGCGCTCATCGCGTCGCTGCGCGTAAGGCTCGTAGCGTTTATTTGCAAAAACGGCCTGTGCTTCCAACTCCAGACACAACGCTGGAAGAATCGCTTCTGCCTTGCCACGCCGAATGACCAACTGGTGACCCAGTTCCACCAGATTTTTGCGGAGAGACTCAACGGATTGCAATAAAAAGGTCAACCGAGCCGCACCTACATCCGGCCCGTTGCAAAACGCATCCTCGAAAACAAAAACCGGAATTACCTGTTCCGCACGCTTCGCGGCTTCACTCAGCGCAACATTATCCAAAATGCGCAAGTCCCGCCGGAACCAGTGGATTACTGTTTTCACAAAGAAAATTTATATCAAGTCCTTGGCATACGCAAACAGTGCGGGGGCACCACCCGTATGCCAAAATAAAACAGTTTCGCCTCTCTGAAAAACACCTCGGCGAATCAAATCCATCAATCCGCCAAACGCACGACCAGCATAAACCGGGTCCAGCAGGATGCCTTCAGTACGAGCCAACAGACGGATAGCGTCACGCTCTAATTCACCAACAATGCCATAGCCCTCCCCCTTGAAACCATAGGTAACCGTCACGTGATCACGCGTTAAGCGAATGGAGGAACCGATATAAGTCGCGCAATCATTGGCAATTTGCGCGACCTCTGCTTCATACTCAAAATGTTCGGGGTCGTTCTTATCAATGGAAATCCCGTGTAACCGGCCAGTAAAGCCGGCAATGCGCGCCCCCAACAAAATACCCGCTTGCGTGCCACCGCTGCTGGTAGCAAACACGAGATGATCCACGCGGTGCCCTATGGCATTTAATTGAGCAGTGAGTTCCTGCATTGCCAGAACATAACCGGTTGCGCCGACGCCATTTGAACCACCCACCGGAATCAGGTAAGGCTTGCGCCCGCAGGCGCGGAGTTCTGCGTCTAACTCAGCCAGTTTTATGGCTCGCTGCGAACGCTCAATCCAGTGTAATCGCGCACCCAAAATATCGTTTAACAGCAAATTGCCGTTAGGTAGGTCGGGTATCTTACCGTTAAGAATTAATTCACACTTTAAACCAGCTTTGGCGGCAGCTGCCGCAGTTTGGCGGCAATGATTCGATTGCCCCGCCCCCAATGAGACCAGCGTGTCGGCACCTTGCAACAGTGCTTCGCCGACCAGAAATTCCAATTTGCGTGTCTTGTTACCGCCAAGCGCCAGGCCGGTCTGGTCATCACGCTTGATTAGGAAGGTGAGCCCCCCAAGTTGCCGCGAAAGATTTTTAAGTTCTTCTAGCGGCGTCGGCAGTTGCGCCAAGGCAAAACGAGGCAGGGCATCAATGTTCATCAGATTTGTGCCCAGGTACTTTCTTCAAACCAACCTCGTGGGCAATGTCATCAAACTCCTCACGGCTGACCGTTTCCAGTTGTTTGCCGCGGGCCTTAAGTTTTTCATTAATTTTCAAGGCTTTTTCGGTCATCTGCTCGTGCGTCTCCAGACTGCCGCCCACCAGCATAAAATTATCACCCTGGGTGATGCGCTTGTGACCGTCGGTGTCTAAACCAACCCCGAGTAGCGCCGCCTTGCGTTTGGGTTTCTTCGCGTTTGCCATGCGGGAAAGTTAAAGGCAGGCATTCGAGCGGTCAAGCAAGCCGAGTTTGAATCCAAACAAATAAAATCAGATAACGCATTGGAAAAAGCCGTAAGCAACTTGAATGTCGATCAAGAATCCCGGATGCGGCGCACTCTGGCTTATTTTATATTTTGAATCTGGCGGGTGATTTCAAAGGCCAGGTCCAGAGCACGCTTGGCAGATTCACCGCTGACGACGGGCGTCTGTTTTTCAAGCACGCAATTGACAAAACTTTGCAACTCCAATTTTAGGGGTTCATCTTTGGCGATGGGCACCGGCTCGCGCACAATTTTTTTACCGGCAAACTCGCTGACAATTGCCGAGTCCTTGCCAAAGCCAAGTTTGGCGGCAAGAACTTTTTTCAGAAGCGAACTCTCCTCCTCCCCGTCGCGGGCCACCCGGTAGATGAAGCCTTCCTGCACGCGATAATCCAGCGAGATATAACAGGGATTATTCGGACCGCTAAAAACCCGGATCTTGCGCATTCGCTCGGCGCTAACGCGACTGGCGGTGAGATTAGCCACACAACCATTAGCAAACCGCAGGCGGACATTGGCAATATCCTCACTGCGGCTTAATACAGGAATCCCCACGGCGTCCACGCTGGTGACGACCGACTTGACAAAGGCCAACACGATATCCAGGTCGTGAATCATCAAGTCCAGGACGACTCCGATATCGGTCGAACGTGCCGGGTACGGCGAAAGCCGATGGCATTCAATGAATTTTGGTTCGGTGGCAACATTCTGGAGAAACTGAAAAACGGGATTGAACCGCTCTACATGACCAACCTGCAGCACACAATTATTCTGTTGTGCTATCTGAATCAATTCAGCGGCTTGCCACGAGTGATCGGTCATGGGCTTTTCAACCAGAATATGCTTGCCCTGCATGAGTAATTGTTTGGCCAGATCGAAATGTGTAATAGTGGGCGTGACAATATTCAGCGCATCACTGGCAGCGGCCGCCTCAGCAAGAGTATTAAAAACATGCAGCCCGTGTTTCTCGGAAATTTTGCGGGCAGTTTCCCCATGCGCATCATAAATGCCGGTAAGTTGAACCAGCCCGGCAGCCTGAAGCTCCGAATAAATGCGGGCGTGGTGCTGTCCAAGTGAACCGGTACCGAGGACCGCGACTTTGATCTGTGAGGCCATGCCAAGGAGTTTGCCAGTTCTCAGGGCCAACTTAAATCAGAAATAAACCTGGCGCGGCACAAATTTCCACTTTCAACCAGCAACCGCCAACCGTTAGATTTAGGTCGTGATGATTTTGAGTTACCTCCTGACCGCGCTCAGCGCATATTTGCTCGGATCGATCCCATTCGGATATCTCGCAGCGAAAGCCAAGGGCATCGACATCCGCAGCGTCGGCAGCGGGAATATTGGAGCAACGAATGCCATGCGAGTTCTGGGCAAGCCGGCGGGAATCTTCGTGCTGGTTATGGATGCCCTTAAGGGCTACGTGGCCTGCGCGGCGTTTCCTTCGAAGGTGTTCAACTTCCTAGCCCCGCACTTTTCCGGCCTTCCCACTGATTTTCAACTCTCGCCGGCGGAAATGCAGACACACCTTTTCGTGGTTGCGGGAATTTTCGCCGTATTGGGCCATAATTACACTTGCTGGCTTAAATTCAAGGGAGGCAAAGGCATTGCAACTACCGGCGGCGTCTATCTAGCACTGGCTCCGTGGGCCTTGCTGGTGGCGTTGGCAGTCTTCATTCTGGCGATCTGGTTAACAAAATACGTTTCCATCGGCTCCATTTCGGCGGCCGTCGCCTTACCCGTGACGGTCTGGGTGCTGCCGCCGCACAACTTCTTGCTCAGCATTGTCACGACCGCACTTGGAGCCCTGGCTATTTACAAACACAAGTCAAACCTGCAAAGACTCATGGCTGGAACGGAAAACCGCCTGGGTAAAAAAAAGGAGGTGGCGAAGTGAGAATCACAGTACTCGGAGCGGGAGCCTGGGGAACGGCCTTATCCAAGATCTTGCAGGAAAACGGCAATGCCGTAACCCTTTGGGACAAAAATCCGGTGGCTTTGGAAGAAATCCAGCAGGGTCGCAATGAACGCTACCTGCCAGGAATTGCGCTGCCAACGGATTGGAAGACGCAAGCCGATTTTGTGAAAGCTATCGGCGGAGCAGAATGCGTAGTGCTGGCCATCCCATCGCAGGCATTTCGCGAAATTGCGGCAAAATTGAAAGGCCATCCCGGCTTTTTTATCAGCGTTACCAAAGGCATTGAATTTGCAACCGGCGAAACGATGAGCCGCATTTTGCGGGAATTAGCGCCGGGAAATCGCGTGGCTGCATTATCGGGCCCGAGCTTTGCCCGTGAGGTTGCGCTGGGTATTCCCACCACGGTGGTTTGTGCCTGCGAAAGCAAAGAGACTGCAAAAACCATACAAGGCCTGTTTCATCGGCCGGAATTCCGCATATACCGCAGCAGTGATGTGCTGGGGGTGGAATATGGTGGTGCGTTAAAAAATGTTATCGCCGTCGGGGCAGGCGTTAGTGACGGTCTCGGCTTTGGCGACAACACCAAAGCCGGGTTGGTCACGCGGGCTCTCTCGGAAATACGACGGCTCGGTGTAGCGTGCGGTGCGCAACCGGAAACCTTTTCCGGCTTAAGCGGACTGGGCGATTTAATGCTGACCTGCTTTTCTCGGCAGAGCCGCAATCGTGACCTAGGCGAACGGCTGGGCCGCGGAGAAAGCATCGAGGCCATTCAAGCTTCACATCCCAAACTCGCCGAAGGTTATCCCACGGCGCGGTCAGCCCAGCGACTGGCGCGGCAGGTTAATGTGCCAACGCCGATCATTGATGAAATATACGCAATGCTCTACGAAAACAAAAATCCCAGACAAGCCGTCCGTGATCTGATTTCAAGGTCCTTCAAGGCGGAGGACTAGGGCTCCACGCCGTCAGAGGTGAGGCGGTCCCGCAATCAAGACACTGCGTGGCGCTGAAATGCGCCGCACAATGCGGACAATTGCCCAGCGATACAAACATGTCGAAAGCCTGACCGCAGTTCCCGCACCGCCACAGTTCGCCAAGGGGAGGCCCTATCCGGCAGGAGGGACAGGCGAAACCTGCTCGCCGGGGAATCCGGGCGATTCGAGCCAATGCGCGGGCCTGCTTCAGCCCTCCCCAGCAATTCAGCAAAATAAAACCTGCCATAATGCCCTTCCAAACCGAGTTTGTCCAAATGGCGAGTGCCAACAGTGCAAACACCCCGAGAAAACCAATCACGCTGGCGATCATCAGACTATGGGCCCGGCCAAAGGGAAACCACAAAAGTGAACGCAGAATTTGCCCTCCGTCCAACGGATACACCGGCATCAAGTTGAATACCAGCAGGACAAGATTGATGAGGGCAACATTTTCCAAAAGCAAAAAGGCATCGGAGAAATGGTTGCCCCAGCCCAACTGCCTGCCCAGATAAATCATCCCAAACAACAATGGGGCCAGCGCCACATTCACCAGCGGGCCCGCCGCAATGCTCCAAAGCTGCGCGCCGGGCCTTTGTGGCGGGGCGACATAGGCTACGCCCCCCAGCGGCCAAAGCACGATCAGATTGGCCGTACCACCGACTGAACGGCAGGCAAGCGCGTGACCAAACTCATGCGTGAGTACAAGCAGAAACAGGGAGAGAATCTCCAGCGCGCTCCAGCCATAGTTGGAATAGGCATGCGGCCGACTGGTGAAATAAAAGAAAGCCAGGAACCAAGCCCAGTGGATGTAGACGTCAATCCCCGCCAGCCTGAACAATTTGACCGAGCCTCGGCGGGTGGGCATTTACAGGGCTCCTTTAATTAATTGGAGCAAATCTGCGTGACTTTCCACCGCCTTGAATTGTGGAAATTCCCGCTTCACATTTTCCGGCGCATGGATGAGGAAGCCGACATTTGCCTCTCCCAGCATGGCGGTGTCATTATAGGAATCGCCGGCAGAAACGACGTGGTAATTCAGCGACTTGAGCGCAGCGACGGATTTTTGCTTCTGATTGGGCTGCCGCAACTGATACCCGGCAATTCGATCGTTTTCCACCATGAGGCGATGGCAAAACAAGGTCGGCCAGTTGAGTTGCTTCATCAATGGCTGGGCAAACTGCTCAAAAGTGTCCGATAAAATGACCACCTGAACGAAGGAGCGGAGTTCATCGAGAAATTCTTTGCCGCCCGGTAGAGGCTGGAGTGTACCGATAACTTCCTGAATATGCGAAAGTTTGATACCGTGACGGTCGAGAATCTCGATCCGGTAATGCATGAGCCGGTCATAATCCGGCTCGTCGCGAGTAGTGCGGCGTAGTTCCGGGATTTTAGTTTTTTCGGCGACGGCGATCCAGATTTCCGGCGTCAACACGCCTTCCATATCCAAAGTGACGATTGCTTGTTTCACAAAGCTGGATTTTTTCAAAACGGCGGGCCACTGTCGAGTCTGGCCAAACAATTTTCCTTCGCGAATCAGGAGTCAAACAGTCGTAAATCGTTACAGCGGAATCATTTCCCGCCGACGCCGAACGAAGCGACAGGTTTCCGCATAACCGGCGGCCCGGGCCAGGGCGATCGCAGCAGCAAAGTCCAAACCAACTTCCTCCGGTTTATGCGCATCGGAACCAAAGGTGATTGGAATATTTTTCTGCCGGGCAAGTTGCACCAATTCAGCGCAGGGATAAATC
>CAISVF010000361.1 GCA_903888765.1 uncultured Verrucomicrobia subdivision 3 bacterium | reverse complement strand
CTTGCCGGCGTTGACGGGTAATTTGGCATGGGACACCAGCAAACTGGGGGTTAATGGCTCGCTCTCAGTGGGCTTGGCTCCTTCGGTGGCGTTGGTGCCTGCCACCACCAATGTGACCTATGGCCTCGGTGCCATCCTCACGGCGGCAGCCACCGGCACGGCACCGCTCGGTTATCAGTGGTTTTATCCCAACGCCAACCCGATTCCCGGTGCCACCAGTGCTACGCTCACCCTGGTGGCTCCGTCGGTGATCGCCAGCGGCAATTATGTGGTCGTGGTTACCAATGCCTTTGGCCGCGCCACCAATGGTTGCGTGGTCACGGTTTCGCCCACTACGTTGACCGTCAGCGTGAATAGCACCAACCGGCTTTACGGTGCGGCGAATCCGGTGTTCACCGCCAGTTACGCTGGTTTTGTGAATGGGGAAACCAGTTCGGTGCTGTCGGGCGCACCGCTGCTTTCGACTTCCGCCAGCGCCACCAGTCCGGTCGGTAATTATCCTCTCACGGGGGCGCCGGGTTCCTTGAGCGCCACGAATTATAGTTTCAGCTTTCCAAGCGGGACCCTGACTGTGGGTGCCGCTCCGCTCGCCATCACCGCCAGCAGCACCAATAAAATTTATGGCCAAAATCTCACTTTTTCCGGCTCGGAATTTTCCAGTACCGGCTTGGTGAATGGCGACACGGTGGCCAGCGTGTCGTTGTTAAGCAGTGGTGCCACTAATCCGGCGGTTGTGGGTGGCTACCCCATTGTCCCCGGCAATGCCCAGGGAGCGCGTCTCACAAATTACGTTATCGGCTATTCCAATGGAACCTTGACCGTGAATCCGGCAATGCTGGTCGTGATCGCCAATGACACCAACCGCCTTTATGGAGCCGCCAATCCCGGGTTTACCGCCAGCTACACTAATTTTGTGAACGGCGACACGGCTGCGATCTTGATTGGAGTGCCTGCCTTGACGACCACGGCCCAAACCAACAGCCCGGTGGGCGGTTATCCTATTACAGCGTCTGTCGGAACTTTGGGTGCCACGAATTACACGTTTAGTTTCAGTAACGGCACCGTCACAGTCACCAGCGCGGCGCTGACCATTACTGCCGGCAGCACCGGCAAATTGGCCGGTCAGGACCTGGTTTTTACCGGCACGGAGTTCCTGGCCAGCGGGTTGGTAAACAATGATGCCGTCACGCTGGTGACTTTAGCCTCCGCTGGCACGACGAATACAGCAAGCCCGGGCAATTATCCTATTGTGGCTTCCGCCGCGCAAGGGACCGGTTTGGACAACTACGTGATCAATTATGTGAATGGCAACTTGGCGGTGTCCAACGCCAGCGTCCGGGTGCCCATCATTACCGGTGCGAGTGTATCGGGAGGCGGCTCATTCGCCCTGGTCGGATCAGGTATTGCGGGACAAACCTACGTCTGGATGTCAGCGGCGGATCTCCAGACGGGGGTGTGGACACCGGTGGCCACAAACATGGCGGATACGAATGGCCTGATTTATTTCCTGGATTCGGGTACGACCAATTCCCAAAAGTTTTATCGGCTTCTTTCGCCGTGAAGGTTTCGGCCTGATTTTCTGGTCTTGGGGGGCATTGCCGGTTGCTTTTGGGAGTTTTTCTCACCCAAATGTGGTATTGCCTCTATTGAGATGGCGTGATATGCCTGATTAAGATTGATAAAATCTTATGCCTACCGTTGCTTGTAAAAGCTTGGGTACCAACTTAAACCGTTCCCTCGCGGCAGGCTTTCACCTGCCCTGAATCCAGTTTGCCTCTCGACATCTCCAATCCGCATCCTCCACCCACATAACAAACTCACTTTATGAAAAACCCATTGAAAAATCGTGTTTTAACCGCCCTGCTAGCCGTGGTCGCCTTTTTAAGCTTATCCCTTGATTGCCCGGCGGCCAGCAGCACTTGGACCAATCTACTTGGCGGCAGTTGGACGAACGTTCTTAGCTGGACCAATAATGTGATTGCGACTGGCAGCGGCAACACCGGTGATTTCAGCCAACTCAGCCTTGGCGCGGCGCGAACGGTTTCGCTCGATGGTGCCCAGACCATCGGCAATCTTATTTTTGGCGATCTGGGAAATACCTATGGCTGGACTCTGAATGCTAGTGCCACCAACGCCACGCTTCCGGCGGCGAACATTTTAACCCTTTCCGTCGTTAGCGGTTCGCCGGTGATTACCGTGAACGGCCAAACTAATTCCATTGGTTTGGTTGTGGCCGGCTCTCAGGGTATGACGAAGGCGGGACCGGGCACTTTGTCGCTAAATGCGGTCAACACTTACTCCGGTTTGACTTTGGTGAATGGCGGCGTTCTGGTTCTGGGCAATTCCGGCGGGGGCAGTGCCGGTACGATCGGCAGTTCTGCCATTGTCGTGACCAACGGGGCTGAACTGGATCTGAACAACGGCGACGTGTTGGGCTATTCCAGTACCCAGCCCTTGACGGTTTACGGGACGGTTAAGAAAATCTATAACCAGAACGAGACCCTCAATCGCCCGGTCACTCTTTCCAACGGGACCTTCACCAATACCCTGGCCACCAACACGTCAGCCTTTGAACTCTTTGGCAATTACCTCGCCACGGCGCCCAATACTACCAACTGGATCACCGGCTCCGGCCAGTTTGGTTTGCGCACCAGCACAACTTATTTTACCAATGCTCCGGGCAGCGTGCTTAATATTTCTGCCCAGGTGGTTCCTTACACCGGTGGCTGCCCTTTGAATAAATATGGCTCCGGCACGCTGGCCTTGAGCGCCTCCAACACCTATTCGGGCAACACCGTGGTCAACGGTGGCACCCTGGCCTTGACGGGTTCCGCTGCCATCGGTGCCAGCCCCGCCATCCTGGTGGCTTCTTCCGCTCTTTTGGATGTCTCTGGTCTGGTAACCCCCTTTGCCCTCGGGGCAAGTCAGAGCTTGACTGCCGGTAACGTGGGTGCGGCGGTTAACAATATTAACGGGAATTTCAGCAGCGGTGGCACCCTCAACGTGGCCGGCACGGGCACCAACGGCACGCTGACCATCAACGGCAATCTTGCGCTCACCGGCGGAACCTTGCTTTATGATTTTGGGGGCACCTCGGATGTCATTGCGCTGGCCGGGGCCAGCCCCACCCTTTCCCTGAGCGGAACGACCACGCTCAAGCCCAGCAGTGGATTGAGTGACGGTACCTATACCTTGATTAATAATTTTTCCAGCCTGACCAGCGGTACCGCCGCCAACTTGGCCCTGGCGGGCGGCGCTCCGCGCGGGGCCACGGCCACCTTTTCTGTCACGCCCCCGGCCGTGACGTTGACGATCAGCGGTACCGCCCCGGGCAATTTGGTTTGGCAGGGCAATAATGGGGTGAATTGGGACGCTGCCGCCACCATCAATTGGCTCAATACCGGCACCAGCGCGGCAGATCAATTTTTCACCCTGGATAATGTGACCTTCGATGACACCGGTCGTGCCCCGGTTTCGCTGGTCGGCGCACTTTATCCCACCTCGGTGACGGTCAGTAGCGCCAACACAAATTTTAATTTTGGCGGTTCCGGCAGCATTGCCGGTGCCGCTATTTTGACCGTGTCTGGCGGCTCAACCCTGACGATTTCCAATGCCAACACCTTCTCTGGCGGTACCAGCCTCAGCGCCGGCAAGCTAAAGATTGGTAATGCCAGTGCGCTTGGCACTGGCCCGCTGGCCATGACGGGCGGGATCCTGGATCTGAATTCCAACAATCTTTCCATCGGCTCGCTCTCTGGCACTGTGGGTTGCCTGATCACGGATAGTAATAATATCACCGCCTCCACCAATGGCACCTTTTCCCGCACTACCACCTTCACCGTAAATCAGGTGGTCAGTAACGCCTTTGCCGGTTTGATTAACAATTCCGTTTACACCAATGGCAATATTTGGACCAGTAACAGCGTGCCGGTCACCAACAAAGTGCAAAACACCGTCAACCTGGCCTTGGTAAAAAATGGTTCTGATTATTTGTTATTAACGAACGCCAATAATTATAGTGGCGGGACCACCATCAATGCCGGCACTTTGGAAGTGACGGGGAATAGCGGTGCCAAGACTTATACCGTGGCCCAAGGCGCAACCTTGAAAATCGGCTACTCCGTCGGTGCCGGTAATTACAGCTATGGCGTCACGGTCAACGGCACTGGTGCCAGTGATCCCTCGGGCTTTTATATCAAGAGCGGCCAGAGCCTTGATCTGCAAAGCACTTTGACCTTGCAGACGGCGCCGTCCACAGTGCGGGTTTACGGCGGGACTGGGGTTGGGACTCTGATTGGTTGGGACATCAATAATACGCATTTGAGCGTCGCCGCCGCCGCCTCGGGTTCCGTTTTAGATACCAATGTGACGCTTTCCTGTAGTACCTATGGCTATCGTATAAATGTCGTCTCCGGCACCAATAACGCTAATGGTGATGTGCAGGTTAAAGGGGTGATTTCTGGATCCGTGGGCGGGGTGGGCATTGACGGAGTGGCCTACTGCGTGCGCAAGGACGGCACCGGGTCGGTCTTATTAACCAATGCCAGCACCTATTTGCCGGGTATGTCCATCACGGGCGGCTCCGTCATTCTGGCGGGTGGCAATAACCGGCTGCCAGCCGGTAGCGGTCTGGTGCTGGGCGCAGGCACTCTGTTGCAGTTGAACGGCATCAGTCAAACCTTTACCAATATTACGGCGGATACCACCGGCGGCTCGGTGGTGGGTGGCTCTACCACGACTTCCACCTTGGTCATTAACAACGCCAGTGCGCAGACCAATGCCTGCGCCCTTGGTGGCGCCGCTGCCAACCAAAACAACTTGTCCCTCGTCAAAACCGGTGCCGGATTACTTGTCCTGCCCGGTAAACTGTTTTATACGAACAACACCACCATCAGCGCGGGCTCCGTTTTGGCGGGTTCATTGACCAATGCCGATGGCGCGACCCTCTCAGTGGTGGATGTGGCTGGCACCCTGACCGCCACGAATCTGACCCTCGGCACCTCCGCTGGCAGCACCGTGGCGATTACCAGTTTCGTCGGCGCGGGCAGCGCGCCCATAGTGGCGAATAATTTGACCACCCGGGGTGTGGTCACCATCAGTTTGGCCGGCAATTTGACGACGGGTGTACAGTACCCCTTGATCAAATACACCAGCGGTACCATTGGTGGTGCCGGTTTTGGCGCGTTCCAATTGCTGCGCGGTATGTCTGGTACGTTGATTAATAATACCGCGAATTCTTCGGTGGATGTGCTTCTTTCCGGTACCAACATCTATCCGCTGGCGTGGAAGGGCAATGTCAATTCCACTTGGGATATCAATGGCACCACCAATTGGGCATTTAATGTCCTGCCCAGCACCTATCTGAACAATGATAACGTCCAGCTCGATGATTCGGCGGTGGTCACCTCCACGAATATTATTCTGAATGCCAGTGTTACCCCCTCTGCTTTCAACGTCACAAACAATCTCCTGCCTTACACGCTCAGCGGTAACGGCGCTTTGGCTGGTAATATTGGCCTTGCCAAGAGTGGAACGGGTTCCTTGACTCTTTTAACCACCAATACCTACACCGGTGTGACGGCCATCAATGGCGGCACGATAAGTATTCCCGCTCTGGGTAATGGCGGGCTGCCGGGCCCGCTGGGGTCGGCCAGCAATAATCCGGCCAATCTCGTGCTTAACGGTGGCACGCTGGCTTATTCCGGGCTGACCAATAGCAGTGATCGCGGAATCACCCTCGGCACCAACAATGGTGCCGTCGGCGGAACGATATCCGTCCTGAACGCCACTAATGCCCTCACTTTGAATGGACCGGCCAATTCGCTCACGGGCGGCGGTTCACTGACTAAGAACGGCAATGGCACCCTTATCCTTTCCACCCTGAATAACTACGCTGGCACCACCGTCGTGAATGGTGGTAAACTCGTCAGCACGGTTTGGGAATGGTATGGCCGGCGCGGTATCGGCTCGGGCCTGCTTACCATTAATAGCGGCGCGACGGCAGAATTTACCGCAGTTCACGGTTTTGGCGTTTCGATTGACGGTCGAGCGGCGGCAATCAACGGTGGCACTCTGTGGCTTGACAGCGGAAATTATGTCACCGGCTTTACCATGACCGGTGGGTTGGTCAACAGTGGAACCAATGTGAATAATACCACGCTTACCGTTTCCGGCACCGGCATGACTGTCACCGCCAACCCGGCCGCTACCATGGCAGTGGTCTCCAATCACATCACCTCTGGAACTTATAGCGGGACCGTGGGATTAACTCTGGTTGTCTCCAATGGCGCGGCCCCGGTCGGTCTGGAACTGGATGGTAATCTGACCGACGGTGGCATTCCCCTGAATCTCACGAAGAATGGCGCGGGCACGGCCTTGCTCACCGGTGCGAATACCTACAGCGGCAATACCACCATCAATGGCGGCACGCTGGCTTTAAGTGGTTTCGCCTTCAGCGGCAGTTCACCGGTAATCACGCTGAAAAATAACGCGACCTTGGATGTCAGCGCTCTTGTCAGTCCTTTTGTCCTGGGCGGTGGCCAAACCCTGCAAGGCAGTGGCAATGTCGTCGGAGCTGCTCAAGACTCGGGCGGATCCATCATCGTTCCCGGCGGAATCACCAACGTGGGCACGTTGCATTTTGCCGGTGAACTCACTTTGGCGGCTACGGATACGCTGGATTTTGATCTGGGCAAGGTTCCCAGTACCGGCGGTGGCACGAATAACGACCAGATTACGGTGGCCGGTAATCTTACCCTTAACCCCGGTACCACGGTTAACATTAATCCGATCCAATTGGCCTTGGCTCAAGGTAGTTATCGGTTGATCACCTACACCGGCACGCTCACAGATAACAGCGGTGGCATCAGCACTGCCTGGACCTTGGGCTATGCCCCTTCTGGCCGTATTATCAGTGCCGTTCTGAGTACGGCAACTCCGGGGGAAATTGATCTGGTGGTTACCGGTAGCCCGGCCGCCCTCGTTTGGAAGGGCGACGGGACTGCCAATGTGTGGGATATTCAGAGCACCCCCAATTGGAATAATGGCGGATTGGCCGATGAATTCTACGCGCTGGATAATGTCCTGTTTGATGATACCGGTTCCAGCAGCCCCGCCGTCGCCATACAAGCCGCGGTCACGCCCAGTTCGGTGCTCGTGACCAACTCGCATCATTACACATTTAATAGTAGCAATGGCAGCGGCATCGATGGGGGCACAGGGTTAACCAAGGATGGCGCGGGTGCTCTGACCATCCTGAATAGCAACCCCTATACCGGCACCACGCTCGTCAATAATGGCACTTTGGAAATGGGCGATGGCATCACCGATGGCGCGATTACGGCCAGTCCGATTTTAAATAATGCCACCTTGAAATATAACGTGGCCGGCACTCAGAGTGCGAATACGCCGCTGAGCGGTACCGGCCTGGTGGTCAAGGCGGGTGCCGGGGAATTAAACCTCAATTCCGGGGCTAATTCCTGGACCGGTGGTTTGAACATCCTGAGCGGCACCGTAAAGCCCCTGGTCAATAATACCTTGCCCGCCGGTGAGAGCGTCACCATCGCCGCCGGCGGAGCCTACGATTTCAACGGGGTCGCCAATGGCAATACCACCACGCGTGGCTATTCTTTCACGATCGCCGGGGCCGGCCCGGATGCGTCCAGTGGCGCGCTGGTAAATAATGCGGTCAGTATTGCGAGTTATGCCAGTGTGTCAAATCTTACGCTCAGCGCGGATGCCACCATCGGGGGTAGTGGCCGATGGGATGTCGGGTCCGTAACCAACAGCATGATCAACGGCAACGGCCATGCTCTAACTTCTGTCGGCTCCCAGATAGATTTGCGGACGCAGATCATCACCAATGTTGCGAACCTCCAGATCACCAGCGGCAACGTTTGGTACGAAAACTTTAGCCAGACGAATCCGTGGACCGCTACGATGACCAACTATCTGGCTGCCGGCGCGACCTTGGGCATTTATGGCAGCCAGACCATCAATGTGCCGATTGTTTCGCAAGGCGGCACCATTAACAACAAGGGCAGCGGCACCCCGGTCTGGAGTGGACCGGTGGATGCGGAACAGGCCACCACCTTTAGTTCGGCAGGCGGCAGTCTGGTGTTCGCCGGCAGCGTTACGACCAATCTCTACGGTTCCACGAGCGGCTCCATCACGCTTTCCGGGAATAATACTATTTCCTTTGCCGGGAACGTTACGGTACCGCTCGCCGCTATGTCCTGGTCTGCTGGCACGGTGCAGTTGGGTTATAATACCGCTTCCGGCAGCGTTCCGGATCCTCTCATCAATGTGCCTGCCGGGGCCACCTTTAGCGTGAATCGTTCAGATCTGTACACGCTCACCAACGCCGTCGGGGGTGATGGGTATATGTCTGTATTGGGCACCAACGGTTTGGTGGTCAACGCAAGCGCCGCCATCAACATTGGCAACACGTTGTCTGTGGGTCAGGGTGGCTATGGCAAACTGCTTGTCCAGCCCGGAGCCAGCATCACCGCCAATGGCCTCTTTTTGGGTAATCCCAATGCGGCGGGTGGGGGTGACGTGATTCAAACCGGTGGCACCTTGACCACCACCAACGCCAGCACCTATTTTCGGATCGGCCATTGGGCCACTGAAACCTCCACTTATGTCATGGGTGGCGGCAGCTTGAATGTCACCGGCACTTTGAGCGTGGGCTGGGATGGCACCGGTAACCTGCGTCAAACCAACGGCACCATTAATGTGGGCGTCCAACTGGATGTTCCCCAATCCGGCCACGGTGGGCCCGGCACGTATGCGTTGGAGGGCGGCTCTCTTATTGTCGGTGGATCCGGCATTTACTACGGTGGTGGTTCCTCGGTGATTTATCTCGGCGGCGGCACGGTGGGTGCCTCCACCAACTGGTCCACTACGGCGGCGATGGTGCTCACTGGTACCAATGGGAACACCACTTTCGATACCGGTGGCAATACGATCACGCTTGGCGGCGCTCTCTCCAGTGTGGGTGGCTTGGTCAAAGCCGGCACCGGCGTGCTGAGCCTTTCGGGTGCCAATACCTATGGCGGCGCGACCTTGGTCAATAACGGCACCCTGTTGGTGAACGGTTCGCTGGGGGCGAGTCCGGTGACGGTGGCAAATAATGCCACTTTGACGGGCGTAGGGCTCTTGAAGGGCACCGTTGTCAACAGCGGCACCCTTGCCGTGGGCACCAATGGCCTCGGAACTTTGACCGTTAGCAATAATCTCACCTTGAATTCCGGCAGCAGCACCACGCTGGCCATTGATCGGACCATCAGCACGAATACCTTTGGCAAAGTGAAGGGGATCACCGCCGTCAGATTTGGCGGCTCGCTGACCGTGACCAGTCTGGGCGGCACGTTTATCAACGGCGACACCTTTACGCTGTTCAGTGCGGGGACCTACGCCAGTAATTTTACCGCCACCAACCTGCCGGCGCTGGCTGCCGGATTGAAGTGGAATTGGAATCCCGCAGCGGGAACGCTGGCGGTTGGTCCTGCCGTAAACCTCACCCCGGTCAATATCACCACGGCCACCACCGGTGGCAATTGGAACCTCTCCTGGCCGGCGGATCATCTGGGCTGGCGCTTGCAGGTGCAAACCAATTCCATTGGCACCGGCCTGGGTGTCACCTGGCACGACTGGCCCAATTCAACCGGCACCACGTCGGTCAGCGTGCCTCTGGATCCCAATGCGCCGACCGTGTTCTTCCGTATGGTTTATCCCTGATTCAGGCTTCCCAGCGTATGCCTGTGGCACTTGTCGGCCGGGAAAACCATCGGGTTTTCCGGCCTTGCGACCGACGTTCCTCCGCCTCCTCGCCTCTCCCCCAAATGTGGTATGGCAAGCGGGTGACAAATGTTGTAAATTTAATCAAGGTTTAGAAATAACTTATGCTATCCGTTGCTTGTAAAAGCCCAGGTGCAGACTTAAACTGTCCATGCGTGGTGGTTTTTGCGTTTTGTCTTCCCTGACTCAAGCTATTCCGCTCGTATTGCCAATCCCCAATCCCCATCCCATAAAACAAACAAATGAAAAAAAATCTGCTTAATCCTGTCCTGTCCTGGCGGCTGGGACTGCTTTCCCTCTTGTTGGCTGGTGCCGCCCCTGCCATGGCGGACGACTTGACCTCATGGGGCACCGGCGCGACCGCCAATTGGAGCGACCCGCTCAACTGGACCAATCTGGCTTCGGCCAACGCCGTTCCCGCCAATGGCGATAATATCATTTTTTCCGCCGCTTTAGTTCAGCCGGGAATTAACAACGATCTCACCAATTTGTCGATCGGCTCCCTGACGTTCTCCAGCGGTGATTTCACGGTGGCTGGCAATGCGCTGAGCATCGCGGCGGGTATTACCAATGCCGCTGGCAATAATGCGGTGGCCAACCCATTGACCCTGGGTGCCGCGCAGTCGTTTGATACCGTGGCTGGCTCTACCCTCAGCTTTTTGGGTGGTGCTGGTACGGCCGCCACGATTACGAACGCCGGGTATGCCCTCACTTTGCTGGATGCCGGCGACTTTAATTTGTTTGGAGCCGTGTCTGGTACCGGCAGCCTGACCATGGCCGGCACGGGCAATTTGATTCTCACGAACCGCCAGCCGCTGACGGGTGGCATTTTTGTGAATTCCGGATTGGTGACGGTGAGTGCGCTCGGCAATTTGAATTTTGGTGGTGCGCTGACCCCTTCCCTGATCACGGTAAACACGAATGGCACCATTTTAGGCAATGGAACCCACGCCATTGGTGGTGGCACCTCCATGTTCATTAACCGGGGCATTTGGCAGTTGAACTTTGAAGATTACAAACAGAACATCACCATGTGGGACGGTTCCATTGAACCTGGTCCCAGCCCCAACGGCTCCGGCGGGGAACTGCGCGTGGGATCCGCCGGTGGCAGCGGCAGTTGGACGTGGTACGTTTCCAATTCCGTGGCCGGTTCTACCATTAGCAGCCCCTTAAATACTATTGGCTCGGGGGTGACCTTGACCTTGGATGTGGCGCGCGGTCAGGCGGCTAGCGATCTAACCATCAGCGGTGCCATTAAAAATTCTGGCAATCTTATTTTTAACCGCAACGGCATTACCACGCTTTCCGGGCCCAACACCCAGACCGGCAACTTGACGATCAATGGTGGCACGGTCAAACTCACCAGCTCCGCCCTATTATCCAGCACCATCACGGTTGCTAGTAACGCGGTATTTGATGTTTCCGGATCGAGTTTTTCCCTTGCTGCCAACCAGATTCTTACCGGCGTTGGCACGGTGATTGGCACCATCAATGATGGCGACGCCACGGCCTTCGGATCAGCCATCAGTCCTGCCGGGTCCTCCGCTGGCACCCTCACCATGGATAATTTGACCCTCCAAGGCAACGCCCTCGCATTGAACTTTAACCTTTCTACGGTGACCACCGTCGGCGCCGGCGTGAATGACTTGATTACCGTGACCAACTTGACGCTCGCCACCGGTGCCACGAACATCGTCAATTTTGCCTTTAGCGGCACTCCGGCGGCCGGGGCTTATACTCTCATTCAATATCCGCTCGGCCAGGGCCCGGCGGCAGGGCCGATCACTAGCCTGGCGGCAGCGGCATCGAGGTCCACTTATATTTTCTCCAGCACCGGCACCAGCATTCAGGTCACAGTCGTGGCCAATCCCGCTCCCCTCGTTTGGCGGGGTGATGGCGCTACCAATACTTGGGATTTGGGCATCACCACCAACTGGATCAATGGCGTGGTCAAGGATGCCTTTCTCACTGGAGATAACGCCACCTTTAATGATACCGGCTCCAACACGCCTCCCGTCAATTTGACCGGTGCCTTGTCGGCGAATATTGTCACCGTGAACGCGACAAAGGATTACGTGTTCGGTGGCACGGGCAAAATCACCGGTGGTGCCAAACTGGTGAAGAGCAACTCCGGCAATCTGACCATTCTTACCCCCAATGATAACACGGGTGGCGGCAGCTTGAACGGCAGTGGCACGGTCACGGTTGGCAGCGGCGGATCCACGGTGGCCAACCTCGGCACGGGAACCTTGACCAACAATACCAAGGTGACTTTCTTTGAGGGCACTTCGGTGACCTACGCCGGCAGTATGACCGGCAATGGCTCAGTGGTTTCGTTTATGCCGGGGGCTACCTTGACCCTCACCGGCACCAACACCTTCACCGGCGGCTTGGTGGCCGCCAATGGTACCACGCAGATCGGCAATGCGACTCCTGGTTCTAGTGTGGTCGGCAATATTACCAATTATTCCACCTTGAATATTTACCGCTCGGATGCCTTCACCAATCAAAATTACATCACCAGTGCGGGTAACAACTTGGAATATGGCAATGGTGATATTAACGTGCGCGGCATTGGCGGCATGACGGTGGATCGCACCGCTCCCATCACTTGCTTGGGGAGTTTCTCCGTAAGCCAGAGTGCCTATGGCAAAGTGACGGTGAATCCCGGTGGTTTCATCGGGTCTGGTGGAAATTTTCTGCTGGGCAATCCCGGCAGCACAAGCGGTGACCTCATTCAAAATGGGGGTACCATCTATTCCACCAACACCTTCCGGGTCGGCCACTGGGCTTCTGAAATTTCCACGTACACCCTCAACGGCGGTACGGTCAATGTGCCGTTCGCCAATCTGGCGGTGGGTTGGGACGGTATCGGTTTGCTGACCATGACCAACGGCACTATTAATTGTCGTGGTTTGAATGTGGATGACAACGGAGCGACCGCCGCCTTTAATGGTACCAACAGCACCTTCACCCTCACCGGCGGCAATGTGAATGTGGGCGTCAATGGGCTCGGTGGTAACACTGCTATCTACAAATTAAGCGGCGGTACCATCGCCGCGGCCGCTCCGGCTGGTTTCTCTTCCACCATGGCCATGATTATGACCAATGGCAGCCCGACCTTCGATAGTTCTAATAGCGTGATCACGCTGTCCGGCATCCTCTCGGGTAACGGCGGGTTGATCAAGCAAGGCTCCGGTTATCTGAATTTGAATGGTGCCAATACCTATACCAATACCACTACGGTGACAGCCGGCACGCTGCAAGGCTCCGGCACTATTTCCGGTCCTTTGGTGGTGCAATCCGGGGCCACCCTTTCTGCTGGCACGACGCTCGCCACCGGTACGCTGACGACCAGCAATGTGACGCTGAGCGCCGGGGCCAATTTGGTAATGGACTTGAGTTCAACTTCCACAACCAGTGATTTACTGTATGCCCGTGGCTCGGTGGCATTTAACAGCACGCCGCTGCTTTTGAATTTTCTGGGTGGCCAGCCGGTCACGAATGGCACCTACACCATCGTCAGCAACCTGGTTTCTCCCCGCACGGGCACGCTAGTGTACAATAATCCCACCCGCTATGCTGCCACGCTGGATCAGTCGCAAGCGAATCGCGTTCAGCTTAGCTTTGCGGGTACCAATGCAAATCTGGTGTGGAAAGGGAACGTAAGCCCCAATTGGAATGTCAATGCCGATGCCAACTGGCTGAACAACGGCGTGGCGGACAAATACCTTCAATCGGATTCCGTGATCTTCGATGACAGTGGTATTGCCGTCTCCAACGTGACCTTGGCGGCGACCATGACTCCGGCTAGCGTAACGGTGGATACTGCCGGCAGTTATTCTTTCGCCGGTGGCGAGGTGGCGGGCCTCGGGACCGTGACCAAATCTGGCGCGGGAACCTTGACCCTGTCCAATAACCTGAACCAAACCGGTGGCACGATTGTTACTGCCGGTACCTTGAAGATAGGTAATGGCGGCACGAGCGGTTATGTTGCTGGCAATATTACCGATTATGGTTCGGTGGTCTTCAATCGGTCTGACACCGTGACCTACGGTGTGAATCCGGTCAATGCCGCCGCTTCCGTGATTACGGGACCCGGCAGCCTGACGCAGGCCGGCAGCGGTAAACTGGTGATTGTGGCGACCATGAACCACTACGGTGGCACTACCATCAACCCCGGCAGCACGCTGCAACTGGGTAATGGCCCCATTGTGGATAGCGGCAGTCTGGGCAATAGCCCCGCGACCAATAACGGGACCATCAACTTTTATCGGTTAAGCAGCATTGCGGTGGCGACGCCGTATGCGGGTAATGGCGCTTTCAATTTCCTGGGCACCGGTAATAGCGGACAGAGTGGCTATTCCTTGAATGCCACCAATACGTTCACTGGCCCGGTGACGCTCAATTTGGCCCGCATTCAGAGCGGATTGGGGGCGCTGAGCTTCGGCAATCCTTCCAGCATCAATGTGTTGCCCGGCAGTCAGGTGTATGCCGTGGCCACCCCCTACAGTTCCATTTACAATCTGCCTCTAACCTTGACTGGCACCGGTTGGCAGGATGGTTTGGGTGCTCTTCGTATTGAAAATGGCGGCACTTGGGCGGGTCCCATCACACTCGCGGCGAATGCCCGCATCGGTGTGAACAACGGCACCTCAAATAACATCACCGGCACCATCAGCGGCAATTACGAATTGGAAACCTACGGTGGCACCAGCGCGCTCGCCACGCTGGTTTTGGCACCCTCCGCTCCTAACACCTACAATGCGCTGCGCGTCAGCATCGGCACGGCGGGAGCCAAGACGATCGCTGGCAATGCCAACGCCATTCCGAATAATATTCCGTTGACGATGAATGGTGGCACCCTCTGGTTGAATGGGTTCAGCAAGTCGTTCAGTTCCTTCCTCAACTTGAGTGGCAGTTCCTCCATTCAGAATGGCAGCACGACCTCTCCCGCCACGGTGACGCTGGTCCCGCCGATGGGAAGTTCCACCTACGCTGGCACCTTTGCCGACGGTGCAAATCAGCCTTTGAATGTGACCATGACCCAGGCATCCGGTCTTTGGACGGTGGCCATGTCTGGCACGAGCGCCAATTGGACGGGCAACTTCACCAACAATGGCGGTACGATTAGTTCAGGCACGCAAAATACCGTGTTTGGCAATCAGAGCGTCGTTAGCCGAAACATCGTCTTGAATAACGGCGCTATGTTTGTCACGACGCTCAACAACGTGTTGGCCGGATATAGCGGCAATGTGATCTTGAATAAGAGCACTTGGATTTGCAACCGCTACATCAGCATGAATGCCAATGCAGGTTATCTCTCGTTGGCCAATTCAACCATAACGGGTACGAACAGCTCGGATGGTGCCTACGAAAACTGGTCGCTGCCCAGTACGGTTCTGGTTCGCGGTACGGCTCCTTCATATTTGCTGGGTGGTGGAACGTCTCCTGCCTTTGACCTCCAGTCTGGCGGAACGACGTTTGATGTGGCGGATGCCACCGGTAATCCCAGCTCCGACTTGATTGTTGGGGGTGGCACCAGCACCACTTTCCTCCATCCCCCGGCCAACTCGTCTTCCGGTGGCAGTTTAACCAAGATTGGTAATGGCACCATGGAATTGGACGGGGCCAATACCTATACCGGGCCAACCATTATTAAT
Organism: uncultured Verrucomicrobia subdivision 3 bacterium; assembly: GCA_903888765.1. Classification (GTDB taxonomy): domain Bacteria; phylum Verrucomicrobiota; class Verrucomicrobiia; order Limisphaerales; family UBA11358; genus UBA11358. Next base: position 1,817 of record CAISVF010000361.1, on the reverse strand, counting down.
GCCGGCACTCTTGCACTTGGGGCATCCGGCTCTTTGATTTCTCCCACCATTAGTATCGCCAGTGGGGCGAAGTTGGATGTATCCGCCTTTTCTGGCGGTTGGACTCTTCCCGCCCTGACCCTCAGCGGTAGCGGTACCGTGGCGGGCAGTTTGAATGACGGATCCGGTATTGCCATTCTTCCTGGTGGCTTGGGCATTGCCGGCACGCTTACCGTTACTACCAACCTGACTTTGGGCGGTTCCTGCCCGGAAACTTTTGATTTGTCCGGCAACCCTGCCAGCGGTAACGACAAGATAATCGTGGGCGGCACTTTGACCCTTTCATCCTCAGCCCCAACTCCCTTGACCTTTACCTTCCTCAACGGCGCTCCGGCGCTGGGAGTGCCCTATACACTCTTCCAATGCGGCAGCATTTCGGGAACTTTGGCCAACGCCTTTACGAACAGTCCGGCTGGTTATACCGCCACTTATAGTCAGGTCGGCAATTCCATCGTCGTAACCTTTGGCGGTTCCGTGACCAATCTCGTCTGGACTGGCACAGATCCAGCCATCGCCTCAACGTGGGATGTGGCCACCTCTACCAATTGGTTTGATGGCACGAGCGACAACATTTTTTATCAATTCGATCCCGTAGTGTTTGATAACACCAGTGTTAATACGACCGTAACCCTGAATGCAACCGTGACCCCAACAGGTATCACGGTAGATAGCACCAATAATTACACCATTAGCGGTACCGGGTCTATCGCCGGCAACACCGGTCTCACCAAAAACAACACCAATGTTCTGAATTTAAGCACGGCCAATGCCTTTACCGGGCCGGTGCTTGTGAACGGAGGTGTGCTCTTCCTCGGAAATGCTGGGGCGCTGCCGCAAAACGCCAACGTTCTGGTGACCAACGGTGCCCAGATTGACTTTAACGGCCAGGGCAACAGCACCACGCGCAACTATTCCTTCACGATCGGCGGCAGTGGCCCGGACGGAAGCGGAGCCATCAATAACTCCAGCAGCACCGGTATTTTCGGTAATGCCAGCGTGACCAGCGTGACCTTGACAACCAATGCGACCATCGGTGGTAGTGGGCGATGGGACTTGGGCAGCGGACAAACCGGTACTCTCTTGAATGGCAATGGTTATAATTTAACCAAAGTGGGAGCCATGGGCATGTCCATCCGCCCGCAGCTCATTACCAATGTGGCTAGCATCACTTTGAGCAACGGCAGCGCATGGTATGAAGCATTCAACCAGACCAATGCTTGGACCAGCGCCACCACCAATTATATCCAGCCTGGCACCAGCCTTGGCAACTATGGCGCATTAATGGTAAATGTCCCCATTGTGCTGGATGGTGCGACCATCTTAAATCAGGGTGGTGGCAGTCCTGCGGTTTGGACGGGGGGCATTCGCATTAGCAACAGTTCGCTATTTAACAACGGGGCCGCTCAGAATTTCTCCGGCCCCATCTCTGGTCCCGGCGCAATGTGGGTTAATGGTGGCACCGCTGCGTTGACCTTGTCAAATGCCAGTACCTATGCCGGCGGCACCGTGATCAGCAACGCGCCGACCACCACGGCAGCCGTGGATGCCACGGCTGGCAGTGCCGCCGTTATTGCGGTGAATCCGTCCGCCTTTGGCACGGGTCCGATTACGATTAGCGGCCTGAGCCAGCCCGCTTTGGCTACCAATGCATTCTACTTCACCACCAACGTCTTCCGGGCGGTTGAGTTTGCCTTCAGTGCCCCAGGAACGGTGCCCAATGCCATTGTTCTACCCTCCTCGGTGATCACCAACGTCAGTTTGCATGGCCGTGACAGTGG
>CAISVF010000360.1 GCA_903888765.1 uncultured Verrucomicrobia subdivision 3 bacterium | reverse complement strand
GTCCAAGTCTGGTCCATTTCTGACATGGCAAACATCGGGACTCCTTTGGGATCGACCAATTGGTTGTGTTGGCTGTCATACGCGGAATGCTCTCCAACCAAATGATGTCCGCGCGCGTAGGCACCTCCTTTTGTGCCGTAGCCTCCGGGGATGTTGTTTTTCACCCAATTCGCAGCCTCGCTGGGCCCCGCCTCCCTGGCCTTCTGCTTCTGCTTCCCTTCCCCTGCTTCATCGGTGCCTTTCTCGCCGAGGGCGTTGAATTCGAGCGAGATTTTCGGTTCGACCTGGTCGAAGAGCTTCGCATACAAGGTGAACGTCTCAATGCGAAAGTCGTCCCATGCCTTGGAACTCTTGGGCAGGTTGTATCTTTTATCGCGCGGTTCGCCTTTGTAGGGAACTTCATCACCCGTGCATCCGGTCATGATTTGGATGAACGCGATCCGTTTCTGTTTTTCAATCGGATAGCTGCGGATGTGTTTGGCTGCCTCCGTGATGAAACGGTGAAAATACATCTTGTATATAGGCGAAAAGTAGTAAGGGTAGAACGGAAATTTTCCTTGATGCATGGCGTCATCCGTCACCACCTTGGGAACTCCTTTTGCATAAATCCAATCCGGCGAGTCCGGACCGACCGCAAAGGATAAACTGACAAACGTGCTTTTCCTTTGCGCCCGATTCACTGCGGCATCTAGGTTGCTCCAGTCATACACACCCGGCTGTTTTTCCACTTGATCCCAAGGCGCACCAGCCGCCTCCCCCCGCACAAACGGTAAATTATTTACGGACTCTTGATCTTTCCCCCCTCGAGACCACACCCCGAAGGCGGTGGGCGGCGGCGCGGCATGGCCCGGTGTGGAACAAAGGGCGGCGGCCATCAGGCTGATGACACCGAGGTTTCTTGCGAGGGTCGTGTGCATAGGGACGATGGGTTTCTTCAACTGTGAGGAAGTGGCCGGTTTGGTGTCGGCACCGCGCTGCGCAGCCAGCGGCGTGAGCAACTGGGCCGTGAGAGTGGTGAGGATTTGGTTCATGGCCGCATTATCATATCAGCAATTAGTCAAAACTTGTGCTTTCATTTCCCGGGCTGGTCGGCGCGCGGCGGACGATTGTTTTGATCACCGCTGCCATCGCCACCCCGTTGATCGCCGCGACCGCCGCGCCGGTTGTCACCGCGATTCGGATGGTTGTCGCCGGGTGGCCGCTTCGGGTGTGGCGCTTGAGCAAAAGCATCAGTGATCGTGCCGAGTGGTTTCAACTCGTGGTCCTTGAACGCAGGGAAATCCGGCGCGTAACAAAAAGCGCGGAAAGCGCTGTTCACCATCGGCAGCGCGTCGGACAGCACTTTCACCGTGCCGAAATCGCGCGTTACCGGATTGATGTATTCCCACACCAGCTTGCCATCGCCGGTCACTTCAAAGAAATGTCCCTCGGTGTCAGAGCAAATGAACGTATTTCCGTTCGGCAATCGCTGGGCGCTGCCGCCGATGTGGCTGAAGAAACCGTGGCTGTTCTGTGAGCGATAACTCCAGACGATTTGCTTAGAGATTTCGCGTGGCGCATTGTGCGTATCTTTGTCGTAAGTTTCGCGGCGATAGCCCGCGGCGGGCGGGTTCACGTATTTGCCGGTGTCGCGATCATCCGCGTCGAGGCACGGATTGATTTCCAGAATCGAAGAACCCGGCGTGCGCTGGTAAAGATACTGGCCGTTGTTGAACACGAGCAGATGGCCCGCGCCCGGCAATCCCGGCGGAATCCAAGAGACGTGATGCGAGCCGCCCATCTGCTTGTCGCCGGTGCTTGCGTTGTCCCAGTTTTCCAAGATCTTCGGCGGCTCGCCCTGGCCGTAGCGCGCCGGATCGCCGAAGCGATACATAAAATCTCCTGCCGCGGTCGCAGCTTTGGCGATGCTGTCCTTGGCATCGCCGGCAACAAACGTCCCATCGTGATCAACGACGTAAAGTTCGCCTTGCACGGAATTGATGACGAGGTGGCCCGACGTCGCGTTGTAATCGAGCGAATTGCAATGGAGCCAGTCGCGCCGTAGCGGTTTGCCGGGCAGGTTGAGGTTGATGCGGCCGGGATAATCCG
>CAISVF010000359.1 GCA_903888765.1 uncultured Verrucomicrobia subdivision 3 bacterium | reverse complement strand
GGCCGAAGTTTCGAGGACAACATATTATCTTTTATTCGCAAGTTATTCACAATTGCAAAATCGCCAATAAAATCGCCATTTTTCGCCGTTTTGTCGGCCGGATTCCGGATGGCTGGGCGCGCTGGCGAAAGCGGTGGTCGGTCTTATTTCGACGACCGGCGACTAATCGGCAGTGCCTAAGTCAAAACAATAACTAATACTTTGTTTGTTTTGTTGACAGGGATAAGAGTGTGTGATTTAATGTCTTCCGTTGTTGGGCGTTTAAGTCAGCAACTTGATCTTTGAATTTTATAATTTCGGCGACGGCTTGAGTGCAGCCGCCGCGCGAGTTCTCCGTAATCTTACGTTGTGCTCATTCTGAATTCCCCGGACCTTTCGGCCATCCTCTGGCTGACTGGTCCGGTTTTTTCTTTCCGGGGCTGGTTTGTGTGCATTTTCCGCCGTGACACGGTTTTTAACCGCTGCTAAGGTCCTGCTTCATTTTTGCAATGGAATACAAAGACACCTTGAATCTGCCGCGCACGGACTTCGCCATGAAGGCCGACCTCGTTACGCGGGAGCCGGAGCGTTTGAAAAAATGGGAGGCCGCCAGCCTGTATGCCCGCATTCAGGCGGCCCGCGCCCATGCCCCGAAATTTGTTCTGCACGACGGCCCTCCGTTCGCCAATGGCGATGTGCACATCGGCACCGCGCTCAACAAAATTCTCAAGGACATCATCGTCAAGTATCAGACCCTGCGCGGCCAGAGCGCGCCTTACCTTCCCGGCTGGGATTGCCACGGCTTGCCCATCGAATTCAAGGTTTCCCAGGAATTGCGCAAAAGTGGCGGGGACGCCTCCTCGCCTGCGGATATCCGCCGGGCCTGCGAAGCCTATGCCCGCAAATACATCGATCTCCAGCGTGGTCAGTTCAAACGCTTGGGCGTGCTGGGCGATTGGGAAAACCCTTATCTTACCCTGAACAAGGAATATGAAGCTGACGAGTTGCGTTTGTTTGCCGATATTGTGGCCAAGGGTTTTGTCTATCGGGGAAAAAAGCCGGTGTATTGGAGCATCCCCTGCCGCACCGCGCTGGCGGAAGCCGAAGTCGAATACGCCGACCACGTCAGCCAGAGCGTGTTCGTAAAATTTCCCGTCGTCGGCCGGCCTAAGACCTTTATTGTGATTTGGACGACCACTCCTTGGACTTTGCCCGCGAATTTGGCCGTGGCTTACAACCAGGATTTTCCATACGTCACCGCCACGGTCGGCGATGAAAATTACCTGGTCTTTCAGGGGTTGCTGCCCGCGGTGGCCCAAAAATGCGGTTGGGTTAATTACACCGAGATGCCGTTCCCGATCGATCAGCTCGCCGCTATTGAATACCAGCATCCTTTCTGTCAACGCACTGGCCGGGCCTTCGCCGCCGATTTCGTCACTGCCGACACCGGTACGGGCTTTGTTCACATCGCACCGGGACATGGTCAGGATGACTATAATCTTGGCCGGGCTCGGGGTTTGCCGGTTTATTCGCCGGTGAACGACGATGGCGTCCTGGCGCACACCGGAGATTTGCCCGCTGAGCAGCAGATGCCCGCCGGGATGCTTGGCAAATCCATTTTGGAAAAACACGGCAAAAGCGATGCCAATGAAGTCGTGCTTCATGAGCTGCGCGTGCGCCATGCGCTGTTGCATCAGGAAAATTATCATCACAGCTACCCGCATTGCTGGCGCAGCAAAACCCCCGTGATTTTCCGCGCCATGGACCAGTGGTTCATCAAAATTGACCACCTTTATCATGGCCAAACCTTCCGCGCAGCTGCCGTTGCCGAGATTGACCGGGTGAAATGGATTCCCGACTGGGGCGTTAACCGCATCAAAGGTGCGGTGCAATCCCGTCCCGACTGGTGCATCAGCCGCCAGCGTTCGTGGGGCGTGCCGTTGCCGGCGTTTTATGCCGCAGGCGGCGACGCGATTTTGCACCGGGAAGTTATTGCCAAAGTCGCCGATTTCATCGAGCAGCACGGCTCAAACATCTGGTTTGAGAAAACCGCCGCCGAACTGTGGGCGCTTGTGAGGCCAGCCAATTGGGCCGGTGCCGAAGCTGTTGCCAAATCCAGTGACACACTCGATGTGTGGATTGACTCCGGCAGTTCCTCGCGCGCCGTTTTGAAGCGGCGGGCGGAACTTCAACATCCGGTAGGACCGGTCGGCCCGGACTCCCTGGCCGATCAGTGGCAAGCCGACATGTATCTCGAAGGCTCCGACCAGCATCGCGGCTGGTTTCAGTCGTCGCTGCTGCTCTCCCTCGCCGGGAACGATGCCGCCCCCTTCAAGACGGTATTGACGCATGGCTTCATGGTGGATGCCGACCGCGAAAAGATTTCCAAGAGCAAGCAGGGGGCCTACGAAAAACCGCAGACTGCCGAGGCTTACGTCAAAAAATACGGGGCGGATGTCGTGCGCCTCTGGGTTGCGTCGCAGGATTTCCGCAGCGACATTGTCGTGAGCGAGGAGCGCATCAATAAGGTTGGCGAGACCTATCGCGGCATACGCAACGCGCTTCGTTACCAGTTGTCGAATCTCTATGACTTCGATCCCGCCCGGCAAACCGTGGCGGACGACCAGCTCACCGGACTCGACCGCTGGATTCTTGGAGAATTCGCGAAGCTCCAAGCCGAAGTGCTCGCCGCCTACGACCAATCCGAATTCCACGTCGTCTATCAAAAGCTCAGCCAGTTCATCGCCGTGGAACTCTCGTCCGTCTATCACGACGTCATCAAGGATCGGCTCTACACCGACGCTGCGAATTCGCCGCGTCGGCGCTCGACGCAGACTGCGCTGCACCGCCTGGTGACTGGTCTTTGCCAGATGCTCGCGCCGATCCTGGCGTTTACGGCCGATGAAGCGTGGGAATTTATTCCCGGTAAACCGACGGGCTCGGTGCATGAAAGTGAATTCAAGCAACTCCATCTGACGCTAGACCCCGATGAGCTAACTATGTGGCAGTGGCTTAAACTGTGGCGCGAAACGCTTTTGCCGGAATTGGAAAAAGCCCGCCAGGCTAAGACCATTGGCAAAGCGCTGGATGCTAAAATCGAAATCACCATTCCGCAGGTTCAGCATCAAGTTTCTGCCCGGGCTTTATTGCGTGAACTTTTGAATGTATCGGATTTGATAATCAAGGTTGGGGAACCAATCGCTCATTCGGTGTCCAAGGCCGACGGCCAGAAGTGCGAGCGCTGCTGGCACTGGGAGATGGACATCGGCCAGAACGCCGAACATCCGACCATTTGTGGGCGCTGTGTTGAGGCGGTAAAGTCGTCGATTATTCCCAAAAGCTGACTTTTTAACCTGGCCGTTAGGGCGTAACCAAACGCGGCGTTTAACTGCTTCCGTCCGCATATACTCATCTAGTGATGCCGCCGCGCCTTGAATAAAAATCCGGCCATCATCGTCTTCGGTTGGCTTTTCCAGGCCGGCATTGCTGGCCCGAATTTTTCGGCGGATGCTGCCTTCAGGCCGTCCAACGCCTCATGAGCATCAGCTTTTTGGCGCCTTTGGGTTTCCCGGGATCTTAAAAACTTCTTTCAGATAAGCCGTTTTGCTGAGGGGATTCCGGTGCTTTTGTTAATTTATTTTCCATTTATGTTTGACCCGCGTGGGGATTTCACTTAATCAATTCGCGCAGCCCATCACTGGATTTCAATTATCCGGTGGTTGGGCGGTCTTGACGCACACAACATGTTGAACACCAAGTCATTTTTGACCGTTGATTTCGGGGCTGGCAGCCTCAAACTCGCGGAGTTTGAAATCAATGAGTCGGGTGGATTGTGTCTTAAAAATTTTGCAATCAAGCCGCTCGGCCCGGAGGGGGCCCAGGAATCCACCCGTGAGAAAATCATTCTCGCCGCTTTGCAGGAAGTGATCGCTGAAAAGGGGATTACCGCAAAAAACCTGAATGTCTGTGCTCCCGGCTTCCATGTCTTTTCCAAGTTTGTCAAATTGCCCCCGGTGGATTCCGCCAAGGTCGGTCAGATCATCCAATACGAGGCGCAGCAAAACGTGCCATTTCCGCTGTCCGAAGTGGTGTGGGATTATCAAATTCTCGGCGCGGCGGCGAGCGGAGAATTGGAAGTGCTGCTGGTGGCGATCAAGTCGGAAATCGTCGAGGGCTTGTTCCGTGTCGCTGAGCAGGCCAAGCTGAAATTGTTGTTGTGCGATGCTTCCCCGGCGGCGCTCTGCAACGCGTTTAAATATAATTACGCTGACTTGGATGATTGCACGATGCTGCTGGATATCGGAGCCAAAACCAGCAATCTGCTGTTTTTCGAGAAAGGCAAGGTTTTCTCCCGCAGCATCAATATCGGAGCCAACACCATTACGCAGGATTTTGCGACCGAAGCGAAACTGAAATTTGCCGAAGCGGAGAAGATTAAGGTCGCCGAAGGCTTTGTCAGTTTGGGCGGCGCCTATGAGGAGCCGGATAACCCGCATCAGGCCGCCATTGCCAAGATAGCCCGCCAATTCATGACCAAACTGCATATTCAGGTCAACCAGACCATGCAGTTTTATCGCGGTCAGCAGGGCGGGGGTGCCCCGCAGCGGATGTTTCTTTCCGGCGGTGCCAGCATCATGCCTTATACCGCGCAGTTTTTTGCGGAAAAGATTCAGGTGCCGGTGGAATATTTTAACCCGTTCCGCAATGTGCAGATTGATCCGGCGGTGAATCTGGAAGAACTGTCGCCGGTGGCTCATTCGCTGGGCGAAGTTGTCGGTCTGGGCTTGCGCAATCTGGCGACCTGTCCGGTTGAAATGAATCTCATGCCGGAGAGCACGCTGCGCTGGCAATCGTTCAACCAGAAAAAGCCTTATTTCATAGCCACGGTCATCAGCTCCGTGTTGGTCGCCTTTGCGATTGGATTTTTGTTCGACAAACTGGCGATCAATAAGGAAAGCGAAATTGATCGGCTCAAGCCGGAAGTGGATCGCCAGAACCACAAAGCCGATGTGTTTAATGCCGCCAACAAAAAATTGCAAAAGGCTCAAAAAGAGGCCGATCAATTGGCGACTTGGATTCAGCAGCGATATTACTGGGGCGATTTTCTGGGGGAAATGCGGATGGCCCTTATTCGTTCTGAGTTGGACATTAAGAAAAAACTGTCCGCCCAAAAGCCAGGCACCGAAGCCGGCATTTGGATTGAACAGATCACGTCTTCCACCACGTTGGGTTCGTCGAGTGCTGCCGCTCCGGTTGGAGTAATGCCGGGAATGGGCCTGCCTGGCATGATGCGCGGTGAGCCGGGAATGATGCCCGGTATGCGCGGCGAGCCCGGAATGATGCCGGGAATGCGCGGTATGCCGGTGGCCGCACCCCCGCCCACCCCGGACCCGGCTGCCGGCGGGGCTGCCGCCACGGCTAGCACGAATGCCATCACCATCGTTTGTCGCGCGGTCAGTCTTACCTCGGTGGATTCCTCGGCCAATACTTCCATCGCCTACGCGGTGGAAAATGAGATCAAGGCTTCGCCGCTGGTGGATCCCAAGGCAACCCAGCTCTCGGCGAATATTTCGGAAGCCGATGCCAACGGCACCTTCACCTTCACGGTTAATGTGGTGCCGCTCAACCCTTTAAATTTTTAATATGGGCTGGATCAAACGAAATCTTATCTTTGTTGTAGGCGGTGCCTTGGCTCTGGCGCTGCTGGGAACAGCCGGATTTTTCATTTACAAAGGCTGGTCTCGCAACTCGGATGCTTCCGCTAAATTAAACGAAATTTACGATACGCTAAAAACGCTGGCCGCTCAGAAACCGTCCCCCGGCAACGACAAGATTGATAATGCCCAGATTGCCAAGGAACAGGAAAAACAGCTCCGCGAATGGATTGCCAAATCGGCGGATACCTTCAAGCCGGTACCGTCCATCCCCGAGGGCAAGCCCGTTACCAGCGAAGCCTATGCTGCTGCCCTGCGCAAGACCATTGACACCATGCAGCATCTGGCCGAAAGCGCCAGTGTCACTCTGCCGCCTAAATACGATTTCTCCTTTTCTGCGCAGCGCTCCCTGGTGAAATTTGCGGGAACCAGCCTCGACCCCTTGGCGGTGCAATTGGGCGAAGTCAAGGCGATGTCGGAAATTTTGTTTGCCGCCCGCATCAATGCGCTGGTCAGCATTCAGCGTCTCCGGGTTTCCGATGACGATGCCTCGGGCGTGCAATCGGATTACACCGATTTAACCCCGATTACCAACGATCTGGCCGTCATCACCCCGTATGTTCTGACCTTTCGCTCCTTTTCGCCGGAATTGGCCCGGGTTTGCAGCGGCTTTGCTGCATCGCAAAACCCCTTCATTATTAAAGCCATTAACGTCCAGCCGGCCGGCGCTGCCGCCAATTCAAATCCCAATGGTGATGCCACCCCCGAAGCTGCTGCGGCCATGCAAGGAATTCAGGGGCGCTATTTTCCCCGCGGTGGGCTCATGCGTGGTGAAATCGGCATGATGCCGGGTGGGGAGCAGCCGCCCCTGCAACCGGTCCAGCCTGCGGTCGGCAAAGGTGGTTTACAGACGGTGCTCAAGGAGCAACTGCTGCAAATTACGCTTGAAGTGGATATCGTAAAACCGCTCCCGAAAAGCTAAAATGGAATTGCTCAAGAAACATTACGAAAAAATTCTGCTGGGCGTCATGCTCGTGGGATTGATCGGTGTATTGGTATTCATGTTGTTTTACGTGGCGGCGGATAAGCAGGCCATGGAGCAGCGGGCGCAGGATGTCCTCTATCCGCAGGTGAAACCCCTGACCAATTTGGATTTGACGTTGCAGGATACCGCCATGGCGCGGCATCAATCAACCTATGTCCTGGATTTTGAGCATACCAACAAGCTATTCAACCCCATGCAGTGGCAGAAGGGGCCGGATGGCCAGATATTCAAGATCAGCACCGGCCGGGAAATCGGGGTTCAAGCCGCCACGGTCACCGCGATCACTCCGCTCTACCTGGTGCTCTCCATTGATCAGGTAACCACCAATGAGTTGGGCGCGCGCTACACCATCGGCGTGGAAAAACAGGCCGCTGCCGCTCCTGCCAAGCGCAAGAAACAATCCCGTTTTGTTTCTCCGGATGAAAAAAAGCCCAACGATATTTTTGCGGTGGTGGGAGTCAAAGGTCCATTGGATTCGCCGGAATCCGTTACGGTAAAATTGCTGGATTCCGGCGAGGAAGCCACGATTATGCGCGACAAGCCATGGCGTCGAACGGATGGTTATATGGCTGACTTTCGCTATGACCCGGAAAAGAAAGTATTCAAGTCCCGCCGGGTGGGCGATAAGGTGGCTTTTGGTGGCGTGGATTACGCCGTCGTGGAAGTGAGCCAAAATGAGTTGATCCTGTCGGATGAATCAAACCAGAAGAAAAATTCTTTGCCCTTTGTCCCCTGACTTATTAAATTATCAAACCGCGTCAATTTGAGACGAACCTGAATTTGCCATGACCAAAGCCGCCTTATTTTCCATTGGACTCGCCGCCCTGCTTGCCGCTCCGGCCGCCGTGCTTGCGCAGGACTCCACCGCCGTTGCGGTGAACGAAGCTGTTTTGCGCCAGCACAATACCATTGTGTTGCGCAAGCAATTGGCCGATGCGCGCGTTGTCCAGCAGCGCGGCGACATCGTGCTCGCTGCCAAGCTGTACCAGGAGTGCGTCCGCCTCGCCCGTGAAATAGGCGCCGGGGTGAATACCGAAACCTCCCAGGCGGTGGCCGGTTTGTCCGCCACGCGCCTGATTCTGGCGCGGGATGCCCAAAGTCATGGTGACTTGACTGAAGCCAATGTGCAGATTCAGCAGGCCGTGAAAGCGGATCCTAAAAACGCTGCGGTCATTGCCTTTAAACGCCGCAACGATCAGATGATTGATCAGATGAAGGGCCGCATGCCGGATGCCGCCACCTTGGAATTGCGGCCGATGCTGGCGGTACAGAAACAGCAGGCGGCGACACTCGTTCAGGATGGCAAGCTGTTGTACGAAAATGGAAAATTCGAAGAGGCGGAGGTTCGTTTAAAGCAGGCATCCAAGCTGGATCCCGATAACTCTGCCTCCTTTTATTATATGAACCTGATTCAACAGGCCAAGTTTTCCCGTGAATCCGCTCAGCATACTGTGGATACCCAAGGCCGCATGGCGGACGTGGAAAAACGCTGGGTCCAACCCACTCAACCGGTGGTGGCCGTAAACGTGACCGATCCCAGTAAAGCCAATCCCTATGCCACCAATCCAGCCGTGTACACCGGCCCTGGGCGGCAGACCATTCTTGCCAAGTTGGACCGCATTCGCTTGGATAATGTCTCCTTTGATGGCATTCCCCTCAGCGAAGTATTGCGCAATTTATCCGAGCAAACCCGCTTGCGGGATCCCGAGCGCAAAGGCATTAACTTTTTAATTAATCCCAACGAGGATAAGTCCGGTCCTCCGGTCGCGGCTCCGCAGGGCCAGGGAGTTGGTGGGTTTGGCGGTGGTGGTGCTGGTGGTTTTGGTGGCGGTGCGGGAGCTTTTGGTGGTGGTGCTGGTGGCCTTCCCGGCCAGCCGGCCGCAGCAGGTGCCGTGGATCCGGCCACCGGCTTGCCGGTGGCCTCTGCTCCGGCAGCTGCCGAAGCCGTGGATGTGGCTGCGGTTACCATTAAAATCCCCAGTTTGATCGATGTCCGGCTGGCGGATGTCTTGGATGCCATTCAATTGGTCGCAGATCACCCCATCAAGTATTCCGTTACCGAATTTGCGATCGTGTTTTCCTTGAAAGGCCCGGAAACTCCGCAATTGTTTACCCGCACATTCCGGGTTGATCCCAACATGTTTTATTCCGGTCTGGAAAGCGTGGGTTCCTCCAGCTTTGGATCGGTTAACAACAGTTCCAGCGGCGGCGGTGGTAGTTCTGGCGGCGGTGGTGGTGGTGGTGGCGGTGGCGGTGGCCAAAATCAAAATAATGGTGCCGTGGTGGGTGTGGTGAATGCGTTTTCCGGAGCCGGCGGTTTCCGCAACAGCGGCAGCGGCGGCGGTGGTGGTGGCGGCGGCGGCGGCGGCGGCGGCAGCGGTCAGGGTTCCGTTAACCCGCTTTCCAATCAAACCGGAGCCGGTGGTGCCGGTGGCGGCGGCAATGTCGGTGGGCAGGGCGGCTTGAACTATGTCACCCAAGTCACGTTGGCTGAAACGGTGAGTGCTGCGGCTCGTGCCTATTTTACGGCTCTGGGCGTTAATCTGGTACAGCCGGCCGGCAAAGCCGTGTTTTTCAACGATCGCTTGGGTAAATTGGTCGTGAAGGCCACCGAAACGGATTTGGATACCATCGAACGGGCAATTGAAGTTCTCGGAGAAGTCCCTCCGCAAGTTCACATCAAGGCCCGTTTTATTGAAGTTTCCCAAAACGACAACAAACAATTGGGTTTTGACTGGTACTTGGGCCAATTCAATATGGGGAATAATAATAACGTGGTGGGCCAAGCGGGTAATCCTGGTTCGTTGATCACCGGATCACAAACGGCGGCGAATCCGCTCGGGGCTTTTCCCGGAGCTACGCCGGCCAAAATTCTTCCGGATGGCGGACAACAACTTTTCTCTAGCGGATTGGCTTCCGGTACCGCCGGTTCCACCACCGCCGCGATTACCGGAATCATGACCAATCCCAATTTCCAGGTTGTGCTGCATGCGCTGGAGTCTCGCACGGGAGTGGAAAATCTGGGTGAACCCGAAGTGACGACCATGAGCGGTCGCCAGACGCAAATGCGCGCTTCCTCCGTCGTAACCGTGGTGATTGGTCTTAACTTCCAGCAAGGCACTTCTGCCACCGGCATTGGCGGCGGCGGCATTGGCGGCGGTGGTGGCGCGACCCCGTAAAATTCTAAAACGAAATGACCATGAATTTTTTACCCATGAATTCGCAATTTAAATTGGCTCTAGGTTTGGTGTTGTTGGGTGGCGCGCTGACCGCCTCCGCCCAAAACAATACTTTTACCCCCAGCGCTTCGGCTATCATCCCCATCACCCAGGCCGTGGAAACGGGACCCATTTTGGACGTGGTGCCATATGTCCTGTCGGATGGCTTTACCATCAATCTGGCCCTGATTCCCTCTGACACAGAGTTCGGCGGCTACGATAATTTGGTTCTGCCCAACGTGACCGGCAGTTTGAACGTGGTGCAGTTGCCGACCGTGCTGCCCAAATTCACCGTCCGCCAGGTCGTCACCACCGTCAATGTTTGGGATAATCAGACCGTGGTTCTCGGTGGCTTAATCACCTCCAACGTTCAGAATACCAAGAGCAAGGTTCCGGTTTTGGGTGATTTGCCTCTGTTTGGCCGCTTTTTCCAGAGCCAAAGTAAGTCCATGACGAAGGACAATCTGATGATCTTTGTAACCGCCACTTTGGTGGATCCGGCCGGAAACCGGGTGCATTCCGATGATCAATTGCCGTTCGCCCAAACCTCCACGCCGGTGCAACCGCCCGGTGCCGGTCAGGTCACGGAAACGGTCAAGCAGGTGCCCGTGTCGGCTGTGGCCAAGTGAGCCGGTTGCTGATCGTTGATGGTCATGCCTACGCCTACCGTGCGTTTCATGCCATCCGTGAGTTGCGGGGGCCGGATGGGAGGCCGACCAACGCCATCTATGGCTTTATCAAGATGCTGGAAAAAATGCGGGTGGCCTTGGCTCCCGCTGGCTTGATTGTGGTATGGGATGGCGGTTTGAATGCTGAGCGCGTGTCGCTGCTGCCCGAATATAAGGCGCAGCGCCCGGAAATGCCGGATGATTTGCGGCCGCAGTTGGATGCGATAGGCGAGTTTCTGGCCGCCGCTGGTGTGGCCAGTTACTGTGTATCGGGGGTTGAGGCGGATGATTACATCGGCTGCCTTGCGCGGCAGGCCGAGTTGGCCGGCTGGGATGTTGTTATCGCCAGTGCCGATAAGGATTTTATGCAGTTGGTGTCGGCCAGAGTCGGATTATTGAATCCGAACGATAAATCGGGAGTGTTATGGGGCCGGGATCAGGTGGTCGCCAAATCCGGGGTGCCGCCGGAACAAGTGGCCGATTGGCTGGCGTTGATGGGGGATGCCGTGGATAATATTCCCGGTGTGCCTGGCGTGGGGCCGAAAACTGCCGCCGATCTTTTACGAAATTTTGGCTCGGTTGATGCATTATTAGAGCGGTTGCCGGAAGTGAAATCGGATAAATTGCGGGCGTCGTTGCAGGGCGCGGTGGCCAACCTCCGGCGAAACCTGCAAATGGTCCGTCTTATGGCGGTGCCCTGTGAATTTGTGCCGGAGCAACTGGCCTTGCGGCCGGAAGATGCCGGACGGTTGCGGATGCTTTTTGAGCAGTGGGGTTTCAAGGGCATGCTGGCCGCCTTGGGCGGGGTGCCCCGCGAACAGCAGGCGGAGTTGATTTGAAAATGAATTTGCCAAGTTTGATTAACAACGGGGCCAGCGGGGAAACCCCTGCGGCGGTGGCCGGATTTTTTCGACAAATCCGGCCCCGTGGTCTATTATATTCCAGTTCCATGATGTCATCGCACGTCCGCATTTTGAGCTTAATCTTGAGTCTGACCATCGGGTTCGCCTTGGCCTTGGCGCTACCTGCTGCCGCCCAGACCAACTATTACACCACCAATGGCATCGAATATTCCGTGGTGGGATCCTTGCCCGGGGATCAGATGTTCCCCGATGTGTCCCTTTCCACGAACGGTGGTTTTGTGGTCTGGCAGGACAACGCCACGGATGGCGACGGTTGGGGCATCAGTGCCTGGCACATGGATTCTACGCTATCCGGTCTGTACAGTCCTTTCCGGGTAAACGTCCAAGGCACCTATGACCAGGAAAATCCACGCGTGGCCATGCTCAAAAACGGCGGGGCGGTATTTGTCTGGCAGGGCGGTCGTGAAGGTTATCAGCACATCTACGCGCGCTTTTTGACTCCTACGAATACGTTTATTACCACCAATGACGTCGCCGTGAGCGGGTTCACTAATGTAAGCAGTTTTCAGATCAATCCGGCGGTGGCTGTGCTTAATAACAGCAACATTGTGGTGGTTTGGTCCAGTTTCAATCAGGCCGGTGCCAGTAGCTTGCTGGATGTTTACGCCAAAATTCTATCCCCTGTGGGAGGGACGGTGGTAAGCGAATTCCGGGTTAATCAATATACGAACTATAACCAGCGAACCCCGACGGTTGCAGCTTTAAATGGTGGCGGTTTCGCTGTGGCTTGGGTTTCTGAGCAGCAGCGTGTCACTGCTCCGCCGCTGGGGACCAATACGTCATATTATACAGCCGCCAGTGCTTTGGCACCCAGCGTTGATATTTATGCCCGCCTTTATCAAAGCAGTGGGACGTCGGTTGGCAATGAATTTTTGGTGAATGCCGGTGCAAGTCCATGTGCCAATCCAAATTTGGCGGCTGCTTCCGATGGCAGCTTCATGGTTGGTTGGAGCGCCCGCGATACCTTATTTGCCACCAATGTATGGGACGTGTTTGCCCGTCCGTATTCTGGGGCGGGAGTTGGTGGCACCAGCGTTCGTCTGAACTCGTACATTTCTGGCAGCCAGTATGCCCCTCGGTTAGCCGCCATCGGATCAGATTATCTGGCCGTCTGGACGAGCCTCGGGCAGGACGGCTCGCGGGAAGGGGTGTATGGCCAATATGTTCATGCGGATGGTAGTTTGGTTAACGGGGAATTTCGTGTAAATACCTCAACGGTGAGCCAGCAAATGCAGCCGTGTGTGGCCTCGGATGGCGGCAGCCAGTTTCTTGCTGTATGGACCAGTTTCACCGGTGGTGCCAATAGTTTTGACCTTTATGCGCAGCGGTATATTAATGGTGCTGCTATTTTGCAACCGTTGTCCGCTCCCTTTGTTTATGCACCGTTCACTTTAAGTAACGGGGTTTATCAACCCCAATTGCAAGTTTCCTGGGCAACTCTGAATGGCATTTCCGTCTCGAATTATGAGGTGTATGTGGACGGCCTCGCCACGCCCGGCGGCATTGTCACCAGCAATCAGTGGACCATGAATGCGGCTTTGGGTTTAACCACGAACAGTACGCATTCCTTTCAGGTGGATTACGTCCGCACCGATGGCAAACGATCGCCGCTTTCTCCCTCCGCCAGCGGTTCTACTTGGAAAGGGCTTAAGTGGGGTGGCATTCCTTATGAATGGATGGCGCAGTATTATGGCGGATACGTTAATGGTATCTTCTATTCAAATAATTGGCCGCCGGCCGGTTCAGTTTTGGGCACTGCTGGTTTGACCTTGGGGAAAGTTTTTGTGAGCGGCGGCAACCCCCTGAACCCTGCCACTTGGTTGAAACAAACCTTGACCCATAACGCCCAAGGCTTCTTCTTGAATTGGAATACGCAGCCGGGGGCCACCTATCAAGTCCAGATTTCCACCAATCTCGGTTCCTGGAGCAATTTTGGTGCACCGATCTTTGCGGACGGGGTTAGCAAATCAATTAATGTGGGCGGCAGCCCCGTCGGTTACTATCGGGTGACGATGCTGCGCCAGTAAAAATTTTTATATGCGACGAGTGATGAAAACAATTTTGCTGGTGGGTATGGCCGTTCTTGGCCTGCTGGGGTCGGCTTTGGCCTATTCGCCCGGCGGTCCGGTTGGAAATAATCCCCACCCAGTGATTGGTGGAACTGCGGGGGATACTTGGCAGGTTCCCGCCATTGGTTATGGTTTGGGCGCGGATTACCTTGCCCCTAAAAATTTGGGGGAAGAATATCGCCATAACACTCCGGTAGTGTTTTATGCGTATGATGCCAATTTTTTAGGG
>CAISVF010000358.1 GCA_903888765.1 uncultured Verrucomicrobia subdivision 3 bacterium | reverse complement strand
GGAAGCGAGATCAATGAAAATGTGCCTGAACTTTCACAAACGTATTCCGGCCGAGATGGTTTTTTAAACATCGTTAAGCGCCGCCCAGTCATTCAATGCTGCGGAATATTTAGACTTTCTATCCAAGTACTTATAGCGAAGCACAAGGCTCCGGACTTTTGTTAAATCGCTGGTCCGAAAAATGTACAGGGTTCGCATGGCTCCTGTTCTGAGCAAAAAAATCGCAATCGGGAATTTGCCGGTCACCGCGCCCGAAATGTTGAACCTATGCAGGCCAAAACCGTGCTCGGCCGCTTCACCATCGGGAACTGCGATTCGCATGAAGACAGGCTTTCCCGATGACGTATAAAGCTTTGGCCGCACCCGCCGAGAAACTTTTAGGTTGAAATTAAACCCCGCAGCACGACCCGCACCTAGAAGGAAGCGGAGGTCCGCATAATCCGCCCGATTGCCCACACTTTTCAGATAGCGTTGAGCTTGTTCAGCGGAAAGTGTCTGGGGCTTTTTGTTCATCGCTTTCTGGAGCTTTTTATTGGCGGCCCAATTGGTATAACGATTCTCACCTACATAGGATATTAAATCCTGGCGTATGCACTCACGACTGAGCGACAATTGCTCTCTCAATTGGCGAATTGTGACGGAGCCGGCCAGCAATTTTCGCGCGATTTCTACTATTCCCCCAACGGGGGCATATTTTTTATACCTTAGCTTGGCAATTAGTTTTTTCTTCGAGTCTCTCATAAAGCGTGGTAGGAATAAAATTCCTGGCGGACCTGGCATTTATCAAAAAATTCACAGCCATTCGCCAGGAAAGGTTTAAAAATGCTGAAACAATCGGGTTAGCCTTGCCACGAGGCGGGGATGAATAAAAAAGTTGGCTCTGCTCGAGATCCTCAAACCCGGGTTTCCGGCCGAGGCGCAATTTTTTGAACACGCCAGCGATGCGGAAGGGCAGGCAGGCAGTTCCGGCGCAGAGGGTGTCGTGCCGGAGGATTTTATCCAGCACGGTAGGAATGTCGCCAAAAGATTTTTCGCCGTGATGGGCGTCGTGGGTTTTCTGTGACTTCGACATCAGGCCGGAGGATATAGCGAAGGTGGGGATTTCGGAAGCTCAAACGCGCTGGGAGCAAGCGTTGGTGGGGTGCCAAACAACCAGTCCGATCAGGACTTTGGCATCCTCCGGCCAGGGCAGGTTTGGCAACCCAATGCCACGGCGTCGCCAGCCTCGGCCAAACGAGGCCCACGCACAGTATTACGACCCTCATGGCTTTCCCAAAATGAAAGGTCCACGCGCCGCAAACTCAAAAAATACCTCGCCAAAAACCAAAAATCCTCGCTGCTCATCGCTACATCTTTTCTGTAGAATGGCGAGCCCAAACGAGTCCTGGCGGTGGCAAGGCGACAGCCGCGACACGGCTATGGGGCGCGCATCCGGTAAAATACATTTGGCTTGGCCGGATCAATGGTGATTTGGATGCGGTTGGTGTTGGCTGAACCCGGCACGGTGAACCAGTCATTGGTGATGGCCAGACTCATCGGGTTGGATTGCAGCAACCAGCCGAGGTAATTCGCCGGCCAACTAAAGGTCAATTGATTTCCACTCCCGCTAAAGGTGATATTGGTGCCGGTGGCTGGTATATTCGGATTCACGATTAAATAAAGCTCTCCGCCCGTGAGGCGAAGCGCTACCGGACCGGCCGCGCCATTGCCACTCACGATTACCGAAGCGGGAACCGTGCCGGTAATTAAACCGGTGTTACCGGTGGAGGCTCGGGCCAGGATTTTATTGCTGCTACCTATCGCCAGTTGTCCGCCGATATTGTTAATCTTTAAGAGCGTGGTGCCAGCCAGCGTCATCGCACCGTTGGTGCTGATCATTGCAGGACTGATGCCGTTGTATAGGAGCGACAGCGTGCCCGAAGCGGTGTTATTGGTGCCGTTGAGGATGGCGCCGGCGGCACTATTGCTCAAACTCTGGTTGCTGCTCAGGATAAAGGCCGCACTCAAGCTGGAGACATCCAACGCTGCGCCTCCGGCGAGCGTGATGTCCGGGCAGTTGGCGATGGATCCGTGGCCCGCCAAGACCAGCGTACCTGCATTGATGACGGTAGGTCCAGTGAAGGTATTGGTTCCGGAAAAGACCAGCACCCCGGTTCCTTGGTTCGTGAGGCCGCCGGTTCCGGTAATGGGGATGGCAATCGTCAGGGTGAGCCCGGAGGCGATATTGAACGTCCCGCCGCCAGGATTAATGGTCACGCCGCTGTTGGCATTATTGAGTGTCAGGGACGCCAGCGGCTGAAAGATGCCATTGTCCAAAACAAATTGGGCGGCGTTGAAACTGGTTGGGTTGCCACCCAGGTTTGTCTGGGAATACGCCTGGAGAGTTGTGCTCAGGGACGTCACTAGCGGGCCGGTGAAATGCGTGGCGTCTCCGGCGTAAACAATGGTTCCCAAGCCATTGGCAAGATTGGCCACGCCATTGCTAAGGGTGGCGGATCCAAACAAGTTGAGATTGGTCAATACAATGGCGCGGGTGCTGTCGGCTG
>CAISVF010000357.1 GCA_903888765.1 uncultured Verrucomicrobia subdivision 3 bacterium | reverse complement strand
CCAGCTCCTCGCCGAACATGCGAAATGGTGGGCTGCCTTTTGGGGGCGTTCACAAGTTACGTTGCCGGAAACCAATATTCTCCAGCATTACTATCTGGTGCGGTATTTTTACGGCGCGGCCTCGCGCCGGGGGGCTCCGCCAATGCCGTTGCAAGGCGTATGGTCGGCCGATGCCGGCTCGCTGCCGCCGTGGAAGGGGGATTACCACAACGACCTCAATACCCAGATGACTTATCTGGCCTATCGCACGGCCGGAAATTTTGCGGAAGGTCTTTGTTTTCTTGATTACCTGTGGGACCGGCTGCCGGTATTTCGCCGGTTTGCCAGAAGTTTTTACGATGCCCCGGGGGCGGCGGTGCCGGGGGTGATGAGTTTGGCTGGCCAGCCACTCGGCGGCTGGGGGCAATACAGTCTCTCGCCCACCATGGGTGCTTGGAATGCGCATCTGTTTTATCTGCACTGGCGCGTGACCGGTGATGCAGCTTTTCTCCGCGACCGGGCCTATCCCTTCTGCCGCGAAATCGGCATCTGCCTCCGCGCTTTGCTCAAGCCGGACGCCAGCGGCCGGCTGGTGCTGCCGCTTTCCAGTTCGCCCGAAATCTTTGACAACTCGCGGCGCGCGTTTCTGCAGCCCAATAGCAATTACGATCTCGCCAGCATGAAAATGCTCTTTCTCGCCTTGGCGGAAATGGCGCTGGCCACCGGTGATTCCCCAGCGGCAGCTGGCTGGGCGGATACCGCCCGGCAACTGGGCGACTTTCACCTGAAGCCGGACGGCGCGCTATTGCTGGATGAATCCACGCCCCTGCCCGGCAGTCACCGGCATCTTTCGAATCTCATCGCGCTTCATCCCTTCAACACCATCACCATGGACGGCGGTGAGCGTGACCGGCAGACCATTGCGGCCAGTCTGGCAGACTGGGCTGGAAAAGGCACCGGGGGTTGGTGCGGCTACAGCTTTTCCTGGATGGCCTGCCTGCGGGCGCGCGTGGGCGATGCCGAGACGGCCTTGCGCAACCTCGACATCTATTCGCGCGCGTTCATCCTGCGCAATGGCTTTCATGCAAATGGCGATCAAACCCGGTCCGGCTTCAGCGGCTTTACTTACCGGCCGTTTACGCTGGAAGGCAATTTTCTGGCGATGGAAGCCGTTCACGAAATGTTGCTGCAAAGCTGGAGTGGCCGGCCGGGCAGTGGCGAGTGGGGAACCATTCGCATTTTCCCGGCGACGCCCTGGCGGTGGCACGAGGCAACGTTTACCGATCTGCGGGCCGAAGGGGGACATTGCGTTTCCGCCCGGCGCGAGCATAACGCCACAACCTGGCTGCGGGTCACTGCCGGACGCGCCGGGGTGATCCGCATCCTCGATAACTTTGGCGGGCGCGAGCCGGCATGGAATGTGCGCGGCGTCAAAAAGGTTGGTCAGAATTTTGAGCTTGAGGTAAAGCAAGGTGCTGTCATTGAGGCGACGTTCGTGAAGCCTGACGGATTTCCGCCTGAGCCGGCCAACCTGGCTGAACCGGTGGTCATTCAACCGCCTTCCGCCCTTCAGCCGAATACGTTGCCGTTGCGGATTGGTGCGGACAGCCAGGGCAATCATTGTTTCATGGGTGATATGGCGCGCGTAGCGATTTTTAATCGGGTGCTCAGTGCCGGAGAACTACAGCGGCTGGCGGATGCACATTCTATTGATGGGGCTAACCCTCCCGACGCCGTGCTTTCCCTCGCGGGCGAGCCCGCCGCTCACGCGCGCTCAGGTTTTAATCTGCAGCACGTCGGGCCGGTCGCAACCCTTCCCGCTACCGGCGGCCTGGCTGGGCAGATGTTTCACTTTACCGGTGCCGGCTATCTGGAAATTCCCCATCGTACCGAACTCAATTGTCTTAACGGGATAACTCTTGCCGCGTGGATTCGGCCGGCGTCGTCACCGGCGGGCGGGATGCGAATCATTGATAAATCGCCCGTGGGCGCGGCCTCGGCTTATTTGCTCGATACTTATCCGGGTAACTCATTGCGCCTCATCACGCGCGATCCGCATTTGATTTTTAACGCCCGATTTCCCCTGAACGCCTGGACTCACGTTGCCGCCACGGTCAACGGCCAGACCGGTCGGCAGGTGTTGTTCATCAACGGCAAAGTAGTGGCCGAAAGCCCGTGAAAACCGCCGGGTTGCTTGCTCCTATGCGGTAACTTAGGATTATCTAAACGCGTCTTTGGTCTTTTAATAACAACTCCAACCACTCCCCCATATATGAACCGGATTATTTTCCTGCTGGCTGCTCTCTGGTTTGCCGCCAGCCTGAACCCGGCCGCCGCCGCGCGCAAACCCAACCTTATTTTCGTGTTGGCGGATGATTTGGGCTATGGCGATATTGGTCCGTTCGGGCAGAAAATCATCCGCACGCCCACGCTCGATAAACTGGCGGCGGGCGGCATGAAATTCACGCAGCATTATGCCGGTTGTCCGGTCTGTGCGCCCTCGCGTTGCGTGTTGATCACCGGCAAACATCCGGGCCATGAGTTCGTGCGCGACAATCACGAAATCGGCACCTGGTATTCGTTTCAAGGCCAGATTCCCCTTCCGGCCGCGGAGCCGAGTCTTGCCGCAGCCCTCCAATCCGCTGGCTACGCGACCGCCGCCTTTGGCAAATGGGGTCTCGGCGGCGTTGGCTCGCAAGGCGATCCGCTGAAGCACGGCTTTGATCATTTTTTCGGCTTTAACGACCAGCGGCAGGCGCACAATTATTTTCCGCAATATCTGAATGAGGACGAGGAAAAATTTATTCTGACCGGCAACACGAATGTTTCGGAGCAGGAAGGGCTGTCCATTGCGCCCGGCGCGGACCCGAACGATCCGGGAAGCTACGCCAGTTTCATCGGTAAACAATATGCGCCGGATCTCTGCAACGAACGCGCCCTGAAATTCATTCGCGAACACAAGGACAAGCCATTTTTCCTTTATTACCCGACGACTGTGCCCCATCTCGCCCTGCAAGTGCCGGAGGATTCACTGGCGGAATACCGCGGCAAACTCGACGACCGGCCCTATGCCGGCGGCAACGGCTATTTGCCGCAACGGTATCCGCGCGCGGCATACGCGGCCATGATCACCCGGATGGATCGCGATATCGGGAAAATGGTGCAGCTGGTCAAGGAGCTGGGCCTCGAAAACGATACGATGTTTATTTTCACTTCAGACAATGGCGCGGTGTTCCCCCTCTCGGGAGTGGACCCGGTTTATTTTCAATCCAACGGCAAGCTGCGCGGCTACAAGCAGGACATCTACGAAGGCGGCATTCGCGAGCCGCTCATCGTTTCCTGGCCAGGTCATGTTCCGGCGGGCACCACGTCATCGCTCGTCACCGGCTTCGAGGATTGGTTCCCCACGTTGCTTGAGCTCGCCGGCGCCCAGGATGAAATCCCCAAAAGCGCCGATGGCATCAGCTTCGCCCCGACCTTGCTGGGTGGCCGGCAACCGGAGCGCCCGTTTTTGTATCGCGAATTTCACGGCGTCGGCGGCATGCAAGCCGTGCGGGTCGGCGATTGGAAGCTGGTGCGGCTGCATCTTTTGAAAACGCCCAGGAAGCCCGCCGCACCGACTACCGAGCTTTATGATCTGGGCAATGATCCGGGGGAAACCGCCAACGTTGCCTCCGCGCATCCCGATCTCGTGGCGAAATTGGAAAAAATCATGCTGGCGCAACACACCCCGTCAAAAGAATTTCCGTTCAAAGACACCCTTGATAACCCCCCGGCTGGTGGCGATTCCAAGGAATGATCAAAACCACCTAACTGGCCGTCTGGCTGCGTGCCGCGCAATTGGCCGCAGACCCGCCACGTCTTGGACTGCGCCATCCCCCTGGCCCTTTGGAAGGCCGGGCGGAATACGTAAGGCGACGCAAAACAACCTCACCTTGGCCATATCGGAATTTGCGATGGCTGATTTGAAAAACACGAATATTTTGGTGGGAACGGAGAAAAGCGGCGGAGGGCCGCCGCAACCCAAGACGCTGGCGCGTTGACCGATGGCACCCGAACCACGCGAAGCGTCTTGGACTGCGCCAGCCCTCTGGCGCTTTGGAAGGGCTCGTGGAACACGCAGGGTGCCGCGAAATAGTGCTCACTTTAGCACTGTTGGCATTTGCGATGGCTGATTTGAAAAACACGAATAATTTGGTGGGCGCTTTGGGGAAGGCAAACGCGCGCTCGCTACGCGTGAAACTGCCCACCGCCAACGCTTCCCCATTTCAGCTTACTGAATTTCTGCTTTTTTAATTTACAACCTCGCTGGATGAGCCTCAAGCGCTACCAAGTCAAACAGCAACGGAAACAAGTTCCCCTTCTCCATGAGGGAGAAGGCAGGGATGAGGGCGGACGTTTAAACTAATTTTTTCTGCTGCCACTCTCCGGCTTTTCCTATTAGCCGCCATTTCCCAATTTCAGTTTTCCCAATTTCTGCTTTTACGTATTGGCTTCCCTTCAGAAATTGAAGGCTGAACAGTTTGTGAACTTTGAATATAATTCTTTGCAAAATCATTGTAGGTAATATTTGGCAATACTTTTTTAAGTCCGGCATACAGTTGTGTCTGCACAGCTTCATCAGCATTGTCTTCTCCTTTCATGAAAGAAGTAGTAATGTTCAAATGTCTGTTATCACCAACTGTTTTAATAACAGGATAATCGCCGCCTAAAGCATTTTT
>CAISVF010000356.1 GCA_903888765.1 uncultured Verrucomicrobia subdivision 3 bacterium | reverse complement strand
CGGTTTTCGCGACCAGTTGCAGGATGTCATGGCGCTGGTCCATGCCGAACCGGCGCTGACCCGCGAGCATCTGCTCCGCGCCGCCGCACACCAGTTCCGCGAAGGCGATGTGCAACATTGGTGGCATCCGCCGTCCGGTCGCGGAGTGCGGACACATTTTTCTGACGACTATCTATGGCTGCCGTATGTGACCTGCCGCTATGTCTCGTGCGTTGCGGACACCGGCGTGCTGGACGAGAAAATTAGTTTTCTCGAAGCCCGGCCCGTCAAGCCGGATGAGGAATCTTACTATGATTTGCCGAATAAGTCTGAAGAGACAGCCACGCTCTACCAACACTGCGTGCGCGCCATCGAGCACGGACTGAAATTTGGCGCACACGGTCTGCCGCTGGTGGGTTGCGGCGACTGGAATGACGGCATGAACCTTGTCGGCAAGGACGGTCGCGGAGAAAGTGTCTGGCTCGCATTCTTTCTTTACGATGTTTTAACGCAGTTTGCCGAACTGGCGCGCTCACGCAGTGACCCCACTTTCGCCGACCGTTGCGTCATGCAAGCGCAACAACTGAAGGCAAACATCGAACTGCACGGCTGGGATGGTGAATGGTATCGCCGCGCCTACTTCGACAACGGTGGTCCGCTCGGCTCCGCCACCAATCCCGAATGTCAGATTGATTCCCTACCTCAAAGCTGGTCGGTCATTAGCGGAGCCGGCGAGCCGCATCGTTCCCGCCAGGCGATGAGCGCCGTGGACCAGCACCTCGTTCGCCGCCAGGATGAACTAATCCAGTTGTTTGATCCGCCATTCGACAAATCGACTCTGAATCCCGGCTACATCAAAGGCTACATTCCCGGTGTGCGCGAGAACGGCGGCCAATACACGCACGGCGCGATCTGGACTGTCATGGCCTTTGCGTTGATGGGTGAAAATGACCGCGCGTGGGAACTGTTCGGGCTGCTGAATCCCGTTCATCACAGCGGGACGCCCCAGCAGATTGCCACCTATAAAGTCGAGCCTTACGTTGTCGCCGCCGATGTCTATGCAGTCGCGCCGCACATCGGACGGGGCGGCTGGACGTGGTATACCGGTTCCGCCGGCTGGATGTATCGGTTGCTGATTGAAACCCTGCTGGGCGTGAATCTCGAAGGCGATCAATTGCGGCTAACTCCTCGCCTGCCGAAAAGCTGGACGACTTACAAAATCCATTACCGCTACCGCCAGACTGTTTATCACATCACCATCAGCCGTCTCGCAACCGATGCTGCCGAGGCGAATCAACTCTTTCTCGACGGCGAAGAACTGGCCGTGAAAGCCGTTCCCTTGTCAGATGATCGTCGCGAGCATTTCGTCGAATTGAAAGTTTGCACCCGGTTAGATGCTCAACTGGCAGCAAAGTGACATTCTTTCGACCCTCATATTAAGACGGGTTTCCTAAATTCCGGTTCGGGTAATATCACCAGCACGACAGATCAAATTTCACCTTACCACCAGCTTGCGGATGGAGTTTAATTCTCGTCGCCTTTTCGCGCTGGTTTTGGGATAGGCCATCTTTAGGCCGTTGAGAGTATCAAGGACAATTCGGGAAACAAACAACCGGGCATTTTCCTTGTCATCAGCGGGAACGACAAACCAGGGCGCTTCGTGAGTGCTGGTCGCGGTCAGGCAATCTTCGTAAGCCTGCATGTAATGCTTCCAGAATTTGTGTTCGTGAATGTCCGCGAGGCTGAATTTCCAGTTCTTGTCCGGCTCATCAATGCGTTCGAGAAAGCGTCTTCGCTGTTCGTCTTTCGACAGGTGCAGGAAAATTTGATGCCCCGTGTTCCGTTGCATGCAGGTGCTGCTCCAAATCCGTGATGGACTGATATCGCTCCTTCCAGATGTTTTTTCGTCGCGCAATTCCTCTGGCAACCCCTGGCTGGGGATAATTTCTGGATGCACCCGGACGACCAGCACATCCTCGTAATAGGAACGATTGAAAATGCCGATCCGCCCGCGTTCCGGCAGATGACGGTTCGTGCGCTAGAGAAAATCATGCTCCAGCTCGTCGGCGGTCGGTTGTTTGAAACTGAACACTTCGCATCCTTGCAGATTGACCCCGGACATGACGTGCCGGATTGCCCCGTTCTTACAGCCTGCGTCCATCCCCTGAAACATCAGCAGCAACGCATAGCGGTGTGAGGCGTAGTAAAGACGTTGCAGAGAGCTCAAGTCCTCAACGTGTTCTTCCAAGAGCTTTTTGTAGCG
>CAISVF010000355.1 GCA_903888765.1 uncultured Verrucomicrobia subdivision 3 bacterium | reverse complement strand
TATCCGCGATGGATCTGAGCGCCGAGGCAGAGGCCTTTGGTTGCACCATTGCGGTTTCCGATTCGGAAGTACCCACCGTGACGGGACGGCTCATCACAAGCCAGAAACAGGCGGACGAACTCGTTGTGCCGGAACCGGGCGACCAGCGCACGGGCGTTTACCTGGAAGCGGTGCGCCTGCTCCGGCAGATGCCCGGCCAGCCGTTTGTTTTCGCCGGCTGCATCGGCCCGTTCTCGCTGGCAGCCCGCCTGGTAGGCGTGAGCGAAGCGATGGAACTGACCATCGCGGAACCGGAACTGATCCACACGTTGCTGGAAAAATGCGCCGCCTTTCTGATGAACTACCTCAAGGCGTTCCGCGCCGCCGGCGCACACGGGATCATCATGGCCGAACCTGCCGCCGGCCTGCTCTCGCCGCGCGGATTATCCGCTTATTCCAGCGCTTACATCAAACGCCTCGCCGCTGAAGTGAGCGATGCCTCATTCACCATCGTGCTCCACAATTGCGCCGCGAAATTATTACATTTGCCGGCCATTCAGGAAACCGGGCTGAAGGCGTTTCATTTCGGCGCACCGATGGACATCGAGGCCGCACTCAACAAGGTGGCGCCGGACGTGATCTTGTGCGGCAACCTTGATCCCGCCGGCGTCTTCGTGCAAATGCCACCCGCCGAAATGACAGCCAAGACCGCGCCATTGCTCAGGGCTACAGCAGCGCACCGCAACTTCGTTCTCTCATCCGGCTGCGATCTGCCACCGGACGCAACACTCGCAAGTTTGGATGCATTTTACGAGGCATTGAAACAGGCCAACGACGGCTACTCGCTGATGAAAAATTAATCCAGCCATGAATCCCAAAGAACGCATTCTTGCCGTCCTGAACCGCCAGCCGGTGGACCGTCTGCCAGTGGATCTCTGGCACACGCCGGAAGTTGCCGCTGCTTTGCGCAAACATTTCCAGGTGGCGAATGACTTCGCGATGTGGCGAGCGCTGGGACTCGACAAGATTGTCTGGGATTTTATGGACTACCGCACCGAAGCCGGCGAACGCGCCGGCGGGCAGTCCGGGGCGGGCGCGGAATCCGGCGGGGAGCGCACGATGTGGGGCGTGCCGCTCCAGAACATTCAAGCCGGCGAAGCCAGTTATGCGGAGTTTGGTTCCGCGCCACTGGCGGATTCCAATTCCCCGGCCTCACTAGAGCAATATCCCTGGTGGCCGAAGGTGGAGCGATTTGATTATAACGCCGCCGTGGCGCTGGCACAAAAGGCGTCGCCGGATTACGCAGTCATCGGCCCGTGGGTTTCGTGCTTCGAAATTTACTGCCAGTTGCGCGGCTTGGAAACGGCGATGATGGATCTCGTCGAGAATCCCGAACTGGTGGAGGCGATTCTGGACCGGGTCGAGGCGATTCAGACGGAGATGATGAAAAAGTTTTTCGGCCTGGCCAAAGGGCACTTGGATCTGGTCTTCATCAGCGACGATATCGCCGGGCAGAAATCCCTACTGATGTCGCCGCGCCTGTGGCAAACGCATTTGCAGCCGCGCCTGAAGCGCTGGTGCGACCTGATCCATACGCACGGCTTGCGGGTATTTTATCACACCGACGGCGCCGCACGTCCTTTGCTGAAGCCAATTCTGGACTGCGGGGTGGATGTGCTGAATCCCATTCAACACGCCTGTCCGGGAATGAGCCTGGTGGAACTGAAAAAGGAGTTTGGTACCCGGGTCGTTTTCCATGGCGGCGTGGACAATCAAAGCATCCTGCCACGCGGCACGGTGGAAGGAGTGCGCGCGGAAGTGCAAGATTGCCTGCGCATTTTAGGCGCGGGCGGCGGCGGATTTATTTGTTCTTCCTGCCACAATGTCCAGCCCGGCACCCCGCTGGAGAATATTCTGGCCATGGTGGACACCGTTCATCATTGGAAAGGGAACTGAACCTGTACTTGTGATGATTACCCAGCAACCGTCTTTTCCGTAATACCTATGAATTCACGTGAACGTATTCTTGCCGCCATCGAACATCGCCAACCGGATAAGGTGCCGGTGGATCTGGGAGCCACTCCCAGCTCCGGCATCTCAGCCATTGCCTATGGCAATCTAAAGCGCCACCTCGGATGGAACAAGGGTCATAACCGGATATATGACGTGGTGCAGCAACTCGCGCAACCGGAAGAGGCGCTGCTCGACCGCTTCCATATTGATGTGCTGGATATCGGCCGGACCTTCAATGCCGACGCCTCCGCCTGGCAGCCCACGGTGCTGACCGACGGGCAGATCGCGGAGCAGCCAGCCTGGTTTCATCCGGAACGGCAGCCCGACGGCTCCTTTATCGCCCGGATGAAAGATGGACTTGATATAGCGCACATGCCGACGGGTGGAACTTTTTACGATCAAACCTACTTTCCGTATCTCGATGGTTACCCGGCAGATTTCAGCAAGCTTTCAGACGAGATGGGAAGAATTCTCTGGGCGGCGCTGGTGCATAGCCCGTGGGATCACGCCAGCGATCCCGGTTTTTGGGACACGCTCCGCGCCCAGGCGCTGGCGTTGCGCCGCACCAGCGACCGGGCCCTCATGGTCGTCATCGGGTGCAATCTGTTTGAGTGGGGAACTTTTCTGCGCCGCATGGATAACTTTCTCATGGATCTGGTGGCCGAACCGGAACAGGTCGAAGCTTTGCTGGATGCGCTCATGGAGCGCCATCTGGCGACTTTGGAAAAAACCTGCCGGGCGGTGGGCGACGTGGTGGAGATCATCCGCTTTGGCGATGATCTCGGCACAAATGGCGGGCCATTCATGTCGCCGGGGACCTACCGCAAGCTCTTCAAACCGCGGCACCAGATCTTGTGCGACTATGTGCATAAGCATTCAAAAATGAAAACCTTTCTGCATTCATGCGGCTCCATCCGGGCCTTGTTGCCGGACCTGATTGAGGCAGGGTTTGATATCATTAATCCCGTGCAAACGACTTGCAAAGGGATGGAAGCGGAGGGATTGAAAGCTGATTTTGGCCGGGATATTTGTTTCTGGGGCGGCGGCTGTGATACCAAAAGCGTTTTGCCGCAGGGCACACCGCAGGAGATCAAGGACCACGTCAAACGCCGGCTGGAAATTCTGATGCCTGGCGGCGGCTTTGTCTTCAACACGGTCCACAATATTCTCCCCGATGTGCCGCCGCAAAACATCGTGGCGATGTTTGAGGCGGTTGAGGAATTTTCCCGGGGATAACCAACCCGCCCCGTCACTCCGGCTTCAAAGGTTTGCCGGCGCTGGCTGGTCGCGAAGGGTGTTTTGCGGCAAGTCCGGGTCCGCCCTGATGGCGAAAGGCTTGCGGTGATTTGCCAAACGTCTTTTGAAATGCCAGCCGGAGGTGTTCTTCGCTACGAAAGCCGGCGCGGTGGACAATATGTTTTACGGTCAGGGTGGTTTCCTGCAGCAGTTTGGCAGCGCGGGAAACCCGGCAGAATTGGATTTCCTCAAGCACGGTGCGACCGGTGGCAGCCTTGAAGCGACGGTCCAGAGTACGGCGGGGAATACCGACTTTGCAAGCGACAGAAGGAACGTCCACGATGTCATGACTGAAATTCCAGATGTATTCCACCGCCGCTTTGCAGTCGTTATCCGGCACTTCCATTTTACCGTGCTGAGGGTTGCCGGATACTTCCATCAAACAATGAGACAAAAGACCGACAGCCTGGCGGGAAAAGTTGGCGGAATTGGTGGATGGATTCCGGTGGACGCTGGCCAATAGATGCTCAAATTGGGCGCGAAACAATTTCCGGTTTTCAATTTCAGGAAGGTTTTGCGGAAAATTAAACACGCCAGCGCGCAGCCAGCGCAACGGTTCGTCGCCATTAAAATGAATCCACATCAGCGTCCAGCCGGTTCGCAGCGACGGGCGATGACGATGCCACTCGCCGGGACAAAAAAGAAACACGTCGCCGGGCACAAGACGATGCTGGTAAAGGCGCGTTTGAAATTCCCCGCTGCCGGCGACCACCATGGCGAGGCAAAATTCCGGCAGCGTGCGACCTTCCCGCCACTCGAAATAAAAAAAGGGCGCGTCCCGCTGGGGATAGGGTTCGCCCGGCGCAACCAGCTCCCAGCCGGCGTGCGTCAGGTACAGCGCCTCATGGAACAGGGATTCATTTACCGGCAGCGCATGACGAAAGGGTTGAGTCAGGCTCATTTGTTGGGACATATAACTTTTTTTACCGAATACAGTCAATATTACAGGTACTGGGTGGCGCAAAATAAGGGGTGATGGAAGTTGCCGACCGGCCCGTTTCCGGTGTTTAATCTGGTATCAAGCTTTAATCAAACGCCGGCATGAATCTGCCCTATCAACCGATTTTGCCAGTGCGCCGTTTTCCGATTCTCATTATCGGAACCGGCGGCATTGTGAAGGATGCGCATCTGCCCGCGTATCGCATGGCCGGCTTTCCGGTCTGGGGACTTTACAACCGCACGCGGGAACGGGCCGAATCGCTGGCCAGCCAATACCAGATTCCGAACGTTTTCGCCGACCTGGAGACGGCGCTCGCGGCGGCGCCGAAGGATGTGATTTTTGATCTGGCCCTGCCCGCTTCGCTGTTTGCCGACACGCTACGAAAATTGCCGCGCGGCTCCCATGTTTTGATTCAAAAGCCGATGGGCGAAAACCTGACCCAGGCGCGGGAAGTGCTGGCGGTCTGCCAGGAGCAGGGTTTGCACGCGGCCATCAATTGCCAGTTACGCTTCGCGCCATTCGTCATGGCGGCACGGCACCTGATCGAATCCCACGCCATTGGTGATTTGATTGATATGGAAATGCGGCTGACCACGATGACGCCCTGGCATTTATTTCCTTTCCTCAATGGCCTGCCGCGCATGGAAATCGTTTATCACAGCGTGCACTATGTTGATTTGTTTCGCTCCTTTCTCGGCGACCCCCGCAGTGTTTATGCCCGCACCTATGCGCATCCGGCGCTGCCCGAGTTGGCCTCCGTCAGCAGTTCGATGATACTGGATTACCCCGATCCGGTGCGCGCGACGATCACCACCAACCATATGCATCGATTCGGCCCGCAACACCAGGAAAGTTATTTGAAATGGGAAGGCACCTGCGGCGCCATCAAGGCGCGGGTTGGTCTCCTGATGAATTATCCGCAGGGCGTCGGGGATACTTTTGAATATTGCCGGTTGGACGAGCAGGGCCAACCCGGTGATTGGATCTCAGAATCGCTCCCGGGCTCCTGGTTTCCTGAGGCGTTTATCGGCTCGATGGCACAGGTGCAACGGCACCAGGAAGGCTCGCTCGCGGAGATGCCGACCGATGTGGCAGATGTCATCCACACCATGGAGGTGGTCGAGGCGGCTTACGCATCGTCGGCGCGGGGCGGTGTGAAACCCTCCGAATTTTCCCGGCCATGATCACGCTGCGCGGCATCGCATGGAATCACACGCGCGGTTTCACCTCCATGGTGGCTGCCGGGCAACGCTTCGAGGAACTCCACCCTGACGTCAGCCTGGTCTGGGAAAAACGCTCATTG
This sequence comes from uncultured Verrucomicrobia subdivision 3 bacterium, assembly GCA_903888765.1. Taxonomy (GTDB): domain Bacteria; phylum Verrucomicrobiota; class Verrucomicrobiia; order Limisphaerales; family UBA11358; genus UBA11358. The sequence continues at coordinate 2,015 of CAISVF010000355.1, read as the reverse complement.
CAGGCGTTTGCCGACGCCTCCATGGCCCAACTCGCGGACCGGTTTGACCTCATCATCATGGACCATCCGCACACCGCGCTCGCGGCCACCGAAGGTCTGCTACTGCCTTATGAGGACTGGTTGCCGACGGAATTTCTGGCGGACCAGGCGGCGAATTCGGTCGGCGGTTCCCACGAGAGTTATCGCTTCAAAGGCAACCAGTGGACCCTCGCGACCGACGCCGCGACCCCCATCTCCACCTGGCGTCCGGACTTGATGGTGAAACACCAGCTCACGCTGCCGCAGACTTGGGAAGAGGTGATGGAACTCGCGCGGCTCGGCTTTGTAACGGTGTCCGCGTTTCCAATTGATGTGCTGATGCACAGCTACATGTTCAGCGCGGCGCTCGGGCAGCAACCTTTTGCCGGTGCTGCCATTGCGCCGGACGAAGCATTGGCGCAGGCACTTACCGAGCTTCGTCGTCTCGTGGAACGGTGCGATCCGGCGTGCCTCGGGCGGAATCCAATCCGCACGCACGAATGGATGGCGCAGGCGGATGATCCGCGAGCAGCCTACTGTCCTTTCGCTTATGGCTACTCGAATTACTCGCGTCCGCGTTATGCGCGATATCTGCTGAAAGCGGGCGGGTTGGTGACGTTTAATGGCCAGCGGTTACGCTCAACTCTCGGTGGTGCCGGGGTGGCGGTATCGGCTCAAACTCGTCATCCGCGCACAGCGATGGATTTCGCGGCATTTGCCGCGTCGCCGGAGACGCAACAAGGAATATATTTTCAGGGGGGCGGGCAACCCGGGCATCGGACCGCATGGCTGGATGACGCAGTAAACGCTGCAAGCACCAACTTTTTCCGCGATACGCTCCCGACGCTTGATGAGGCATTGGTGCGTCCGCAGTTTCCCGGCTACATGGCGTTTCAAGACGCCGGCACACCGGTTGCGCACGATTGCATTGCTGGAAAGACCAAACCGGCAGACGCTGCGCGTGAATTGAACCAACTATATCGAACAGCTTTGGCCCAAAAAATTTGATACCATGATCCAATCCCGATTTTTCGAAGACTACGTTCCCGGCGAGACCCGCGAGACCCTGGGACGCACCATCACGGAGACGGATATCGTGCTGCACGCGGGCCAGACCGGCGATTTTTATCCTCATCACATGGATGCCGAATGGTGCAAGACGCAGCCGTTCCAACAGCGCATCGCGCACGGGACCTTGATTTTTAGCGTCGCGGTCGGAATGACGGCGGGCTCAATCAATCCCGAAGCATTTTCCTACGGCTACGACCGGCTGCGTTTCATCAAGCCGGTGTTCATCAGCGATACCATTCGCGTGCGCGTAACCATCAAGGAAAAGCGCGAACATAAGAAACCCAACCACGGCGTCGTCAGCGAACTGGTGGAGGTGTTCAACCAGAAAAGCGAAACCGTCCTCGCATGCGAACATCTGTTGTTGGTCCGCAAAAAATCATGAATCCCCTCGAAGGCCTCCTCGTCCTTGATTTCAGCCAGTTTCTCGCGGGCCCGAGCGCCGCGCTGCGGTTGGCCGATCTCGGCGCGCGCGTCATCAAGATTGAACGCCCCGGAACGGGCGACATCTGCCGTCAACTTTACATCACCAACCTCAAGCTCGATGGCGACAGCACGCTGTTTCACTCGATCAATCGCAACAAGCAAAGCTTCGCCGCCGACCTCAAGAACCCCGCGCATCTCGCGCAGGTGAAAAAGCTGCTCGCCCGCGCCGACGTGCTGATCCAAAACTTCCGGCCCGGCGTGATGGAACGGATTGGCCTGGATTACGAGAATGTCGCCAAACTGAATCCGAAGCTCGTCTATGGCATCGTCACCGGTTATGGCGCGACCGGGCCGTGGGCGGATTTACCGGGGCAGGATTTGCTGGCGCAAAGCCGCAGTGGCCTCGTCTGGTTAAGCGGCGATGCTGACCGTCCGCCCACGCCAATGGGTCTGGCCGTCTGCGATCTGGCGGCGAGCGCGCATCTGGTGCAGGGCATTCTCGC
>CAISVF010000354.1 GCA_903888765.1 uncultured Verrucomicrobia subdivision 3 bacterium | reverse complement strand
CAAAGCCAGGCGTCCGGACACGCCGGAATACTGGCAACTTTCAGCCGCCGGGGCCGAATAAAAACTCATTCTCCCAGCCCCCGGGGCTGCTACCACAACCACCTCAGCTTTTCCCAAAAACTAAGTCCGACAGGCTGCTAGGCAAGGATGCATAAAAAGAGTATTTGTAATAGTAAGTACAAAAATTCGACGCGATAAATTGTGACATTATATGACAATACCGGCCATCACTCGGGCTGCTTTATACTTTTTATAAATTGTATTCATATTGAGTCCACTTCGGGGGAAAACCCAAAGCAACCTGTGCAGACGTGTACCGCAATGGCACAGATTGCCTGAACATGCGACTCGTCGTTCGCTACGGCCTTGCCAGCGGGAAGCTCGGCATGGACTGGACGACATGTCCCAGATGCTCTGCGCCCAGAGTCGCGCTCATAGGCGACTTGACCGACTGACTTCGTCCTTTTTTGATGCCGCCGTGTTGGATAGCCTTTTTTCTGGACTCTTGACTCATACAGCAGACATTCCCGGATTTGATGGTTCGTGACTTGCACCCGGGCAAAAAAATTGCAAAATCGGGGGCGCTAATTTTTCACGATCTGCGACCATAAACAAACAATTTAATTTATGTTTTCCCTACAAAAACTGCTTGGCAAAGAAGATTTGTTTTTCGGCCTGTTGGAGGCGAGCGCGCTCGAAGCCCATAACAGTGTGCAGTCCCTCGTCAAATTGAGCCAGTCGCTCGACCAACCGGTGGAATTGGAAACGTTCGCCCGTGCCCGCCGCAAGGACAAAGAAATCACGGGCCAGATTCGTAATGCCGTTTACACTACGTTTGTCACCGCGCTCGAACGCGAGGACATTGATGCGCTGGCGCTGGCGCTTTATCGCATTCCTAAAACGGTGGAAAAGTTTGGCGAACGCATTCAACTCGCACCCCAGCACATTCAAGGCGTTAATTTTTCGCAGCAAATCCAATTAGTGGAGCACGCCACGGAGTGCGTAGTCAACCTGGTCAAATGCCTCCGTGCCGGACTCAATCTCGAAGAAGTCAAAAAGTGGAACGACCGCCTGCAGCAGGTTGAAGGAGAGGCGGACGACGCGATCATGGAACTATACCGTAACCTCTTCAGCGGTGGCCATGACACGGTGAAAGTCATTGTCTTGAAAGACCTCTATGATTTGCTGGAAAAAGTGATCGACCGCTGCCGCGATGTCGGCAACATCATTTCCCAAATCGTGTTAAAAAACTCCTGACGACCATGCTTCTGGTTTTAACTGTCGTGTTGGTGGCCTTGATCTTCACCTACACCAATGGTTTTCACGACACGGCCAATGCCATAGCCACGGTTGTTGGCACCAAAGTGCTTACCCCGCGCCAGGCTATTATTCTGGCCACAATAACGAACCTGCTGGGTGCGATGGTCGGGGCGGCAGTAGCCAAAACCATTGCGTCCGGCCTCGTGGATGCCAAGCTCATCCCGCCGGATTTTGCGTCGCAGATGCTAATTTGCGCCCTACTGGCCGCCATTTTCTGGAATTTACTAACCTGGTATTTCGGCCTGCCATCCAGCTCCAGTCATGCGCTGGTCGGGGGCCTGTGTGGAGCAGCCTTGGCCACCGCACATGGCAACTGGCACGCCATCATCTGGAGCAAAGCCCCCGAACCCGGAAAATACTGGTGGACCGGTGGCGGCGTGCTTTACAAAGTGGTCATTCCCATGGTCATCTCGCCCGCGCTGGGATTTTTGATCGCCTTTTTCATCATGGCTGTGCTTTACCTGAGCCTGCAAAAATGGCGCCCCATGACCGTCACCCGAACCTTCGGCTTTTTGCAATTGTTCAGCTCCGGATACATGGGATTCAGCCATGGCACCAATGACGCGCAGAAAACCATGGGCATCATCGCCCTCGCGCTGGTCGCCGCCACCAAGGCTGGCACCTTTGCCAACCTGCCGGAGGGGTTGCATTTTTTAAAAACCGACGAACCGTTGCCGGGTAAAACTCTCGAAATCGCCCTCTGGATCAAAGTGATATGCGCCCTTACGATGGCGGCCGGCACCGCCATTGGCGGGTGGCGCATCATCAAAACACTGGGACATAAGCTGGTGAAGCTTCAGCCGGTCCACGGATTCGCCGCCGAAACCGCCGGGGCCACCGTGCTATTCGGCACCGCCATGCTAGGCATGCCGGTCTCCACCACGCACGTCATCACCACCTCCATCATGGGAGTCGGAGCCGCCAAACGCTGGAGCGCCTTGAAATGGTCCGTCGTAGAGCGAATCCTCTGGGCCTGGATACTCACGCTGCCTGTCAGTGCGGGGATTGCTTACGGACTGGTGAAACTGGTGCAACTGCTCTGATCAAGTTGCACCTCGCTGAAACTTCATGGTGATTCATTGCCAACGCTGCACCGCCTGTTGTCGCTGGCCGGGCGAAGTTGTCCTTTCGGGCGGTGACATCCAAGCCATCGCCGCCTATAAAAACATCAGCGAAAATGAATTGATTCAAACTTTCACCCGCTTGCGGCAGGACCGGCGCGGACTGGCTTTGGTGGAACAACCGGAAGGAGCCTGCGTCTTTCTCGACGGCAATGCCTGTGCCATTCAGCCCGTAAAACCTCACCAGTGCAAAGATTTTCCCAATGGCTGGATGAAGGCGTTATGGGGCAAGGTCCCTCGCGAAGAGTTGCAAAGGGATTATCCGATGTTATTCAATTGCGCTGCGGTCAAAACATTTTTAAAGAGTGAACCCAGTCAGGACTCAAAAGCCTATTAAAGAAGGCCGGTTGGCAAACGCTCGGGCTAGGAGTTTGTCGGACT
>CAISVF010000353.1 GCA_903888765.1 uncultured Verrucomicrobia subdivision 3 bacterium | reverse complement strand
GGCGCGCCGTTTATGGGCTTGCTGGGCACGGTCTGGGGCGTGATGAGCACGTTCGCCGGCATCGCCCAGCAGGGGTCGGCCACGATGGCCGCCATGGCACCGGGCGTTTCGGCCGCGCTCATCACCACGGTCGCCGGACTGCTCGTGGCTATCCCTTCCATGTTTGGATACAACTGGCTGGTTCATAACCTGCGCACCTTCACGGTCGAGTTGGATAACTATGCGCAGGAGCTCGTCTCCAAAATGGAGACGGAATTTCTCAAAGACGAGTGAGCCACAGATGGGCACCGATGAAACACAAATGCAAAATCACCCAGAAGGTTTTCAGATTCCGAAACATCGGTGTCCATTGGTGTTTATCGGTGGCTAGCTAAAATTATGCGCCGTTTTTCCCAACGCAGTCATCTCGTGACGCTGAGTGATATCAATATCACGCCGTTGCTGGATTTGGCGTTTGTGTTGCTCATCATTTTTGTGATCACCACGCCGCTGCTGGAAAAAAGCATTGATCTTAAGCTGCCGCATGGCGGGCAGACGGAAAAAAAACTCAGCCAGTCCGACATCGCCACCGTGGAAATCTCCTCGGCCGGCTATTATGCGCTGGATAAAAAGCGTCTGGCGCTGCCCCAGATCATTGCCCGGCTCGGCACCGAATTCCGGAGCAACCCGAATCTGGTGGTCAATATCCGCGCCGACAAGGATTGCCGCTACGAAATGGTGGCCCAGTTGCTGGACGGCTGCGAGCAGTCTCATATCTCGCGCTATTCCTTGCGCACGGTCCCCACACCCAAATGAACCGGCTGCAAAAAAAATGCCTGATCGCAACCGCAGGAGGTCACCTGCTGCTGATCTTGATTTTACTGGTCGGTCCCGGCTTTTTTACCTCCAGGCCCAAGCCCGATGACACCCAGTTGCTGGACGTGATTCCGCCAACGTTGATTGATGAGGCTTTCAATAGCGGAGTCAAAAACGTGCAGCCACCGCCACCGGCACCACCGGTGGTCCAGCCGGAGAAAACGGAACCGGTCACGCCGCCGCCACCGCCGCCTCCCAAGCCGGAACCGCCGAAGGTAAAACCGGAGCCGGTCAAGCAGCCTGATCCCGATCCGGTGAAGCCGCCGGATAAGCTCTCGCCGGAGGCATTGACGCCGGTGAAACCCAAGCCGCCCAAGCAAAAGCCGAAGGAGCATGAAGTTAAAGCGGATTTGACCAAGCGGGTCAAACGCGTTGTGCCGGATAAGCCCGATAATTCTGAGGCGGAAAACGAGGCCAGATTGCAACAGCAAAGGCGCGACGCGAAACTGCGGGCCATTGCCCGCGCCGCGACGGCCATCCGGGATAATTCCTCGTCCTCCACGGAAATTGAAATGCCCGGCAACAGCACCGAGTCTTATGCCAATTATGCCGCCGCGGTCAAAAGCAAATACGAGGCGGCCTGGATTCTGCCGGATGACTCTGCTAGCGACGATGCCAATGTGAAAGTCAGCGTGACTATTGCGCGCGACGGATCCGTCGTCACGAGTCGCATTCTAGATCGCTCGGGCGATTCCAAGGTGGATGCCAGCATCCAGCGGACGCTTGACCGCGTGACCTTTGTCGCCCCGTTTCGTGACGGGGCGAAGGATAGAGAACGGACTTTTATTATCTACTTCAACCTCAAAGCCAAACGGATGCTCGGATGAAAAAAAATATTTGCAATCTTGTAACCATCGGCCTCGCCGCCGTCGCTCTTGCGGGCGCGCGCGCGCAGGAAATTAGAATTGAAAACACCATCAAAATCCTGGGGCTGACCAAGCCCATCCCCGTCGCGCTAGACGGGTTCACCGGCGAGGCGGCCGAGGTTTTGAAATTTGATTTGTACGTGCAGGGCTTCAGTTTCGTGACGCCGGAGGCAGCGCAATTCTTGATTCATGGCAGCGGCGTCGGCAGTGTGAGTGGCAGTGTCACCGATAAGATGTCCCGGCGCGTGATTCTTTCCAGCAGTTACAACGGTGCCAGCTTGCGGCGGCAGGCGCACGCCTTTGCGAACGACATTGTTCAGACGGTCCAAAACAAGCCGGGCATCGGCCTGACCAAGATCGCCTTTAAATCGCAGCCCTCGGGCTTTGGCGGCGGCGAAATTTATGTCGCCGATTTTGACGGGTATGGGGCGCAGGCGGTGACGACCGATCGCGCCATTACCGCAAAGCCCGCCTGGGTGCCGCACCAATTGGCGCTCTATTATACGAGCTACGCCCGGAACAATCCCGATATTTTTTATCACAGCCTCTCCAGCGGTCAGCGCCGCGTGGTGGCCGGTTATTCCGGCCTGAATACCAGCGCCTCGGTTTCGCCGGATGGCTCCAAATTAGCCATGGTTTTAAGCAAATCCGGCAGTCCGAATATCT
>CAISVF010000352.1 GCA_903888765.1 uncultured Verrucomicrobia subdivision 3 bacterium | reverse complement strand
CGATTTTGCCCAGCCTTCCGCCAGCACATCGCTTAGAATCTCAAATTTGGAGTGATTGCGGATCAACCTTTCGGCCGGCGCTTCTATTTTGCCCTTGCCGACCGGCATGGATTTTGCCTGATGAGAAACCTCGTTTAGGTCGGGGGTTTGGAGCTCCAGATAACAATCCGGATGCCCGGGAAGGGCATGCCGGAATATTTTGCAACAGCACAATTTCGTGGAATCAGGCCCCGGAGAGAATATCAATGGTCCGGAAAGATTCTTGGCGCATTCGGTGGGGTTATCACAAGCTCCGCCCAGGCTCCAGACTTTTTCACCGTTTTCCAGACGAATGCGCAGGCTGACAAAGCCCAGCTTGCGGGCAATGAAGGCCGTGTCTTCGCAAAGACTTTCGGCGCTTCGGGCGCGCGCGCCCTCAAGCACCAGCCACTCAATCTGGGCCAGCGCATACTGAACATCCGGGCGAGCACTAAATGACTTGTTGAGAACCCGGGAAATTGAAAACCAACGCCGGCTGAAATTGAACCGGCTGGCGAACAGCAAAATGGCCAGCGTGCCGGTGCCCAAAATCATGGGTAAATAACGTTGATGCCCCCAGAGCAAGGCCAATCCCAGCAGAAGAAAAATCAGGGTGAACCCATAGGCTCCCAGCACGAGGGTTCGTCGCGATACCCCGTCTTGCAGCAAACGATGATGAATATGCCCGCGGTCTGGACGAAACAAAGGTAATCCCTGCAGACCGCGACGCAGGATGGCCACCGACGTATCCAGAATTGGCAGCGCGAGCACAAACAAGGGGGCAATCAACGCGGTCATCACCGTCCCCTTTTGCGAACTGTAAATGGTGAGGCCCCCGATCAAGAAACCCATGAAATACGCTCCGCCATCTCCCAGATAAATCTGGGCCGGCGGAAAATTAAAAAGCAAGAAACCCAGCAGAGCACCTACCATGGCCAAGGCCAGCGAGGATACATAATCGGATGATCCGCCTACAAACGACATGAGCACCATCAGCATCAGGCAGATGCCACCCGCCAGACCGTCCACGCCGTCAATCAGGTTGATCAGGTTGGTCAAAGCCACCAGCCAAATCACCGTTACGGGCAGTGACCAAATACCCAGATCCCAGATTTGGCCCAGCCAGGGGACTTTAAAATCATGAATACTCAACCCTCCATACCAGGCTGCACTGGCAATGAGCAATTGCCCAAGCAGCTTGAATTTGGCCCCCAATCCCCGGCAATCATCCCACAGGCCCAAGCCAAACATGGCGAGCGCGGAGCCAAACAAAGACCAGCGCTCCGCTAACAATTCCGGCTTGAAATGGAAATTGCAGAATACATCCACCGGCAACAGAAACATCACGGTAAATACCGCCGCCAAGGCAATGCCACCCAGCCGGGGGATGGGGCGGGCGTTAGGGGTGCTCTGATGATGAAATTCCGCCGCCCGCGCGGCCAAACCACGCTTCTGCCAGATGTCCAGAATGGAGGCAATGAGCATGTAGCTCAGGCAAAAACCCAGCAGCAGGCAAAACAGGATTTGTTCGTTGGATATCTCCATGGCCCTAATTGGACAACTTAGCTTGGCCAACGCTGCCAGCCACAATTAAAAGATGGTTCATTTCTCGTTTTTTCCGGCCAATTCATCGTCTTACCAGTTCCCAAAGCCTTGTGAATAAAAACACCCTGAAAACCAGCAACGCCAACGAATAATGACTATTCTCATGGTTAACCACGAGAAATCAAGCGAAAATGGTTGCCACGAAAATGGAGGCGGTATGAGTCATCGGGTGTGGGCGGGGCCCATTGTGGACAATCAATAGGGTGTCCGTAGATCTTTGATGAACTGCACATGACCGTCGAGAAAAACCCGGCAACGTCCGCCGGCATGAATTGTGCGGCCTTTCAGTTCGGGCAACACCGTTGAAATCGTGTTGGGGAAATAGGAATCCACTGCCAGTTCCACCTCTGCCGGGCCATTGACCAGTCCCACAGTTGGATCATTGGCCGTCTGTAAATCAGTCACCGCCTGCGCTTCCGTTTTGCCCCAGAAATCTTCGAGGCCAACCGGATCATCCGGTCGGTCAAACCGCCAAAGCCAGTAGCGCACGCTCGCGCCGGTTCCGTTGGTGGAAGCGTTT
>CAISVF010000351.1 GCA_903888765.1 uncultured Verrucomicrobia subdivision 3 bacterium | reverse complement strand
TGGCCGCCAACTGCTTCAACCTTTCGCGGTCTTCCGAACTGCAAGTGATCTGCCGTGCTGTTCTGGACATGCTCCATACTGGCATATATTATTTCGCTTGTCAATGCAACTAAGCACTAAATCGTCAAAATGGCTTTACCCATAACCTTGGCTGGAAAAAGTTGCTGGCGGTTGTTGTCATTTTTTATTTGTCGGCCTTGACTGTTCTGCAGGCGTTCCCCGGTTTGTTTGCCAAGTTCGATGACCCCGCATGCCTCGCAGCACCGGTGCATATTCTGGCAACGAACGGTTTTACGGTACGCTGGGCAGAAAAAACGGCGGCACCGAACCACGGTGAATTAAACTTGATTTTCATCCATGGCTCGCCGGGTGGAGCCGGTGTTTGGGCGGCTCAGTTTAAGACGCTGTCTACCAACGCAAATTTATTGGCTTACGACCGTCCAGGATTCGGCAATTCCAGACCGGTATTGACCCGGCCGCATTTGCAAACCCAAGTGGATGCGCTGATGATATTACTGGCGTCCACCACGACCAATGGCGTTTTCCTCGTTGCATACAGCTACGGATCGCCTATCGCGCTGCTGGCGACGCTGGAACATCCTGAAAAATTTCGGGGCGCGCTGCTAATTGGAGGTGATGTGGATCCGGCCCAGGAAAACCCATTTTGGGTTCAATATCTTTTTGGCTGGCGTGTAACCTCATGGATGCTGCCGCGCGCCCTGCGCCAGTGCAACCGTGAGATGCTCACAGTCCGCGCAGATTTGGAGGCAATACAAAGCCAGTTACCGCGCCTCGCCGTGCCTGTGGTCATGTTACATGGCGACCGCGATCCGCTGGTGCCAGTGCAAAACGTGGCATGGTTGGAGCAACAACTGGCTATTTCGGGGAAATCCAATTTGTTTGCGAAAATTATTTTGCCGGGCGTTAATCATTTTATTCCGTGGGAACATCCCGCTGAAGTGGAGCGAGCCTTGCGCCGACTGGAACAAATGGCCGTCACCGTTACATCCACCAATCCCTTGACGCGTTGACTTGATGGCGTTGCTAAATGTTTGTCAGGACAGGGAAACCCGTTCAAAAAGCTCCCCGGACGATAACCGTTCTTTCAAATGAAAAACCACCAGTTCACCATCTTGAAGTGAATCAGCGTGCCGATAAGGCTTGAGCGAAGTCGGGCGATGAGAAGGGCAACGACTACCCACCGGCGGGAAGTCAAGCGCGATGGGCCAAGCCTGGCGCTCCAATTTCATTTTGCCCATTTCAGCGCGTGGAATATTGTCAGCACGACTGCAACCGGCACAAAGATCGGTGTCAACAAGGCAGTCAGCGCAGCGAATGCCACCTGCGCAGGACGGCGGGAATCCGTGGGCAGATGTTGAAACTTCTTCCGGCTGGCAAACGGCGCGAACCAAAGTTGCAAATTCAGCCGCAATAATTCACGGTAGCGGGTGGCGTACGCTGGTTTTACAGTTGCCAGCATGGGCTCGGCGGCACAATTGAAATCATGGACTGCGGTTTGGATCCGTCCAAGGTCTTTGTAAGTTTCAGAACCGGATTTAAAGGTGATCGTATTGGGAAATTCCAATTCCTGGCGGGCAGCCTCGGTGAGCAGCAAATATTGTGCAGCCTTGACAGAATTTTTCAGCAGCCGATGCACAATGATGACGTCCGTGCCGGCCAGTTCGTTGAATTGCAAAACCCGGTGAAACAGCACCGCGCCGCTGTGAACAATGACTTTGAGCCGTAGTTTTTCGAGATGTGTGCAGGCGTGGCAGGTGCATGTGCGGGAACGCTCAAGCTGTGCCAGCTTTTCGCGAAAGCAATGGAAAAACTCCAATAATTTACGGCTTATGTCAGTGCGGATTTCCCGCCAACGGGCAGCTTCCGGAGGCTGCCGGCAGAATAGAAATATGGCATCGCCCTCCAGCTTGGCCACTTCCAGCGGCGCTTCGACCTGATGGATGATGGATTCCACCAGCTCGATAATCAGAGTCTGACTGTGCGCCAGTGTTTTTGCATTGGCGGTCATATAACGCGTGTAGCCGCTGATATCCGCGATGATGAGCAGGGTCGGCTCGGGCGCGCCGGTAATTGAATTCATGCGCTCAATTCCGGAGGTAATGGCAGTTGTAGCCTCCCGGATTTTTCTGCAAATAATCCTGATGATAATCTTCCGCCGGATAAAACACGGTGGCCTGGGTAATTTCCGTTACCACGGGGTGTTTCCACTTGCCGGACTGGTTGACCTGTTGCTTCACCTGCTCGGCAACATGTTTTTGCTCCTCGCTGGTATAAAAAATCGCTGAACGATATTGTGCGCCGATGTCGTTTTCCTGCTGGTCGCGTGTAGTCGGATCATGCATGCGGAAAAAGTAGCCAAGCAATTGCTCGTAACTCAACTTAGCCGGGTCGAAAACAATCTGCACCGATTCCGCATGACCGGTGGTGTGCGAGCAAACCATTTCGTAAGTCGGGTTCGGAACCGTGCCGCCAGTGTAACCGACGGTGGTTTTGACAACACCAGGAATCGAGCGGAGAATTTCCTGCATGCCCCAAAAACAGCCACCGGACAAAATCGCGGTTTCAGTTTTGGGCTGGGGTTTGATCAGGCCCGCTTTCACGAACGGAGCCAGCTCGTCGCCATAGCCGGCTGCCGCCATCTGTGCCAAAGGAATAAATTTAAGCGACGCGGAGTTTATGCAATAGCGCAGGTGAGTCGGGCCGGGGCCGTCATCAAAAACGTGCCCCAAATGCGAGTCGGCATCGGCCGAACGCACCTCGGTTCTGGTCATGCCGTAGGAACGGTCGGTCTTTTCAACCACCTCTTGGGAGTTGACCGGCTTGGAAAAACTGGGCCAACCGCAGCCGGAATCAAACTTGTCCAGCGAACTGAACAATGGTTTGCCCGAGACCACGTCAACATATATTCCCGGCGCGTGATTATTCCAGTATTCATTGGCAAAGGCCGGCTCCGTGGCCGCTTCCTGGGTGACACGATATTGCAGAGGGGTGAGCTTTTGTTTGCGTTCGGCGGGCGGTATGGGTTGGTAATTATTCATGGTAAAATCAGTCGGGGTTACATTGGAGCGCGTGCTCTCGCCGGGTCGGCAACTGGCCACAGCTAGAGTCAAGGCGAACGCGCAGCACAATCCAAAAATGTTATGTTTCATACTCATGCGTCGGACACGGTTGCCTTTCCTTACAAAGATTCCGAATCGTGTAAGGATAGCGGCCGCTCGTCGACCAATAAATATGAAAAAAATAAAACCGTCGGCTTAGCCTTATCCATAACGGCAATTACTCTAACCACCTGGTTTGGAAATGGAAGCGGTGTCATGGCGGGTGAGCCGAAGCCGGTAGAAGCCATGAAGCAGGCACCCCATTGGGAGTTGCAAGGTTTAGACGGCAAAACTATTCAGTCCAGCGACTATAAGGGCAAGGTGATGGCTCTGGTATTTTGGGCTACCTGGTGTCCGCCATGCCGAGCGGAGATCCCGGGTTTCATCGAACTGCAAAAAAATACGCCGCACTGGGATTCACGGTCGTAGGCGTTTCTGTAGATGAAGCCAGTTTGGAAACGGTGAAGGCGTTCGCGGAGAAGCATGGGATTAATTATCCCATCGTCCTCCATGACGGCAAAATTGTGGATGCCTATGGCGGCATTGAAGACCTGCCGACAACGTTCATCATTGACCGTAACGGTCATATCGTAAAGCAACATCTGGGTTTTACCGTGCCGGCGGAATTTGAAAAGGAAATCACCCCGCTGCTGGCTAAATGAGATGCTGAGATCCGCCTCTCTGCTTTTGGTTGGAGCGGAAACTAAGAACGCCGCGTTACCTGAAAAACGATTTATGAACAGCAATCTTTTAGCAAAAATGCTAGCTACCTTGTTATCCGCCGCAATCTCAGCAAGTGCGCAGACCAACTTCATCCTATTCCAAAGCGCGCCGGAACGGACGGCCTTGTTGGAACTTTTCACCTCGGAAGGCTGCAGCAGTTGTCCGCCAGCGGAAACCTGGCTGTCCGGGTTAACAACCGCGCCTCGCTTGTGGAAGGAATTTGCACCAGTCGCCTTTCATGTGGACTATTGGAATCATCTTGGCTGGAAAGATGCCTGGTCTGACGCGGAGTTTTCCGAGCGCCAGCGCGGCTATGCGCAAGTTTGGCAGGCCGCAAGTATTTATACACCAGAGTTGGTGCTCAATGGCAAGGAATGGCACAATTGGTTTACAGGCAGAAGCGGACCCCAATCAGATGGCAAAAAAGTGGGAGTGCTCACGGTAACTTCTGGTGACATGAAGCTCTGGCAGATAAGTTTTGATCCCGCAACAAATTCCGGCGCTCCTTATGATTTTCATGCGGCACAGCTCGCCGGGGGGATTGTTTCCAATGTGAAGGCTGGCGAAAATCAGGGAAACCAGCTCAAACACGACTTTGTAGCTTTACACTTGATAGAAATCAGCACTCCGCCCAGCAATGGGGTTGCCAGAGGCCATTTTATCATCAACGCACTTAGACCCAATGCGGGAACAACTCGCGCGCTCGTGGCGTGGGTCACTCAAGCGAATAAACTCCAGCCCATCCAAGCCGTCGGCGGCTGGCTGATTGGGCCCGACAAAAATTGATTGTAAGGATTCGCTCCCGGCGGCGACAAACAAGCATGAAGAAATTAATTCTATCACTTGTCCTAGCAACGCTGGCCCTGCCGCTGTTTGCTCAAACCGCAACGAAAAACCTGCTGAATCTGGATAAAACCGGGGTGGCCATTCAGGGCTACGATCCAGTAGCCTTTTTCACGGACAACAAGCCAGTGAAAGGCGATCCGAAGCTTCCAGCCAAACATGACGGAGCCATTTACCTTTTCTCATCCAAGGAACATAAAGATCTGTTCAAAGCTGACCCAGCCAAATACACTCCAAAATTTGGCGGCTATTGTGCCTACGGAGTATCCAGGAACAAACTGGTGGAGATCGATGTGGACGCGTTTCAAATCGTCGATGGCAAGCTGCTGCTGCAATACAGCAAGGGTGTTCGCGATGATTTCAACAAGGACACCAAAGGGAATCTCGCCAAAGCCGACGCCAATTGGGCGAGCCTCGTGGTCAAAAAGGGGAAATAACTATAAGAACGCGTGCTTTGCCCCGACGAATCCAGGAGGTTTATGAACTCGCTGACCAAAACCCGAAAAGTTGCCAGCTGGATGGTCCGTTTAACTACGGCCATTATCCTGTTGCAGACCTTGTTCTTCAAATTCACCGGCGCGCCGGAATCAGTTTACATTTTCACGAAGGTCGGTATGGAGCCGTGGGGGCGCTATGGTTCCGGCGTGGCGGAGTTGACAGCCGCCATCTTGCTGATGTCTTCGTGCCACTGCTGGCTGGGAGCGCTGTTGGCGCTTGGGATCATGGGCGGTGCCATCCTATCACATCTCACCGTGCTGGGAATCGTAGTGCAGGATGATGGTGGCTTGCTCTTCGGGCTGTCGGTTACAGTGGCGGTTTGCAGTTTGATCACTCTCGCACTGCATCGGCAGCAAATTCCGTTCCTGGCAAAATATTTCACCATTCAAAAGTCATGACTACCGACCAAGAACTAATTCAATCCATCATTGAAACTCTGAGCCAGGGCGAAATACTGCTCGGGGAGATTACCGATGAAGCCTATACCTGCAAGGTCGCTGTCGCCTTCAACGCCTCGATGGGCGGGCATTACCGCCACTGCCTTGACCATTTCGCCACGCTGCTTGCTGCGGCTGTCGCAGGCGATTTGAATTATGACCATCGGGAGCGTGGCACCCTGATTGAAAATGATCGCTTCGCCGCGCTCAACGAGACCCGCAGGCTGCGAGCGGGCTTTGAAGAATTGCATCCTGATCTCCTGGCGCGCCCTTTGAACGTAACGTGTAAGACGTGCTATGCCACGAGCGGCTCGCAAGTTTCGCCCTCCACTGTCGGCCGTGAGGTCATGTATGCGGTGGCCCACGCTGTGCACCATTATGCGCTCATCGGTATCATGGCGGGAATCATGGGGGTAAAACTTCCCTCCGGATTTGGCGTCGCGCCGTCCACACTCAAATACCAAGCCCACACCGCCAGCGCCAGGTGAACGCCGATGACGGAGACCTTGCCCATGTCAACCGGAGTGATGACGGAATGGCTGCCGTTCTGGAAAGCCGCCGGATTTTTTTGTGCCACTTTCGTACTGGAAGATGCCGCCGCCATTGGCGCGGGACTGCTGCTGGCAGCGGGCCAAATTTCCTGGCCCGCCGCATTTATCGCTTGTTTTCTGGGTATCTGGCTGGGCGACGCGGGTCTCTACGCGCTAGCCCGTTTTGCCGGTCGCCAATGGTTTGATCGTTCTTCCTTCAGGAAATATGCCGCAAAAGTGACGGATAGCGAAAAGTGGTTTGCCCAAAGCGGCTGCGCAATTTTGATCCTCAGCCGTGCCGTTCCCGGGGCCCGCCTCCCCACTTTTCTCGCCGCCGGTTTTTTGCAGGTTCCAGCGGGGCGATTTTTATTCATCACGGGCACGGCGGCTTTTGCATGGACCTTCCTGATTCTTTATCTGACACAAACTTTCGGCACCCAAGTCACCAAGTGGATGAGCCACTATAAATCGAGCAGTCTTTGGCTATTCGGCATAGGTTTACTTTTATTCGCCGCCATTCAGATGATCCGTCACCTTTTTCTGAATTTTAACCGGCGCCCCGTGGCCTCCCGCTCGTTACGCTTGACCCATTGGGAATTCTGGCCACCGTGGCTGTTCTATCCGCCGGTTCTATTATATTATCTGTGGCTTGCCATCAAATATCGGGGAGCGATGCTGCCGACCGTGTCAAACCCCGGAATTTTTTCCGGCGGGATTGTAGGTGAATCCAAAATGGTGACCCTGAATGATCTGATGCAAAGAAGTCCTGAGTTTACCGCCGAAGCGGAGTTGCTGGCGGGGGAATCCGCCACAGCCCGGCTCATTTCTTTGCGCGAAATTTGCGCGCGCAGAAATATTTGTTATCCGTTCATCATGAAGCCGGACCTGGGACAACGCGGTGCTGGCATCAAGCTGATCCACAGCGAATCGCAGGCGAAGGCTTATTTGAAAAAGACGAATGCGGGCTTGCTGGTGCAACGTTTTGCGGAAGGCCCGCACGAAGTTGGAATTTATTATTATCGTTTTCCGCAGGAAGCGCGCGGACGTATTTTTGCCATCACGGAAAAAGTGTTTCCTGTGGTCATCGGCGACGGAAAATCCACTCTGGCGGAGCTCATCTGGCAGGACGATCGCGCCCGATTCATGGCAGAAAAATATTTGCAGCGCCTGGGCGCGCGCCAAAACGAAGTGCTGGCGAGAAATGAGGCTCAACCGCTCGTTCTGGCGGGTAACCATGCGCAAGGCTGCATTTTTCGCGACGGCAGCTGTCTCCATACGCCTGCCCTGGAACAACGCATTGACGAAATTTCCCGAAAAGTCTCCGGCTTTTATATCGGACGCTACGACATCCGTTTTGCGAGCAAGGAAGATTTGCGGGCCGGAACCAATCTCCAGATCATCGAATTGAACGGGGCGGCGGCGGAAGCCACCAGTATTTACGACGCGCGCAATTCATTGTGGTCCGCGTATCGAACATTGTTCCGGCAATGGAATTTGGTTTTTGCCATCGGCGCAGAAAATCGCCGCCGCGGTTGTGTGCCGATGACGGTTTTAGAATGCTGGCGCGCGTGGCGCAACTATACAGCGCTTGCTGCGACTTATCCTACCGCTGATTGAATCATGTGCACCGTAACTTTTTCACCGCGGACACGCGGTTACGCGTTGGCGATGAATCGCGATGAAAAATTGTCCCGGGCAACCGGGCTGCCACCTGCGGAAAAATCAGTCCAGGGGCGGAAGATTCTCGCACCGTCCGAAACCGGCGGTGGAACCTGGATTGCGCTGAACGACAGGGGAACCACCTTTGCCCTGATTAATTGGTATGCGATCACCACGCGGGTGCAAACAAAACCAGTCAGCCGCGGCACTGTCGTGACTACTGTCAGCTCCATAACCACCGACCGCGGAGTCAAACAAGCGCTGGAACAACTGCCACTCCGGCGAATGAACCCCTTTCGGCTCATAGGTATTTTCCCCGAAGAAAATAAAGTTTTAGAGTGGCGTTGGAATTTAAAAACCTTAAGTCACAAAATACACCCGTGGCGAATTCAGCAGTGGATTTCCTCTGGATTTGACGAGCCAACTGCGCAAGGGATTAGAGGAGAAATATTCCAGCAATTTTCGAGACAAACATCGGTCCGCACGCTGAACTGGCTCCGGCGATTGCATTCCTCGCACTTGCCAACCGCCGGCCCTTTTTCAACCTGCATGCACCGGTCAGACGCCGCTACGGTGAGCTATACCGAGATCACTGTGTCCTCGCAAAACTCTGCAATGCGGTATTTTAGCGGAGCCCTCTGCCAATGCTCACCCGTTCAACTGGAGGTTCGCACGCTAAAGCTGATATCAAGAGTGGCGGCACCATTAATAAATTGAAGCGAAGGATTCATCCTGGCACGCGTTGCATAGAACTCCAGCCGTTTGAAACAAATCCCATCCAGCAAATCCCCTCAATCACGCGGATCCTTATTACCGAGTATCCGCCTAGACTGCAAAATTCACGCATCAGGTATGTCGTGAGCTGGCGCGAGCTCTTTCAGACGAGTGCGGAAAGCTTCCACTATTTCTCCGAGCCAGGCGTTTTGAAACCGCTTGCGGACAGTAAGCACGTAGTATTTTTCCGCCAGCCCCGGCACGCGCTGCATGAATTTGATTCGTTGAGATTTCAATTCCTGTTCAACAACGATTTTTGATACCAGCGCCAAGCCCTCGCCGGATAATGCGAGCAGGCGCAGCAAAGCCATGTCGTCCACTTCCGCATGAACGAAGGGATCGATACCGGCGTTTGCCAAAATCAAGTCGAAGTCCGCGCGTACGTCACTTTGGCGGCTGGGCAGAAAAAGCGGCACATCTTTCAGATATTTGGGAAATTTTCCCGGCGACAATTTCATCTTCCGGCCGCCTACCAGAAACACCGGCACTTTGCCGAGGAGATGGTTGAAGACATTTTGATCCTGATCAGAGCGTATCGGGATGTTGGAAAGAACCAGATCAATCTGGTGTTCCTGTAGTTGTTTCGTCAACTCATCAAGAGCACCAGCCGTGACGAAGACTCTAGTCCGTGTGTCAGCCAGTATCGGCTGGATGAAATCGAATTGGAGATTTTTTGAGAGTGGCCCGACCGCCCCAATGCGTAAAACGCGCTGGCGGTTTTGATCGGATTGCCGGAAGCGCGTCATCAATTCGTGACCAGTGGTAAAAATGGTTTCCGCGTGTTCCAGCGCCACGCGGCCCGCGTCGGTCAGGTGCAGTTCGCGTCCGCGCCGGTCAAAGAGCGATTGACCGAGCCAGGCTTCCAGTTCCGCAAGTTGCTCGCTCAAGGTGGACTGCGAGATTTTTAATTTCTCCGCCGCCCTGGTCATACTGCGATGCCGGGCAATCATCCAGAAATGCCGCAGGTGGTGGTAGTTCAACCACTCCGGGTTCTCAAACGCTGAATTCATAACATCGGAATATCCTATTGATAGAATCGGGACAATCTATTTTTTCGAGTTAGATACTTCGGTTATTCTGTCGCCGTTGTTAATATAAGCCATGACCAACACATCACATCAGATTATTACCGCCGCACTAGCCGCTGCCGGCCCGCTGGCCTTGATCGCCTTCGGCCTGATGCCCGAATCTTTGCTAAACCGAATTGGAATCCGCGCCTCCCGCACGGGCGCACTGATTTCGTTCACCGCGTTCGGTTCAGCCATGTTTGCGGTTGTTAGCCTGTATTGCAAAGGAGCAGCTGACGCACAGTTGCCCATAGCCGGAGCTTTCAACTTGGGTGTTTATTTTGATAACTTGTCCGCCGTGTTGCTGGTGCTGGTTTCTTTTTTGCTCGCGGTCATTGCTCGCTACTCCGTCAACTATCTGGCGGGCGACCCGGCGCAAGGCCGGTTCACCAAATGGCTGTGCCTGACCGGCGGCTCGGTGCTGGCCATCGTTATCTCCGGCAACCTCGTTCAATTCGCGCTGGCCTGGTGCGCGACGAGCTTGTGCCTGCACCAACTCTTGTTGTTTTATCCCGACCGCCCCGGCGCGGTGCTGGCGGCGCGGAAAAAGTTTCTTATCAGCCGCCTCGGCGATGCTTGCATGATTGGCGTGATCATTTTGGTTCACGACACGTTTCAGACTTGGAATTTCTCCGCGCTGTTCAACGCCGCAAATGAATTGCACAAATCCGCCCTGACCACCAGCAGCCTGGAAATCAACGCCATTTGTTTCCTGCTCGTCGCGGGTGCGATGTTGAAATCTGCTCAGTTTCCCTTTCACAGTTGGTTGCCGGACACGATGGAAACGCCGACGCCCGTGTCTGCGTTGATGCACGCTGGCATCATTAACGCTGGCGGCTTCCTCATCATCCGGCTGAACCCCCTCGTCACGCTGTCGCCGGCGGCGATGTCCACCTTGGCGCTATTTGGCGCTTTCACCGCGCTTTTCGCGTCGCTCGTGATGCTCACGCACGCGAGCGTGAAGCGTTCGCTCGCATTTTCCACCGTCGCACAGATGGGTTTCATGATGCTCGAATGCGGCCTCGGCGCGTTCGGCCTCGCGGTGCTGCACCTCGTCGCGCACGCGCTTTACAAGGCGCACGCGTTCCTGTCGTCTGGCAGCATCGTGAGCATGGCCAAATCCGCGTGGACGCCGACGGAAAAACCCAACGCGCATCCGCTCACACTCGCCGCCGCGTTTGCCACGGCCATCGCGCTCGCGCTCGGCTGCGCTTGGATTTTCGGCGTGGATTGGCGCCACGAACTTGCGCTTTTCACGCTCGGCTGCGCTTTCGCGATGGCGCTGGCCTACGCCCTGTGGAATCTGTGGAGTCAATCGCTCAACCTCAAGCTCGCGGTGTTCGGCGGCATTTTCGGTGGTGCCATCGTGGCAGTGTATTTTGCGCTGCACCGAGTTTTCGGTCAACTCATCGGTCAAAACGAGTGGGTCAATTCGCAGCTCAACACCTGGCCTGGAATTGTTTTGATCGCGACGCTGCTCGCGCTGTTTCTGCTGGTGCTAATCGTGCAAACGGAATTGCCCGCGTGGACGAACCGCCCGTTTTTTCAGGCGATTTACGTTCACGCACGGAACGGATTTTATTTCAACACGCTTGCCAACCGGTTCGTCGCCGCCGTCTGGCCGGTGAACAAATCATCTGAACAAAAATGAATGCAACAACTGAAACTAAAATCGCCGAAATGAGCGAAGCCATTCAAAATCCCGTCCAGTCCGCGTGCAAACGGATTCCGCCGTTGTGGACGCTCAAGAATTTCGTCGCGGTCAATCCGTTTGTGGGCTTGAGCGACCGGCATTTTCTCGAGGCGGCGAAACTGATGCAGCAGGTCGGCCACGGCGAAATGCTGGAGTCGGCGGAATTTTACCGCAACCAGATTTCCAGCGGACGGATTCAGGAAAAAGATTTTCAAGCAGCGGTAAAGCTGGCCGCGAAAAATCTGCCGGCGGATTGGGTAAAGGAAATAAATATCGCCAATCTAGATGAGCTGAAAAATGCGCTCGCCACTTCATCAACACAAAAACCAACGGCACGTGTTTTGACCTTTGCCGATTTTGTGGACGCGCAAACCGGCAGCGGTTGGACGGCGTTCGTGGTCGAAGAAATATCCAAGTGGTGCTCGTCCTATTTTGACCAGGGCCAGTCGTCTTGGCGGATGCCGTGGCGAAATCTCGGCTTGTTTGCTGCGTGGAAAGCGGCGGCGCAACTTGATGCCAATGCCGAAATGACCGGCTTGAAAAACTTCCGCGAATTCGTCGCCTCGCTGCCCGACGACCATTTTGAATTCGTTGGAAATGCGCTCGGCAAACTGGGTGTGCAGGAAAACTTGCAGTCCGATTTTTTGCACCGGCAACTGATGAGCGTTCCCGGCTGGAGCAGTTATGTCCAGTTTCTCGTGCGTGAAAAAGGAATGGCTAGTCAAGCTGACGACTCGCTCGCGCAACTGCTTGCCATCCGGCTTGTCTATGACTTTGCATTGTTGAACCAATTTGACGGCGAGGAGATTTTGTCCGGATGGAAAAAATCTTTCGGCCAGATAGAACTGGAAAATGAAAATCTCTCCCCAGATTTGGTCGCGCGTTATGTCGCGCAACTGGCTTTGGAACGAGGCTACCAAACTGAATTGATCGCGAAGCTGAAAAATCATTTACCCAAAGCCGGCGCGTCCGGACAAAAATCTTTGCAGGCGGTTTTCTGCATTGATGTGCGATCCGAAATTTTCCGGCGCGCGCTGGAGGGGCAATCGGATGAAATCGAGACGATTGGCTTCGCCGGATTTTTCGGGATGACGATTGAGTATTTGAAATTCGGCCAGCCGACCGGCGGCGCGCAATGCCCGGTGCTGCTCACGCCAAAAATCAAAGTGCGCGAGTCGCTGCGCGACACGGCGGCGGGCGGCGAGGGCGCGCTGCTGCGGCAGATGAATTTTCGGCAGACCGTCAACGGCGCGTGGAACTCGTTCAAGACCTCGGCCATCTCATGCTTCTCGTTCGTCGAGACGGCGGGCCTGTGGTTCGGCGTCAAGCTCGCGCAGGATTCGCTTGCGCTGGGCGGGGCGGAATCCGCCTTCGCGGCGCGCGGCGGAAAGTTCGTGCCGAAAATCGAGCGCGAAGTTTGCAGCACTAGAACGCACGGTCATGATTTGGAAACCGGCATCGCGCCCGCCGATCAAATTGCAATGGCCGCCTTCGCGTTAAAAAACATGGGCTTGGTTTCCAACTTTGCAAAAGTAGTTTTGATATGCGGTCACGGCAGCGCGACGGCGAATAATCCCTACGGCTCGGCGCTGGATTGCGGCGCATGCGGCGGACACACGGGCGACGCGAACGCGCGCGTAGCGGCGGACATCCTGAACCAGCCGGCGGTGCGAGAAGGCCTGAAGGCACAGGGAATTTTAATTCCCGCCGAAACCGTTTTCATCGCCGCCTTGCATAACACGACCACGGATGAAATTGTTATTTACGAGGACAAAGACCTTTCCGCAAACCAGTCGGGGGATTTGGAAAAAATCAAATCGTGGCTCGCCGCTGCATCCAAACAAACGCGTTGCGAACGCGCGGCATTGCTCGGCCTCGGCGATGTGCCGGAAGCCGAGTTGGACGAAAAAATTTTCGCGCGCAGCCGCGATTGGGCGCAGGTGCGACCGGAATGGGGCTTGGCGAACAACGCGGCGTTCATCGCCACGCCGCGCGAGCGGACGCGCGGTTTGAATCTCGGTGGCCGGACTTTTCTGCACAATTACGATGCGAAACTCGACGCCGAAAAGTCCACGCTGGAACTCATCATGGTCGCGCCGATGGTCGTGGCGAGTTGGATCAATCTGCAATATTACGGCTCGACCGTGAATAACCGACTCTTTGGCAGCGGAAACAAAGTGCTGCACAATGTCGTCGGCACGTTTGGCGTGTGGCAGGGTAACGGCGGCGATTTGCAGTCGGGCCTTCCGCTGCAATCCATCCACGACGGCAATCGCTGGATGCACGAGCCGCTGCGGTTGAATGTTTTCATCGAGGCCGAGCGCAGCGCCCTGGAAAGTATCCTCTCCAAACAGCCGGGAGTCCGGGAGCTAATCGAAAATGGTTGGGTGAACTTGTTTGCTATGGACGCGTCTGCTAAACACTTCTGGCGTTACTGTGGAAAACAATTTGTGGAGGAAACCCAATAAAACTGCCCATGAGCCAAATTCTCAAACAAGAAATCAGGCAATTAACCGGTCGTCTAGACAAAATCATCTTGGAACAGGCCGGGAAAAAGGTTTTTAGTCACTTGGACACCGTTCGCCGTTTATCCAAGCGTGCCCGCCACTTCGGCAGTGAAACCAGCCTTCAAACAAAGCACAATTTACTGGATCGGCTCGACACCAAGGAGGCGTATCAACTTGCCCATGCTTTTAGCCTGTTTTTTCAACTGGTGAATCTTTGTGAAGAACGGGCGCGCGAACGGCATCTTAGGTTTAAAACCATAGCGCCGATGTCGCTGAAGCATCTGTTCCGCGAACTCAAGGCGGCGGGTGTCACGGAAAAACAATTGCAGGCGGTGTTGAATGAGTTGGAGGTCGAGCCGGTGCTGACGGCGCATCCGACCGAAGCGAAACGCCGCGCGGTGCTCAACCAGATGTCGCGGCTGACGCAACAATGGGGAAATCCCGATGAGGTGCTGGAAGCACTCTGGCAGACGGAAGAAATCCGCGAGCAAAAAATCGGACCGCTAGACGAGGTGGACACGGCGTTGTATTATTTCAACCGCACGATTTTCGAGACAGCGGCGAACTTTTACGAAACTTTCGACGCGGAACTCGCGAAGAATTTTCCCAGCGTAAAACGCACTCGGCAGTTTCTCACCTTTGCCAGTTGGGCAGGCGGCGACCGCGACGGCAATCCGTTCGTCACGCCCGAAATCAGCCGCACGGCGATGCAGAAGCAACACGACGCGGTGTTGGATTTTTACCGGCGCGAGTGCGAGCATTTGAGCAAGGAAATCACGCACGCCGATGCGGACGAAGATTTGTCCGTCCCGCACAATCGCACGCAGACAGCCAAGACTTATCAGCCCTACGAAATTTTCCGCAACCAGATCGGCGCGCTGCGGCGCAAGTTGACCGAAGGTAAATACGACCACGCGGAATTTGTTGAGACGATGGAAGAAATTCGTAAAGGTCTGCTCAAACAAAAAGCGAATCGCGCCGCGAATGGCCGCATCCGCCGCCTGTTGATCCAGGCGAAAACATTTGGTGCACATCTAGCGGAATTGGATTTTCGCGATCACAGCGGCAAGCTCGACAATGCCGAAGCGGAATTGCTGGAAGAATTTTGCGCCATCCGCGAAATCCAGAAGGAATACGGCGGACAAGCCGCGAGCCATTTTATCGTGAGCATGACGCGCAGTGCCGCTGACGTTTTGCGGCTTTTCAAACTTGCGAAGCTTGCGGGTGTTTATGAAATCGACCTCGTGCCACTGTTCGAGACGATTGGGGACTTGGAAAACTCATCAAAAATTCTCGGTGACTTGTGGTCGGACGTTGAATATCGCCGGCATCTTAAACATCGCGGGCGCGTGCAGGAAGTGATGGTCGGCTATTCGGATTCCAACAAGGACGGCGGCTATCTCGCGGCGAACTGGTTTTTGTATCGCGCGCAAAAAGAGATGTCCCGCGTCGCCGACGAATGCGGCGTGAAGCTGCGTTTTTTCCATGGCAAAGGCGGCACGATTGATCGTGGCGGCGGTTCGAGCTACCGCAGTCTGCGCGCGCAACCGCACGCGGCGCACGGCGGACGTTTGCGCATCACGGAACAGGGTGAAGTCATTTCGCTGAAATATTCCAATCCCGTCATCGCGCAAAGAAATTTGGAACAATTGACATCCGCCGTCATCGCCGTGCAATGTCTGCCGGAAACCGAGACAGCGGAATTGCCGAAGTGGGAGGCGCACGCCGACCGGCTCGCGAAACTTTCCTTTGCGCACTATCAAAAGCTGGTCTATGAAACGCCGGAATTTGCAGAATATTTTTGGCAAGCGACGCCAATTGACCTCATCGAACACTTGCGGCTGGGTTCGCGTCCGGCGCGGCGCGCGGCCACGGCGGACATCCGGCAGTTGCGCGCGATTCCATGGGTGTTTTCGTGGACGCAATCGCGGCATCTCATTTCCGCGTGGTATGGCGTCGGTTCGGCGTTGAAGGAATTTGCCGAGCAAACCCCGGACGGCTTGGAACAGCTCCGCAAGATGTATCGGCGCTGGCCGTTTTTCCGCGCGCTGCTGGACAACGCCGAAGTCTCGCTGGCCAAGACGGAACTCGGCATCGCGCGTCAATATGCGGCGCTGGTCGAATCTGCCGAGGTGCGAAAAAAAATCTTCGGTCTCATCGAGGACGAATACGCACGCTCAGTGGAAATGGTTTTGTCCATCAACGAGCGCAAGGAACTGTTGGAAAACCAGCCGACGCTCGCGCAATCCATTCGCCTGCGGAATCCGTATGTTGATCCGCTGAACTATTTGCAAATTCGTTTTCTATCCATTTGGCGCAAGGCGAGTGAAGCTCAGCGCACGGAACAATTGCGCCGCCTGCTCGCGCTCACGGTCAAAGGCGTAGCTTCAGGCATGAAAAGCACTGGTTGATATGCACGAAACTTACGATTCAGAGATCCAAAAGCTGGCCGCGTCAAAACATTTTCCGGTGCGGCTCGGCATCATCGGCGGCGGACAACTCGCGCGCATGACGGCTATCGCCGCTTTGCCACTCGGTTGCGAAATCGTGGTGCTGGAAAAAAATCCGTTTAGCCCCGCCGCCCGGCTCTCACCAGATTCCATCGTCGGCGACTGGAGCGAACCGGCGACATTGATGACATTCGCGGAACGCTGCGACGTCATCACCTTGGAAAACGAATTTGTGGATGCCACTGCGCTGGAAGCTTTGGAAAAGGCCGGTCACAAAGTATTTCCTAGCGCCGCGTGCATCGCGCTCACGCAAGACAAGCTGACGCAAAAGCAGGCGTTACAAAATGCCGGACTGTCCGTGCCAAAATTTCGAGCAGTGAATTCACCGGCGGAAATCATTTCGGCCGCTAATGACTTCGGCTGGCCGCTACTGCTCAAAACCCGGCGCAATGGCTACGATGGCAAAGGTAATTTCACGGTGCGCTCCGAAGTGGAGGTTGAAGCTGGTTGGCAGACTTTGGGCGGCGGGAAAAATGAATTGTTTGTCGAGGCATTTTGGCATTTCAGTCTGGAACTCGCGGTCATCGTCACGCGCGGGCGCGACGGCACAACGGTGGTTTATCCGGTCGTGGAAACGATCCAGCGTAATCACGTCTGCCACGTCGTCAAAGCACCGGCGGAAATTCCGGCGGAGGTTGCCAAACGCGCGACTGATATGGCACGACGCGCAGTTGAAACAGTTGGCGGCATCGGCAGCTTTGGCGTAGAAATGTTTTTGTCGGCGACCGGTCACCTGGCGATCAACGAACTCGCGCCGCGCGTGCACAATTCCGGCCACTACACCATCGAGGCGTGCGACTGCTCGCAATTCGAGAACCACGTTCGCGCCGTGCTCGGCTGGCCACTGGGCAATCCGTTGATGCTCGCGCCGACGGCAGTAATGGTGAACCTGCTCGGCACGGAAAAAGCGCCCGGCGAGCCGCGAGGGTTAGAGCGGGTGTTGCGAATGACGGGAGCACGCGTCCACATCTACGGAAAAATGATGAGTGGGGCGGGGCGTAAGATGGGGCACATCACGGTGCTGGAAAATTCGCTCGAAGAAGGTCTGGCCATTGCCGAACGTGCGGCGCAGGAAATTTATTTTGGAACAAAAGCATGAAAGAAAAAATTGCGCCGCTCGTCGGCATTATCATGGGCAGCGATTCAGACTGGCCGACCATGGAGGCCGCTTACAAGGTCTGTTTGGAATTCAAGGTTCCATGCGAAGTCCGGGTGATTTCCGCACATCGGACGCCAGACGACATGGCACGATACGCCAAGTCAGCGCATAAACGCGGCCTGCGCGTCATCATCGCGGGTGCAGGCGGAGCAGCGCATCTGCCGGGAATGGTTGCGAGCCACACGCCATTGCCAGTGATTGGCGTGCCAGTCGAAAGCAAAAGCTTAAAAGGCCTGGATTCACTGCTGTCCATTGTGCAAATGCCGCCCGGTATTCCCGTGGCAACCGTCGCCATCGGGGGTGCCAAAAACGCTGGTTTACTGGCAATTGCGATTCTTGGCGCGAACGATGAGATAATTCGGGCCCAAGTCATCCTTTTCAAAAAGAAATTGGCGGCTGAATCGCGTGACCGAGGACGCAAGTTAAATGCGAGCATCCTGCGGTGAGGTAAGATTTCATGTTCCGGCCGCATCTTATCTGCGAGCCTCATAAGATGATGACCAGCACCGCCTTCACCAAACTGCAATCCGAAATCCGCGCTTGCACGTTGTGCCACACGCAGCTTCCGCTAGGGCCGCGCCCCGTCCTGCAAATCTCCCGGGCGGCCCGCATTCTTATCGCCGGGCAAGCACCGGGCAGTAAGGTTCACGCGTCGGGCATACCCTTCGATGATGCCAGCGGCGACCGGCTACGCGACTGGCTTGGCATGGATCGGGAGACGTTTTACGACGCGAGCCGTGTGGCGATTTTACCAATGGGTTTTTGTTATCCCGGCACGGGCCAATCCGGCGACCTGCCGCCGCGACCCGAATGCGCCGTGGCATGGCGCGAGAAAATCCTGCGCGAACTTACCTCATTGAAACTCACTCTGGTTATCGGCCAATATGCGATGGACTGGCATCTCGGCTCGCGCGCGAAGGCGACGCTCACTGAAACCGTTCAGGCCTGGCGGGATTTTTCGCCGCAGCTCTGGCCGATGCCGCATCCCAGCCCGCGCAATAATATCTGGCTGAAAAAGAATCCGTGGTTCATCCGCGACGTGTTGCCGGAATTACGGCGACAAGTCAGGTTATTGCTTTGACCAACGACCAGCCGTGACCTTGTAGCGTAGCAATTTCGGGCTTTTGGATAGGGGTTCGTTGCGCTTTTTGCCCCACCGGCACAATTCATGCATCACCGGCTAAAACGTCTGAAGACGTACCACCATTCATGGATCCAATCTCCTGAAACGAGGAATTTGCCTATGGGACCGAGGCTAACGAATTTCTGGCGGGGCGGTCAGGGCCGATTCCGCCAGGGCGCGTGCTCTGTGTTGCGGAGGGTGAAAGCCATAATTCCGTGCACTTGGCTGGGCTCGACAACGAAATCCACTCGATGGATCAATCATCGGAGGGTTTGAACAAAGCCGTCCAGTTCGCGCGTAAACACGGCGTGAAAATCAAAACCCACGTCGCCGACCTTGCCACATTTTTAATTGAACCGGGCGCGTGGCAAGCCATCGTCTCAATTTTCCCCCACATACCGGCAGCGATGCGACGTGAATTGCATCGAAAGGTTGTCCTGGAACTTGCGCCCAACGGCGTTTTCCTTCTGCAGGCCTACACGGTCCGCCAGCTTGAAACCGGCGGCATCGTCGACCCAAGCCGTAAACAAATGGAATTATTCATGTCGCTGGCCAAACTTCAATCCGAACTGCCCGGGTTGCCGTTTGAATTAGCTCGCGAGCTTCAGCGCGAGGTAAATGAGGAAAATTTCATCGTGGCTGCGGCGCGGTGGTTCGGCACAGGAAGGAGGCTATTCTCAACACCTTAACAAAAAAATTTGTATGGAGGTAAGAATATTACCGGCCAGCGCATCCAATCAATGGGACGCTGGCACAAAGGCCAGCGCCCAGAAAGAAAAAATGAAAACATTGACATTGAACAACGAAAATTTTGAATCAACCATTGCCGGCAACACCACCACAGTCCTCGTGGATTTTTGGGCGGAATGGTGCGGGCCGTGCAAGATGATCGCGCCCGTGTTGAACGAACTGGCTACCGAACAAGACGGCAAGGTGGTCATCGCCAAGTTGAATATTGACGAAGCCCCGGAACTCGCCGCGCGTTTCGGCATCACGGCGATTCCTACGCTTATAGTTTTCAAAAACGGACAGACCGTGACCACCTTGCGTGGCGCGCAGTCAAAGTCAACGATTTTGAAATCGCTGGCACTGGCGGCGTAACTGTTCCGAAACCAACACCAGACTCAAGTAGAATACAAAAATTATGAACGTCGCCCAAGCTATTGAACACCGCCGCTCCGTAAAACATTACGACCCGAACCATGTCATGCCCGAGGTGGATTTTGCCCGGCTGATGCAACTCGCGAAACTGTCGCCGTCGTCTTTCAACATCCAGAACTACCGTTTTGTAAACGTGAAGGACAAGGAACTGCGTAAACAAATCCGGGGCGCCGCGTGGGATCAAGCGCAGATCACAGACGCCTCCGTATTGCTTGCTTTGTGCGCCGACCTCAATGCGCACAAGGACCAGCCGGCGCGCTACTGGCAGCACGTACCGGAAGCGGTGCGCGACTTCATGGTCTCGCATGTCACGCCATTTTACGAAGGCAAACCGCAGCTCACGCGCGATGAAGGCATCCGCTCCACAGCGTTTGCGGGCATGGCCATCATGCTTGCCGCGGTTGAGATGGGCTACGAGACGGGTCCGCTAATCGGCTTCGACCCTGTGGCCGTTGGAAAAATTCTCAATTTGCCGGAGAACATCATATTGAGCTACCTGCTCGTGATCGGCAAGCCGACGAAAGCGGCCTGGCCGCGTGGCGAACGTCTGCACGACAGTGAGGTTTTGATCTCCGATAAATTTTCCGGCAAACACCAATAAAATGAACACCAAACCTTTTAGCACATTCGAAACCGGCAGCCTTGCCGATTGGGTCAACCATTCCGTGGAGCTGCCCGGCTTGGGAAAAATCCCCGGAAAACTTTTCCTCAAGGAACATCTCGGACTGACCGGCTGCGAAATTTCCATCAACGCCCTTCAGCCGGGCGAAGTCTGGCCGGTCAATCACACGCACCAGGAGAACGAGGAGATTTATTTCTTCATCCACGGCAGCGGACAGATGCAAGTGGACGGAGAGACACTGGATGTGCGCGAAGGTTCGGTGGTGCGGATCAATCCCTCCGCTGCGCGGGTGTGGCGGAATAATTCCACGCAAATGCTCGTCTATCTCGTGATTCAAATGCGCGCCGGTTCGCTGCGCCAATATGGTCTGGGCGATGGTGTGCTGGTACCCGGAACCGTAACCTGGCCGGCTGGAAAGCGGCCTGACAAAGTTTGACGTTTTTCATATTCACTGAAAAAATAGTTTACACAACTCCAACCATATGAATCCACGTCCGCCGCTGCCACCGTTTACTGAAGAAACCGCCTGCCAGAAAGTCCAAGCCGCCGAGGATGCTTGGAACAGTCGCGATCCCGAACGCGTTTCGCTCGCCTACACCGAGGATACACATTGGCGCAACCGCACAGAATTCATTAACGGCCGGCCGGAGGTCGTGGAGTTTCTCCGGCGCAAGTGGAGCCGGGAACTGGATTATCGGCTTAAGAAAGAACTGTGGGGCTTTCGAGGTAATCGCATGGCGGTGCGTTTCGAGTATGAGTATCACGATGCGTCCGGCCAATGGTATCGCGCCTATGGCAATGAGAACTGGGAGTTTGATGACCTTGGGTATATGAAGTTTCGCTACGCCAGCATCAACGATTTACCGATCACTGAAGGCGAGCGAAAATTCCGCTGGGAGAGAAGCCAGTGACGGTGGGGCAGTTTGCGACCTTCGTAAAATAAAGCCACTGCCGGACCCTAGCCGAAACCCAGGCTGGTCCTATGGCGAATGGAACCGGCGAACCGGAGGCTCCTGGAAAAACCCAAAGTTTTCCCAAAGTGCGGAGCATCCGTTGGTTTGTGTGACCTGACAACTGGATTGCCCCAGTTATTTAACCACGGGAACCAATTCGAGACAGCGCAAATTCATTGGCTGACAGCCGGCGGGAACCGGCTTGACGGTCAGCGTCACGCTGCCGGCACCCAACTCCATTTCCTCGTTCAGGTTGGTGCGTTTGAATTTGGTATAATCCTGCGTATTCGGCGCGGTGCCGGAAATTTTCCGGTCCCCGAGGAGCACCTCATATGAGCCGGACCCTTCCGCCGCAATCTCGGCAACCAGCTTGAATTTGCCCGGCTGGTTCACTTTAAACGTCCACCGGGCAGTGTCACCCGGGTTGGTCCAATAGCCGATGTTGTCCTTGCCGTTGCCGGTTTCATATTGCAAGCCGCCCTGCAAATCCGCTTGGCTCGCCCGCAAGTGAATGGTGCCATCGGATTCCTGGGAAATGGGGGTAGGAACTACTTCCGGTGCGCCTTTGATTTTCAAAACCACGGTGGCTGAAATTTTGTCCGGTGCCTCCGCGGGAACGGTGATTTCGACGCCATCCGCCGTACTCGTGAATTTCAATTTTTTGCCGCCAGCCAGCAACCGGGCTGATTTCACGGTGTTTTTCAGTCCCGGAACCACCAACCGCCCGTCGGCCGGCCAATTAAAGACGTGCAAATAGAGCGTGGTTTCACTGCCCGCCAGCTTCTTGGTGCAGCGGCCCCAGGGCAGGCGCTTGAATGGACTGGCGGTGGTGCCATAGATTGCCTCGCTGTTCACTTTCATCCAAGCCCCCACGGCCTTGAGCCGCTCCACGCTTGGCGCGGGAATCAGACCTTCGCAGGTCGGTCCGACATTCAACAAATAATTGCCGCCCTTGCTCGCAATATCCACCAGGTTTTGCAGAATCATCTCGGTGGATTTCCAGTGGTTGTCGTCGCTTTTGAAGCCCCAGGTATCGTTCATGGTCATGCACGTTTCCCAATCCCTGCCGGGGAATCCCGTGGCAGGAATAAATTGCTCGGGCGTCTCGGTATCGCCCTTGTAGCCGCCGCCGAGCCGGTTGTTGTGAATGATGCCGGGCTTGAGCTTGAGGACTTCAATTAATTTATCCGCGCGTTCCTTGTTCATGTCGCATGAGGTATCCCACCACAGCACCGCGGGGAATTCCCCGTAATTGGACAGCAGCTCCTTCATCTGGGGCACGGCCACCTTGTCAATATAGGCATCCATGTCGTGTTTTTGCGCGGGATCCCAAACGCCGCTGCACTCAGAGCCGCCGTTGTTCCAATCTTGCGCCTGGGAATAGTAAAAGCCCAATTTCATGCCGTGGTGACGGCAGGCGGCCGCCAGGGGTTTTAGCACATCCTGACCGTAGGGCGTGGCTTGGACAATATTCCACGGGCTGGCCTGGGTGGCAAAATTGGCAAAGCCGTCATGATGTTTGGCGGTGATGACGATGTATTTCATGCCGGCCTCCTTTGCGAGCCGCACCCATTCGTCGGCATTGTATTTGGTGGGATTATATCCGGTGGCAAATTTCTGGTATTCAGCCATGGGAATTTTGCCGTTACACATGATCCATTCACCGATACCGTCGATTGGTTTGCCCTGATATGTGCCAGCAGGCACGGAATAAACTCCCCAATGAATGAACATCCCGAAGCGCGCTTCGCGAAACCACTGCATGCGGGCATCCCGCTGGGCGGTAGTTTCATTGGCGTAAGGATCCGGTGATTCGGCAGCGGAAACCGGGCCGGGAACGAGGGAGGCAAGCAACAAGCCGGCCAGAACCAATTTAGCTTTAAGTAGATGATTCATATGTTTGGTAAAATAAAATGTTCTTGTTTTTGCAGCAAAATAGCAGGTATCAGGCGATTAAAATCACCATGCCAACCAGCCAATTTTTTGCAAGCGGCCATTCGCCGCCAGCGCGCATACCGCAGTGCCAGATTGAATTCATAATGCGGTGGTTAAATCTTTTTTGACCGGCTGAGCAAACCAGGCCAGCGCATACACGAGCGCCGAATTCCAGTTGATGGCGATTTCATTAGTGGTGAAGTCGGCCTGCTCATCCTGCCAATCTGCCGGAGTCGGATGGGGTCCACCCACCAGAAACCCCGGCCACGGTCCGGTATTTCCGGCGGAGGCGGAGCTGCGATCGTGGGGATGCAAGGGCGGCTTGAACCCAAGGCCAGTGACATAGGATCGGCCATGAATGTTCCGCCCGAATAAATACCCCAGGGAATCCAGCGCGGCTTGCGCATATTCCGGCCGGGGTGCCAACGCATGGGCGGCGTGCAGCAAAACTGCCTGTCGGGCAAGCTGGCCGTTAAAACCCCAGCCATAACCCACAGTGCGAGACCGCGCATAACCATGACCCTGCGCGCCACGGACAATAGTATCCGCTGCCTGCATCACCTGCGATCGCAAGGAGGTTACCAAGGTATTATCCCGGCCGGAACGCTGGGAGAAAAGATAGGTCACTTCACCCAACAATTCGGGATTGCCATAATCCCACGTTAACGGCACGCGGGCGTTACGCGCCTGCAAACGGGTCTCACAATCCTGCAGGCAATCTTCCCGCCCGGTGGCGGCCCACATTTCCGCGGCAGCCCAAAGTCGCGCGCCGTTATCATTCACGCTGTAGGTGCCGGTGGAGAAGGCGGATTGATCGGCCGGATGCCGGCCCGGGTGGGCGCAAAGAAACGCATAGCTCTTGGCCGCCGCCTGCGCATAGCGATCGGCGGAAGCGGCATCAAATGGATGGTAAATCCGGCCGGCGGCGGCCAGCACGGCCACGAAATTCGCCGTGCTTTCGCTACTCCACGGCGCAAAGTAGCGCGGTTGGAGTTCGGTTTCCGGCCGGATGAAGGGGCCAAATTTTTCCGTGGATAGTTTGTGATACACCGAGCCGTCGGCCGCCTGCATGGTCAACAGCCAGTCGAGTTCCCATTTCACTTCCGAAAGAAATTCCGGCCGAGGCTGACCGGCTTCCGGCAGGCCGAGGGGAATTTTCTCCAATTTATCGCCGAAATCCTCCCAGGCCCGCAGCAAGGTGCCGACGGTGACGCCGGCGTTAACCACATATTTGTTGTAATCGCCCGCATCATGCCAACCGCCGGTAGATACCTGGTGCGCATGGTTTCCCGTGGCCAAGTCCAGCCAGGCATCGTTGGTATGACAGGCGCCATGCGCCAGAATAATGCCGTTATTGGTGACCGCCACGGCCATGCCGCAACGCCACAAATAAAAGGCCCGCATCGCGGTGGCATAGGGCGTGCCATAAACGGCTTCCTCAATAACAAAGACCGGGGAACGACCGACGCCAGCCACCTCAATCTGGAATGGGCCGCTCTGCTTTAACGGGGAAAAATCGGCCATGAACAAGGACTCGCCGGTATCAGCATTGGTAGATGGGCCGGTCAATCGTCCGCTAAAGACCACTTTGCCGTCGGCTGGTCGGATGACCGAAAAAGTGGTCGCCGCCGCTGCCACGGTAGCCTGCTTGGGCTGATCTGGCAGAAAACCAACCGAGTTCAGGCGAATGGGATTGTCCAGCGCCGACACCGCGTGGCCCATGAACAGGGCTGCCGGCAAAACCAGATGCCGCAGCAGGTTCATGGCGCGGCCAAGGCTCATTTCAACAGTTGAGTCCGGGCCAGTTGATATTCGGCCTGCAACGGCAGATCACGCGAAGAACCACCCAGCAGAATTTGGTACGCGCCGCTTTGGGCGACCCATGATTTTTGTTCCGGGCTATAAAAAGCGAAGGCTTGCGGGGTGAGGGACAGCGTCACGGTTTTTTGTTCCCCCGGCTGGAGCCAGACTTTCTTGAACCCTTTCAGCTCCTTTTCCGGCCGCAGCACGCCCGGTTTCTCGGGATGCACATACAATTGGGCCACCTCCGCGCCCGCCACGGAACCGGTGTTCTTGATCGTGAATTCCGCGGTCACGCCGGTTTCCGTCGGCACCAGTTTCAATTGGGAATATGCAAAGGTGGTATAGCTCAAGCCAAAACCGAAGGGAAACAGCGGGGCGACATTTTTGGTGTCGAACCAGCGGTAGCCGACCAGTAATCCTTCCGCATAAGTCACGGTGCCATTGCTGGCGTTCGGGCCTTTTACGCCCGGGTAAGCCTCGGGCCCGAAGGTATGCGCTGGTGAATCGGACAATTTTTTCGGGAAAGTGGCCGGCAATTTTCCGGACGGATTCACGTCGCCAAACAAAACTCCCGCCAGCGCGCTGCCGCCTTCCATGCCGGGATACCAGGCTTGCAACAAGGCCGGCACCGGTTCCAGCCACGCGCCCATTTCCACCATCGTGCCTTCCAGCACCACAATGGTGCGCGGATTGGCCGCGACGATTTTCTCCAGCAATTCATCCTGCCCGTAGGGTAGTTGCAAATCCTTGCGATCGGCCCCCTCGCAATCAAATCCCTTGTCATGATTCAACCCGCCGAAATAAATCACCACCTCGGCGCTTTTGGCCGCCGCCACCGCGCGCTCAGCAAGGGTGGCATCGCCGCCTTTGCGATAGCCTTCCGAATAAACCACGTTCACCTTGGAACCAGCCCGCTTGACAATGCCCTCCAGCGGAGTGATTTCGTAAAAGGCCTTGATGCCGGAGCTATCGCCGCCATGCGCATGTAGGCGCGTGGCGTTTTCTCCAATAACGGCAATACTTTGGAGCTTCGCGAGATCCAGCGGCAGGATGTGCCCCGCGTTTTTAAGCAGGACGATGCCTTCCTCAACCACGTGCCGCGCCACCGCCTGATGCGCCGCCGTATTCAGCGAGCCGGGTTTGCGCTGCGCATCCAGCACGTGGGTGGCGATCATCACGCGGAGGTTGCGGCGGACTTTTTCATCCAGTCCGGCCAGCCCAAATTCACCGGTCTGCAAGCCGTCCCGGTATGGCTTGGCGAGATAGAAGGTGTCATATTTTCTTTCCGTACCCATTTCAAGGTCCAACCCGTTCAGGACTGCTTCCTTGGTATCATGCACCCCGGCCCAGTCGGACATCACCAATCCCTGAAAACCCCACTCGCCTTTTAAAATGGTGTTCAGCAAATAATCATTATGGCAGCAATGCTGGCCGCGAAATTGATTGTAAGCACCCATCACCGTCCACACCCCGCCGCTCTGCACCACGGTCTGGAAAGCCGGCAAATAAATTTCGCGCAGGGTGCGCTCATCCACTTCCACATTGATGCTGTCGCGCTCATATTCCTGATCGTTCAGGGCAAAATGCTTTACACACGACGCAATATCCTGCGCCTGGGCACCGCGCACATAGCCGGCGGCCATGGTGCCGGAAAGCAAGGGGTCTTCGCCGAGATATTCAAAATTCCGGCCGCACAGCGGGGTGCGGAGAATATTCACCCCCGGCCCGAGCATGATATCCTTGCCGCGCAGGCGCGCTTCCTGGCCGATGGCTGAGCCTTCGCTGAAACCAAGTTCAGGATTCCAGGTCGCGGCCAGACAGATGCCGGCGGGCATGGCTGTGGAAAAATCATCGGTATGCCCGGCGTTGGACCAGGTGTCCGGGCCCACATCCTCCCGCACGCCGTGCGGTCCGTCGGACAACCAGCGGCGGGGAATTCCCAGCCGAGGAATGGCTGCCGTGGTGAATTTGGAGTCCGCATGCAAGAGGGAAATTTTTTCCTCCAGCGTCAAGCGCCCGATCAAATCGTCCACGCGCGCTTCCACCGGCTGGGTCGCGTCTTGATAGAGCGGGGTCGGCTCCGCTCCCCGCACCGGACCGGGCCTGGTGGCGGCAGTCAGGGAGAGCAGCGTTACGGCGGAGAGCCAAAGCGGAGCGGCAGGAATCCTTTTCATGGTAAAATCAAGAACGTCGCACCATCATTATTTACTGACGGTGCGCCTTGGTGGAAGGGTTGCAGCGGAACCGCCCTTCAAGGTGCCGGCGTGATTTCAATGGCGTTGATCTGGGGATTTTCAATGTTGGTGGTGAAATGAATATCCAGACTGCCCGTGGTAACCTCGACATTAACGGTTTCCACATAAGCCTTGCGCGGACCACCAGCTTTGACCCAAACGTCAAAATCCTTGAACTCATGGCCGCCGAGACTAAAGGAGAACACCCGTTGCCCCGGGCCTTCGATGCCTTCGTACGTTTCACAAAAATGCAGTTTCACCGTGTACTTGCCATTGGGAACCTTCGCCGAAAAAGCGCTCATGGAATAATGCTCGGAGCGATAAAGCGCTGGTGTTTTGGTGTTTTCAATCTGTAAATCTTCGCGCTCCACGGTGTCGCCATCGGCAAATCCCTGATCCGGCAGCCAGGTGTTGCCATCGGCATCCTTGACCGGCGACGACGTGCCGGCCTTGATGCGCAGAGGAAAGGTTACTGGCACAGCGGCAACGGGAGCCGGAGCCGGAGCCGGGACCGGAGCGACCGCCGGAGCGGCGGCTACGGGAGCGGGAGTGGCGGCCGCAGCGCCTGGCTGACAGCAGGATTTATCGGCGGATTGACAGCCATTTAGAAACAGCCCGGCCGATAGAAACAGCAAGGACGTGAGCGAGCGACCCATGTAGCGAATAGTATTGTTCATATTATTTTTTTGTTGCTGCCGCAATTATCTTTCAGGCGGATAACAGGATTCCGACCCGGGCAATTGCGACTTTGGTTGAAAGGAATACTACCGCCTGTCATTGGCCACGTCAGCCACTCTTTCGGGTGGTTTTTTCAGGATTGGGTGGAAGGTCCCCATAGGCTACTGCCGGGTTGCCAAACTGGCTGATGTTGCATACCGGAGGTCCCGCCACCGACGATTGTATGCTAAAAGGTAGGTTTACCTGCCGGAGCAGACTAAACGTGGTCCTATGTTTTTAAAAGTAGTATGCATCCCGAAAAAAGTCACATTTTGTCACATTTTGTCACAAAATGTCATATTTTGTCGCGCCGTTATTTGTGTGCGCCATTAAAAATACCTTTTTTATACAATTCAATTTAATAGTCACTGATTGCCGCTACAGGAGATAGAGCCCCGCATAATTTTACCATTTACCACTTTTGTTCTTGCAGGTGGTAACGTTTTGCAGATTCTCCAAATCGTCATTAACTACCACTAAATGGGTATTTATAGGCCGAAACTTTACCGGTTTTTACCGCTACCGCAAAACTTGGCCGCCTCCATTCACTGATTTTCTGTCCTGCTCTTGCCCAGATTTGGCTCTTGGGAGATGACCAAACGTGACCAAACGTGACCAAAGATGACCAGAATAATAAAATCAGCTTTTTCGCCACCCGAGAAACCAGCTGAAGTGGCTGCACTCTGTCAAAGAACGAGTTTGAACTGATTTCTACGGTCAACTTAGACGATGGATTCCAGCTCAAATTATGACATTAAAAAATAGCGCAAAACCTCCAGGCTGAACAGAATTTTTTGGGAGATTTTGAGCGTAGAGTGGAGGCAGAATTTAAGGAGCCGATAATAAATTAGGAGAGCAATCCGACTGAAGTTTTTGGCGACTGGCAGCTTTATTCGCCCGTTACAGAACCGTTGGCTAGGCTCCGCGATTTGCCACACCGTCAAAGTGGTTTACCGCCAGACTGTTACCTATCAGAACGTGAAATCCAGCTTCCACGAACCGGAACAGCGGGACAGAATGATCCAATACCGCTAAGCCGCCAAACCGCCAGAAAACCACCCGCCACCAGCAACGCGACCGATTCAGGCTCTGGAACTGGCGAGTGCCGTTCCCGTTGACATTAATCTCGGTCACAGAATTTAATCCGAGGAATCACCGTTCCACTTAATAGGAATGGTCACGGGGGGCAAATCCAACCGCTCGCAAAGATCGTCATTCGTGGCTGATCGCTTGTATATCTTTGGGCAGACGGTGAGTTGATAATTTCCAACATTGTCATATTTGAAATAATCTTTTAGGTGGAAAATACAAAATTCGGGGTCATTACCGCTTATTGGTCTTGGCATAGTAGGCTCAAGCACAGCATGCCTATTAAGGATTTCACTCATTTTTAATAGGCTATAAGTAGCAGGGTATGCCTCTGCAGAATTTACTT
>CAISVF010000350.1 GCA_903888765.1 uncultured Verrucomicrobia subdivision 3 bacterium | reverse complement strand
GGTCCGACGCGGAGCGCTGGTCCCCAACTCCAACCAGCCCGCCAAAAACTTGAAACCACGTCGCTCATTTGTGTTTCAGCTAAATGAATCGGCTTGAATAGCCATGAAATTCCCGGAATATCCAATTAAAACATGCCTCCAATCCATCTCACTGGGCCGTGCTGCTTCAGCCTGTGTTGCCAGCGAGCCGTGGCATTCCCGAGGTGCGAAACATCTCCATCTCCAACGTGACGGCGACCGGAGCCAAGCTGGCCATCGCGGCCAATGGCTACTCGGAAATGCCCATCCATGATGTGCGGCATTCAAACATCACAGTTGAAGCTGCCACCGTTGGAAAAATCCAAAACGCCGCCGATTGGCAGATGACCAATGTGGTCGTCCAAGCGGCAGATGGCAAACCCTTGAGTCAGGTGAATTGCCAGTCCGTAAACTTTCCCGCCGTTAAATCGGTTCCAAAGCTGCAAGCCTCCATGTTAGGGACACGGAACTGATGCGGGTTAGTTCCAATTTCTATGCGCTCCTTCATGAAAGTCATTTTCCCAATCACTAGTCTGCTTATTTGGATGGCCGCTTCCGTCATGTCCGGCCCGGTGGATCGGGTGGACATAAGCACGTTGCAATCGCCGCTTTACAGGGTGGAAGACGGCGCATTCGTGCGGCACAACGGCGACCACTTTGGCAACCGTCCGCTGTATTGCAACCAGATTTCTGCGATGGTTTTGGCAGGCGACCGGCCGGTGGTGCGCTTCGGCAAGGAAAACGTGATGGAAGGCAGTTTTCTTCTCGCGCTGGTCCGCCAGGGTCACGCCAAATGGCTGCACGATTGCGCGGACATTACGGCCAAATATTTTCCCGGTCGCATGGAATGGCTGGTGCGCGATGAAACGTTTGGCGATACCACGGTACAACTTGGTGCCGTTCCTCTGGCAAAGGGCGTTGGCTTTGCGCTGCGGGCGCAGATTGCCATCGCCCAAGCTGGCGATGAATTGATCTGGGCACATGGCGGTGTGAATGCGGCCTCGCGGGTGCTCTGGCGCTTCGATGCGATGTCCTGCGGCGAGGAAACTTTGCGCACCAGTTTTGATCCGGAAACGTGTCGCAGCAATCGCGTTCAAGTCGGCGAAAAAACGTGGAGCCTCGAATTACCCTCGAAAAAATCCCCTGCCGTCGTGCGCGGAATGTGCAGCGAGTCCGGAAAAATAATTTCCACCGATGCTAGCGCGTGGCAATATCCAGCTAGACTCGCCGCCGGTGCCGCCGGCAAACTGCCTCTGGTCTGCGGCACGATTTTGCTGAAGCCAATTGCAGAAATATATTGGCTGGTCGCGGATGCGTCAGTTCCGGCGCAATCGCCTGCCGAAGCGTTTGCCTCCGGTCAGAAACGCGTGGATGACATTGCGAGCCGCGTGGTGGTGAACACCCCCGACGCACAATTGGATTTGGCAGTGGCGGCCTCGTGCAACGTGATGGACGCAGTTTTTCGCGACGGTTTTTATACGCATTCTGGCATGCGGTGGGGCGTTCCGCTGCTCGGCTGGCGCACGCAGTTCGGCGGCACGGTTTATGGCTGGCACGATCGCGTGCTGACCCAGGCAAAGATCTGCCTCGCCTCTCAGATCACCAATTCCGACAAACTCGTTCCCAAGGCGGACGAAAAATTCGGCCTCGCCAGCCAGTCGTTGGATTCGCGTCTGTTCGGCAAGGGGCGGGTGAATATTTATCATCCCTGGCACTACGACATGCAGAGCCAGCTCTTTGATCAGCTTGTTCACGCGTGGCGCTGGACGGGCGGCGCGGATCTGGAGAAATTATTGCGTCCCGCGCTGGATTTGCACCTCGAATATATCCGCGATTGTTTCGATCCGGATGGCGATGGCATTTACGAGAGCTATGCGAACACTTGGCCGACCGACGACCAATGGTATAATGGCGGTGGCACAGCCGAAGAAACGGCCTACGCTTACAACTCAGAAAAAGCGGCGCTGGGACTGGCGCAACGCGCGGGCGAGGAAAAGGAAATTAAATTTCATCAGGCGCAATTGGAAAAAATCCGCAAAGGATTTTTTGACCAGCTGTGGATTCCGTCAAAAGGCCACGTCGGGGCCTATCGCGAGCAAATAGGTCACAAGCGTCTGCACGAATCGTCTTGGCTCTACAGCACGTTTTGTCCGATTGACGCGGGTTTGTTGACGCCAGAGCAGGCGGTGCAGGCGCTGTATTATACCGAATGGGGCTTGGAGCGTATTCAGATGCCATACGGTGGGGAGCAATGTTGGCCGTCGTGCTGGGTGCCGTCCATCTGGTCTGTGCGCGAAATGTGGCCGGGCGATAATTACCAGCTCGCGCTCGCATATTTTCAGACCGGCCTCGCGGACGACGGTTGGTCGCTGTTGCGTGGCACGTTTCCGCAGGAGGCATTTTTCCGCGCGGTGCCGGGCAACCTCGGCCATCCCGCCGGCGGCACGGATTTCAATGACTGTTCTAGCATGTTTTGCCGCGCAGTCGTCGAAGGGCTGTTTGGTTACGCTCCCAATTACCCCGCCGGCTTCGTGAAAATTGCGCCGCAGTTTCCTAAGGATTGGAATCATGCCGCCATTCAAACGCCGGATGTTCAATTCGATTTTACAAAGCAGAAAAACACCATCGGCTATCACGTCAAACTGGCGAAATCTTCGGCTGTAAGAATTTCTGTGCCGGTGAACACGGGAAAAATTCTTTCCGTCACCGTGAACGGTCAGCCAGCACATTGGGCGCTGGCACCAGGTTTTGGCCAAAGCGTGGTCAATTTGGATATTCCTGAAACCGAAGCAGCGGATGTTCAAGTTGTAGCCGAAGAAATTTTTCCCGCAAACCCGGCCGTTGAAGTTTCTGGCACCAGCGCTGAGAGAATCTCGCTCGCTGCCGGGCGGGGAAGCATTATCGAGTTACGCGATCCGCATATGGTGTTGGCTGATGCGAAAATCTTGGATGGAAAGATTTCCGGCATCGTCACGACCAATGCGGGGCATCATATTGTTTTCGGCCTGACGCAAAACGGCGACCTACAGTCTTGGCAAGTGTTCAAACTCACTGTCACGGACCGGCAAGCGGAATTGGCGAAGGCGGCGAAGTTGGTTCAAGCAATTCCGATAAATACAAAGTGGGATTGCCTCGACCTCAACGCGTCGTTCAACGCCGACCTGCGGACGATTTACCAGCAGAAGTATCTTTCGCCGCGCCCGAACACCTGTTCATTGCGGTTGGCGGTGGATGGCTATTCGACGTGGCAGATGATGCTCGACCCCAAAAACAAGCCGCCGGCGATTGACTTCGCCAATGTGCCAAAGTTGCGGACGCAGCCGGAGCGCCTTGTTTCAACACAAGGCGTGCCTTTTCATTGGTCGGGTTCAACCACGAACATCGCTTTCACTTCGCAGTGGGATAATTGGCCGCATCAAGTCAACGTGCCGGTGAAAAAATCCGGCGACGCGATTTGGTTCCTCGTCTGCGGCACCTCGAATCCGATGCAAGTGCAAATCGCCAACGGCGAATTGCGGTTGAACTATGCCGACGGCGTGGTGGACAAACTGGAACTGGTGCCGCCGTTCAACTTTTGGACGCTCTGTCCGCTGAATGGCTTTGATTACAACTACCAGCGCGATGCCTTCTGCCTGCCCAAAATCCCGCCGCCGATTATTCAGCTTGGCAATAATTGCCGCGCCATGGTTCTGAACCAACGCCTGCGTCCCGGCGTGACCCTTGAAAGTGTCACTCTTGAAACCCTGTCGCCGGAAGTGGTTGTCGGCTTGATGGGGTTGACGATAATGAATCTGAAATAAACCCGGCAAAAACGCCATGCCGGTTGTAACCTTTAGCCATCGCCCATGAACCGGACTTGTTGCCGCATCATCGTGCTGGCCACGATTTGGAATTTGG
Organism: uncultured Verrucomicrobia subdivision 3 bacterium; assembly: GCA_903888765.1. Lineage (GTDB taxonomy): Bacteria > Verrucomicrobiota > Verrucomicrobiia > Limisphaerales > UBA11358 > UBA11358. The sequence goes on along the minus strand of CAISVF010000350.1, from coordinate 12,974 downwards.
CGTTGGCGGCTTATGCCAACGCTCCCGGTGGCTTCACCACCTTGGTGACGGCGCCGGTGACGACCGCCACCGAGTCCGGCAGCGGCGGCACGGTGCGCTACCTCGACAACGGCATCTTGCATGTCCAGATCACCAGCGGCGGCAATGTGAGTTCCATCAAATATCTGAAGCCGGGCAACCCCGGCACGCCTTCGGCCAACGGCCTAGAACAGGTCAGCCAATTTGGTGTCAGCACGGGTGGTTTCGGGAACCACACGGCGATTTATTATTACTGGTATCCCGATGGCAGCGGCAGTTCGTACTACACGAATTCGGTGAATTTGGTCACCAACATTGACCTTGGCTACATTCGTCCTTACAATCCGGCAGCGAACGCCGTGGTCGCCGACATTGAGACCCATTACTCGCTCGGCAGAGGCAACGCCGCGCTCTACATCTACCTCGTCATCAAACATCCCGCGAGCTACAACGTTTATACGAACTGCGACATTGATTTCATCCAGATGATCTGGCCGGTGGCGCACGACAACACGAATTTTCTCTGTGAAAAAATGTTTATTGATACCGATGTCAAAACCGCTTTGAGCCAAAACGGTGCGCCGCAAAACCGCGCCGCTTTGGAACCCAACTTCTACGACTCCCGATATTGTGTCGGCGTGGCTGGACTCCCCGGCGAAGTTCAACAACTGACTTCCGGTATCTTCTCCAATCAAATCACCGGCAAATATTCCTACGCCATTGATTATTACAAATTCGGCTGCTGGGGGCGTGCGAGCGACATAAATAAAATCGGCCAGTGGGTGGTCATGGGCAGCCACGAATATATGAACAACGGTGTGACGATGTGCGAATACGTCAACGGCTGGGGTTTGATGTATAACACGATGGTCAGCCCGCACTACGGCAATGTCGGCATCGTCGTCAGCAGCAACGCCAACTGGACGAAGATTTTCGGGCCGTGGGCGCTTTATTTCAATAGCCCATCCAATGCAGCGGCGGGATGGACGGATGCCCAGCAACAAGCTATCGCAGAACAATCAGCCTGGCCCTACGCCTGGCTGACGAACAGCAGTTACTATCCGCCGCAAAATCAGCGGGCAAAGGTCATCGGCAAGCTTGTCATCAACGATGCGTTGCGACCCGGTTCGAGTGCGGCGGGCGCGTGGGTGGGATTGGCCGAGCCGGATTCGGGCGGCGAAAACGCCACGGACAACTGGCAGTTTCAATCCGATGAATATCAATACTGGGTGCAGTGCGCCGCCGACGGCACATTCAACATTCCCGATGTGCAAACCTTTTCCACTTACGGCGGCCCTGCCTCCTACAAACTTTATGCCTTCAGCGACGGCACCAACCGCACAACCGGTTGCTGTGGTGAATTTCAAACCGGCGCGTTCACGCTCAATGCCGGCGTGACGAATCTCGGCACGCTGACGTGGAACGTGCCGCATCAGGGCGGACAGACGGTTTGGGAGGTGGGCATTCCTGATCGCACCGCGCGCGAGTATCGGCACGGCGACGAATATGCGGTACCCGGCCTATGGCTGAATTTTACGAACGAGTTTTCCAATCCGCTCCAATACTACGTCGCATCCAACAACTGGGACAAGGTCTTGAACTACGATCAGGCACGCTACGGCGGCACAACGGGTTGGAAATGGCAGATCAACTTCGAACTCGCCACGGTGCGCCCGGGCAACTACTGGCTGAACATCGCCTACGCCGGAAACGACTATGATCACGTTTATGTCTATGTGAACAGCCAGACGAGCTCCACGCTGTTGAGCGGCCCCCCGGCGGGTGGTGGCAACCTGCTGTTTCGTCAAGGCATTCACGGGAAATACGGCGTGCAGCACTTCTCCATCGCCTCATCGAATCTTCGCATCGGCACCAATTACCTCATTCTCGCCGAAGGCTCCGGCAGCACGAGCGCGCAATGCCACATCATGTATGACTATTTCAACCTCGAAGGCCCGGCTGTTTCCACGCCACGCTTCAACTATTTCTCGTTCGCGAATAACAAATTCATCCTCCGGGGCACGAACGGCACGCCCGGCGCAACTTACTTTGCGTTGAACACCACGAATCGCGCGTTGCCGGTCTCGCAGTGGACGCCGTTTTACACGAACACTTTCGATGCTTTTGGAAACTTTGCCTGCACCAATGCCGTCCTATCTGGCACCACGCAAAAATATTTTATCGTGCAAGTTCCGTGAAGATTAACCCGTTCAATTTAATTTTGCTTTTGCTTGCCGCCACCAATGTTGTCGCTGTCGCGCAAACGAAAATGCAATGGACGGACGAAGCCAGCGGTCACATCGTCCGCCGCCTCACCGATTTGCCGGAAACAAAGTGCGGCACGCTTTATTTTCATCAGGAAGTCTTCACCGCTGACAGTCGGTCCATGATTTTTGTCGGCGAGAAAGCTGGGCTGCGCCGGATATACGTCATGGACTGGCAGACCGGTGCGGCGAGCCAGCTTACCCACGGCAGTAGCGAAAACGAGGTGCTCGCGCCCAAATCACGGCGACTCTTTTTCACGCGTGGACGTCAGGTCATGGCCTTGGGGCTGGACGATGGCCGGGAAAAAAAATTGGCCACTCTGCCGGAAACGTGGGACCGCCCCGTGCGCTTTTCCGTAAACGCAGACGAAACCATGCTGGCATCCGCCGAAGCCCAAGGACTCGGGGCGTTGCAGAAAAGACTCGGCGGTGGCCGGCTCTTCGATGAGGTCTTTGCGGCGCATTTGACAAACCGTCTGTTCACCGTTGATATTGCCACCGGCAAAGAGCGGGTGATTCACGCGACAAACACCTGGCTTGGACACGTCCAGTTTTCACCGACGGATCCGCATTTGCTCATGTTTTGTCACGAAGGCCCGTGGGCAGATTTGGATCGCATTTGGCTGATTCACGCTGACGGCTCGGATTTGCGGCTCGCTTACCAGCGTCAAGCCGCCCGGGAAATTGCCGGAAATGAATTTTGGTCGGCGGACGGAAAATTCATCTGGTTTGACAATCCTTTCCCCACGCGCACGAACCCAGCCCTATCCGCAGTGGATGTGGCGACCTTCGCTGTCCGCCGTTTTCCAATTCCGCCCGAGCTTGCCAGCGTGCATTTCAATCGTTCGCCGGATGGCTTGTTTCTCACTGCCGAAGGTAATGCCCGGAACGAGCGAATGTCTTTGCTTTATCAGCGCGATGGCCGGCTTGAACCTGAATTGCTGATGACTATGGCCAAGCATGATTACAAAAATGAACCCGACACCCATGTCACGCCGGACGGCAAATGGGTCGTTTTCCATTCCGACCAACTGGGCGAATCGCAGCTTTATGCGGTCGCCGTCAGAAAAGAGCATTTGTGATGACTATGCGATCAATGAAAACCGCGACTATATTTTCTGTTGCATCATGCACCACTAAAAAGCTTGTGCGCGATTTGATTTTAACGGCCTGGATGATTTGCTTCATTTGCCTTGCGACATCCACGACCTTGGCCAACGATCCCGGTGGCGGCACCAATGGCGTGGGCGCGAACGTCACGGTGTCTCTTTCCGGCGCGACCGCCACGCTGGCCAACGGCGTGATCACGGCGACCATTGACACAACCAGCGGCACGGTGACGTCGTATCTCTTCAACGGCACGCAGATGCTTGATACCAGCGGGCATATTTATTACAGCATGGATGGCGGTACCAGTTACGAAAACCCAGGCAGCTGTGTTTATTCCGTGACGACGAGCAACTCAAGCATGGTGGATATTTCCTGCAAGGTGACTTGGGCGAGCCATACCAATCGCGTCCACGCCTTCGATATTGACTGCCATTACGTTCTGCGGCGCGGCGACACCGGGCTTTACGCCTACGCCATCCTCGCACACCCGGCAAGTTATCCCGACACCGGCGTCGGCGAATGGCGCATCGTGTGGAAACTGCCGCACAGTTCGACGGACTGGACGTTTGAACGGATTTACGTGGACGCGCTGCGCAACTGGTATTGGGGAACCTATTCGGATTTTGTGAATGAAGCCTCCACCGGCATCGCCGAAATCAAGACCCTGACCAGCGGCGCGCGGGCCGGGCTTATGGATTGCAAATACGAATACGCCGCCGAGTATCAGAAGATCGGCTGCTGGGGCCATGCGAGCGACACGAACAAAATCGGCGTGTGGTTCGTGCTCGGCGGCTACGACTATCTGAACGACGGACCGAACATGACCGACCTCACCGTGGCCGAGTCGTATCTTCTCCATCATTTCGGGCGCGACCATTTCGGCGGCTCCGGCACCAGCGTCGCGGCGGGCGAGTCGTGGTCGAAGATCTTCGGACCGTTCCTGCTTTATTGCAACAAAAGCACCGCCACGAGCCATCAAGGCGATGCGCTCTGGGCCGATGCGCAGGCGCAGATGCAGGCGGAAGTCGGCGCGTGGCCCTATTCGTGGCTGACGAATTCCGACTATCCGGCGGACTCGGCACGGGGAACGGTGACGGGTAAAATCATCCTCACCGATTCGCTCAAGCCCGCGCTCGCTGCTGGCACAAACACCTGGGTTGGTGTTGCGCAGCCCGATCCCGGCGGCAACTGGCAGTTCGATTCCAAGCACTACCAGTCGTGGGTGCACCCGGACGCGAACGGTAGTTTTTCCATCGCGCACATCCGGCCCGGCACCTACACGTTGTCGGCATGGACGGTCGGCGCGGTGGGCGAATACACGCTGACGAATGTGCTCATCAGCGCCGGCGCCACCAACGCGCTCGGCAACCTGAACTGGACGAATACGCATCCCGGTGGGCAGATCGCCTGGGAGATCGGCATCCCGGACCGCAGCGCCGCCGAGTTTAAGCACGGCACGAACTACTGGTATCCGTTTCTGTGGACGACCTACACGAATGATTTTCCGAACCCGCTTACCTACAACGTCGGCACGAGCAACTGGACGAACAACTGGAACTATGCCCAGCCCGGCTACCTGACCGGCACCAACACCTGGTCGCAATGGAAATGGCGCATCAACTTCACGCTCACCAACCTTCCCCCGAGCGGCAGCGCGACCATAACCTTCGCCATCGCGAGCCTTTATTACGGGGCGATTGATGTCTATGTGAACGACGAATCCACTCTGACCGGCGAGGTCGCCGTGAACATCGCCGGCGGCGGCGCGGGCGGCAACGCCCTCATCCGCGAGGGCATCCACGCAAAATACGGCCTCGGCTACCAATCCGTACCGCTCTCGGCGCTGCGCCTCGGCACGAACACCATCACACTCATCCAGCGCTCCATCAACGGCGGCTTCAACCACGTGATGTATGATTACGTCAATTTGGAACTGCCGGCCGGCCCGCCGGCCCCGCCGCCCGGTCGCAACCTTCTCTGGCGCGGTGGCAACACCGCTAATGCCTGGGACATCGCCACGACAACCAACTGGGGCATCAACTCCAATAGCGTTGCCACCACCTTCACCAACGGCGACAACGTAACCTTCGACGACACGGGAACCAATTTCCCTGCCGTCACCAAGTCCGGCTCAATGCTGCCCGGCTTCGTCACCGTGCAGGGCAAAAAGACCTGGACCCTCGGCGGCAGCGGCACGCTCGACGGCACCATGGCGCTCTACAAGGCCGGCACGAATCTGCTGATTCTGAACGGCACCAATAATTTCGGCGGCGGCACGACCATTGATGACGGCGTCATCCAGCTCGGCAGCGGCGAATTCAGCAATGCCGGCATTGGCGGCGGGCCCATCACCTTCGCCGGCGGCACGCTGCAATTGAACGGCTACGGCATTCGCGACAACGGATCCACTTATTACGGCACCCTGCCTAACAATCTCATTGTGCCCGTCGGGCAGGTCGGGACGATTCTCTGTCCGCAGCGCATTGCCGGTAATGGTGTGCTGGGGCAGCTCACCGGCGGCGGCACGCTCAACTTCACCGTGGATTATGTGCGCGGCCTCCTCAGCGGAGACTGGTCGGCGTTCACCGGCCAGATCAACGTTCTGAACCGGACCGGTAGCGGCGACTTTCGGGTCAAGAATGCCACCGGTTTTGGCAATGCTGCCGTGAATCTCGCGGCGGGCGTGAACTTGTATTGCCAGGCTGGCGGCAAACCGGTCGTGGATATCGGGGAATTGTCCGGCAGCGCCGGCGCGCTGTTGAGCACCACCGCCGGCAATTCCGGTGGCCAGCCGGTCATCTGGCGCGTGGGCCGGCGCAACACCAGAGCCGTGTTTGCCGGCAACGTCACCGAGCAGACCGGCATCATCAAGACCGGCTCCGGCATCTGGACCCTCAGCGGCGCTAGCACGCACAGCGGCCTCACCGCCGTCGCCGGCGGCACGCTACAAATCACCGGCAGCATCACCACCACTAATTTTATCATCGTCTCTAACGCCGCCACGCTTGACCTGCCGGGCACTGTCATCGCGAACACTGTTCAAATTAATGCCGGCGGCACGCTCACTGGCTGCGGCGCGATCTTCGGAAATTTATTGAACAACGGCACCGTCTTGTCCGACTGCGGCGCGACGTTGGAAATCACCGGCAACGTCACGAATAACGGCACGATGCAGTTCGTCAACGGATCCGGCCTCGCCGTCACCGGCACGCTGGTCAACAACCACCTGCTCGATCTGCTGACCGGCGTGCAAACGCTGCCGGCCGGCTTCATCAACAACGGCACCGTGCTGCTCGCGACGAACCTCGTTGTCACCTCCGCCGTGAAAACCGGCGGCACCTTCACGCTCCTTATCCAGGGCTACGACGGCCACACCTATCAGTTGCAGCGCAGCGCGACGTTGCCCGGCCCGAACTGGCAGAGTGTCGGCCCGTCGCAGGATGGCGCGGGCGCGCCGCTCACTTTCACCGACACGCCCGGCGGCAGCCAGAATTTCTATCGCGTCATGGTCTCGCCGTGAGGAAGGCCTCCCACGCCGGCAGATTTCAACGCGCCGATATGAAAATTAAACTGGTATGGTTCATTCTGTTTGCCTTTGGTCGCTTACTAAGTTTCGCGGCAACCAATGCGCTCTCGCTTGCACTTCCCGCCGGGGCTGTCGCAGAAAAACCAGCTGAATCCGCCGCGATTCGCACGCCGAAGCCGTCGCTCGCGCCACGTATCAACGGACCGAAAATCTTTGGCGTGCGTCCCGGCAGTCCGTTCCTGTTTCGCATCCCGGCGACGGGCGAACGTCCGATGGTGTTTACGGCGGCGAGTTTGCCGGCCGGACTTTCGCTCGAAGCCAAATCAGGCCTAATCACCGGTTTGCTGAAAGAGCGCGGCGAGTTTGCCGTCACCCTGATTGCGTCCAATGCGCTGGGCGTGGCGAAGCGCGAGTTCCGCATCGTAGTCGGCGACCGCATCGCGCTCACACCACCGATGGGCTGGAATACCTACTACGGTTTTCGTCTGTCCGTTAGCGACCAGCTCATCCGCGAGCAGGTGGACGCGATGGTGAAGTCCGGCTTGGCCGATCACGGATGGAGCTATATCAATCTCGATGAGGGCTGGACGATGAATCCGGCATCGAAAGATCCGTTGCTGAACGGCGCGCCGCGAGAAGTAGATGGTCGTATCCGGGCGAATGGCCGTTTCCCGGATATGAAGGCTCTGTGCGATTATGTTCACGGGAAGGGGTTGAAGATTGGATTGTATTCTTCGCCCGGTCCACTGGATTGCGCCGGTTTTGTGGGCAGTTATCAACACGAGGAGCAGGACGCGCTGAGTTACGCGGACTGGGGCTTTGATTTCCTCAAGTATGATTGGTGTTCCTACCAGCAGATTGCAAAAGACGACAGCATGGCCGAAGCCCGCAAGCCTTATGAACTGATGGCGCACGCGCTGCAAAAAAAACGGCGCGACCTCGTGTTTAGCTTCTGCCAATACGGCAAGGGCAATTCCTGGGAGTGGGCTGCTGACGCGGGCGCGAACACTTGGCGCACGACGCGTGACATCATTGACAAGTGGGAAACTGTGTCGCGCTACGGCTTCGGACAGGCGGGCTTGGAGAATTATTCCGGGCCGGGCCGCTGGAACGATCCCGACATGCTGATGGTGGGCGTGATGGCGCGCAACATGCCGTCGCGACTCACCGCAGATGAGCAATACACGCACGTCAGCCTGTGGTGTCTGCTCAATGCGCCGCTCATCATTGGCGGCGATTTACGGAAGCTGGATGAATTTACGCTCGGCCTGTTGACGAACGACGAAGTCATCGAGGTGAATCAAGACCCGCTTGGCCAGCAGGCATCGCGCGTCGCGCAGGATGAAAAAGCGCAAACCGAAGTCTGGGCCAGGCGCATGGAAGACGGCTCGCGCGCCGTGGGCTTGTTCAACCGCTCCGAGCAACCAGCGAGCGTGACCGCGCCGTGGAATGCGCTCCAGATTCAAGGCGCACAGACCGTCCGCGACCTGTGGCGGCAGAATAATCTTGGCATCTTCACGAACGAATTCTCGGCCGCCGTTCCCGCGCACGGCGTGCAATTGATCCGGGTTCGAACAAAATAGTTTTGCTATCCCATTATGAAATTTTTCTCTCACGCATTTCTTGCCCTTAGCTTCGCCGCCTTCACCGCCAGCGCCGGGCCAAATCCAGTTCCCTTCACCAATCTGCCTACCGCGACAGGCGTTTTTGCGCCGACGTGGCAATCCCTGGCCGCAAATTATCGCGTGCCGGAATGGTTTCGCGACGCGAAGTTTGGCATCTGGTCGCACTGGGGCCCGCAAGCTGTGCCCGGCGAGGGCGACTGGTATGCGCGGAACATGTATCTACCAAAAAATCCCAACTACCAGTTTCACGCCACCAACTACGGCCATCCCTCGCAGTTCGGCTACAAGGACATTCTCCCGCTGTTCAAGGCGGAGAAATTCGATGCCGATGCGCAGATGAAATTATTCAAGCGGGCCGGGGCGAAATATTTTTTTGCGCTCGCCAATCACCACGACAACTACGATTGCTTCGACTCCGCGTATCAGCCTTGGAATTCTGTGAACATCGGGCCCCACAAAGATCTGGTGGGGTTGTGGGCGAAGGCGGCCAAACAGGAAGGTCTGCGCCTCGGCATCAGCGTCCACAACGCGCGTTCATGGTATTGGTGGGAGCCAGCGCACTTGAGCGACAAGACCGGGCCGCTGGCCGGAGTTTCTTACGACGGCAATCTGACGCTCGCCGATGGCCAAGGGAAATGGTGGGACGGCTACGATCCGCGCCAGCTTTATTGCGAACCTTACAAAGCCGGCGACAAGGAATCTGCTGCCTATATCCAACAATGGGTGAACCGCACCAAGGATCTCATCAACAAATACAACCCCGATTTGCTCTACTTTGACGATCAGCACAATCGCTTCGAGCGTTTCGGCAAGGTGGGCATGGAAATCCTGCCGCACTTTTACAACGCCAATATGCAGCGGCATGGCGGTCAGCTTGAAGCCGTGGCGCAAATCAAAAGCTTCGTTCCCAGCGTGACCAACCAGCCCTATCTTCTCGATTGCGAACGCTACATCCAGGCCAATATCTATTCCGCTCCGTGGCAGAACGACACGGCGATCGGCGACTGGTTTCCCCGGCGCGGTGAAACTTTCAAGACGCCGGAACACATCATCCATCTTCTAGTAGATGTGGTCAGCAAGAATGGCAACCTTCTGCTCGCCGTGCCGCAACAGGGCGACGGTTCGCTCAAGCCCGAAGCCATAAAAATCTTGGAAGAACTGGGTGATTGGTTTGCCCTAAACGGCGAGGCGATCTATGGCACGCGTCCGTGGAAAAAATTCGGCGAAGGTCCGGCGCAATGGTCCGGTTCGGAAAGCGAGAAACGCGGCGGCAAACGCGAGCCATTCACGGCGCAGGATTTTCGTTTCACCACCAAGGGCGACACGCTTTATGCCTTTGCGTTTGTCTGGCCGAAAGACGGACAACTTCTCATCAAGTCGCTGGCCAGCGGATTGTCGGATTATCCAGGCACGATTGGCGGGGTGCAGTTGCTGGGGCGTGACGGCAAAATCAAGTGGCAGCGCACAGCTGATGGTCTGAAGATTCAATTGACCGGCCAGCCACGTTCGCCGAGCACTTTCGTTTTCAAGATTCTGCCCGGTAAATGAACTGCAAATCTGACAGAAAAATCGTCGGGATCATCTTATCCTGGTTACTTATCGCGCTGGCGGCTCATGCGAGCGATCTACGCGTCACGCACATGACCTGTGACTACCGCGTGAATCCGCTTGGGGTGGATGTGGCTCAACCGCAGTTAAGTTGGCGATTGGAGTCCAGCGAGCGCGGGCAAAAGCAGACGGCGTATCAAGTGCTGGTTGCCAATTCGGCCAAAATGCTTACGAAAGACGAGGGGGACTTGTGGGACAGCGGCAAGGTGGCGTCGGGGGAAAACATTAATTTGCTTTACGGCGGCAAGTTGCTTGCGTCGCGGCAGCAGGTGTTTTGGAAAGTGCGCGTGTGGGATGTGGCGGGCGAACCATCGTCGTGGAGTTCGCCCGCAAGTTGGACGATGGGCGTGCTTGCGCCGGACGCATGGAACGCGAAATGGATTTCTTCGCCCACCCATCTATACGTCGCCGGGCCGGCGGTTTATCTGCAAAAGCAAATCACCGTGCCGAAGCAGGTTCGCCGAGCCATCGCTCGTTACTCGGCGCTCGGTTGGGTGGAGTTGACGATTGATGGCCGCAAGGTTGGCGATGCAGTGCTGTCGCCGGAGTTTTCCGATTTGAATCGCCGCCTTCTTTACCTCTCGCACGATGTCACCTCGCTGCTCTCCAAGGGTGGCCATACGTTGGATGCGGTCTTGGGCAACGGGCAGCACAGTCCCGTGGAGCACATCGGCGTGGATGAAGCGGACCACATCGTTGTGTCGGGCGGAAAAGGATCAGGGTATCACAATCGCTGGGGACGTTTCGGCGAGCCGAGGTTTTTGTTGGAACTGGAAGTGGAATACGCCGATGGCACGCATGAGTTTTTCGGCACGGATGAAACCTGGCGGTGGTCGAACGGCCCAATTACTTTCAACGACCTCTGGCGTGGTGAGCAACAGGATTTGCCCCTCCGGCCGACGAATTGGAATCCGGTCGTCGTATTTGCCTCACCCACGGGGCGCATGGAAGTCTCGGCGATTCCGCCTGTGCGCCAACAGCAACGCCTCGCGCCGTCGCGAGTCGCGGGTAGCATAGCGTTTTTTGATGTTGTGGCCGCTGGCTGGCCGCGGCTTGTCGTGAAAGGCAAGCCAGGACAGAAAATTTCCATCACGGGAAAGGTTGGCGGCGAATTCACCATGCCGCCGCTGGAGTTCATTTTGCGCGGTGGAGAGACTGAAGTACTGGAGCCGAAATTTTATTTCAATGTCGGGCCGCGTGAGTTGGAAGTCGCCGGGTTGGATGAGCCATTGGAGCGGAAACGAATCAGTTGGCAGGTGGCGCATACGGATCTGGAGCGCACCGGCGAGTTCGAGTGTTCCAATCAGTTTTTCAACGACTTACACCGCGCATTACTGCGGACACATTTGAGTTACCAATTCGGCCAGCCGATGGATGCCTCGCGCGAAAAGGAGGCGTGGACGCAGGATGCCCAGAACATGATGGACTCGGCGGTCTATCTCACCGACGTGCCGGCTTACTATCGCAATTGGTGGCGCGACTTCGCAGCGAACCAGACGCCCGATGGCTACCTCGGCGCGATTACTCCCATCGCGGGATTGCAGACTCACGCGTGGAACGATCCGTGGTGGAGTGGGATGATTATTTATCTGCCGTGGAAATTTTATGAATACTATGGTGACAAACAATTTCTCGCCGAGGCTTACGAGCCGATGAAGTTGTATCTGGATTTTCTCAGTCGCCGGGTGAAAGAGGGCGTTGGCGGAAACACCGGCGCATTGCGCGGTCGTCCCACGGACAAAGTGGATGATGCCGCCATCCGCGACGGCTTGCTCGCGTGGGGCACAGGCGACTGGCAGGGGCTCGTGAAGCCACCGGTGGCGTTGACCTCAACAGCAGCGTGGGCCTACTACGCCGCCATTGTGAGCCGCACGGCGGCGGTTCTCGGTCGCGAAGACGAGTCGCGCGAGTATGCGGAGCTCGCGGAGGAAATCACTATGCGCTTCAACAAAAAGTTCTTCGATCCAGCCACGGGACTTTATGCCAAGTCAAAGAACAGCCAGAGTGCATATGTTGTCCCGTTGAGTCTTGGGCTAGTGCCGGACGAGAAACGGTCGCTGGCCATCGCGCGGTTAGTGGATGCGGTGCACGGCGCGACAAATCATTTGAACACTGGCTTTGTCGGCACGCCGTTTCTGCTCCAGTGCCTGACGGATGTGGGCCGTGCCGACCTTGCCGCCGAGATTGTGATCCAACGCGATTTTCCCGGCTGGGGCACATTGATGAACGAAGGCGTCTTCAAGGAAAACTGGCGCGGCGAACACGCGATTATGCCGTCGCTCGGCGGGCCGGTCGGCGCGTGGTTTTACCAGTCCATCCTCGGCATCCGTCCTGATCCGGCTGGTATCGGCTTCCAGCGCATCATCATCAAGCCGGAGATTGTTGGTAATGTCACGTGGGCCAAGGGTAGCTATGATTCGGTGCGCGGAAGAATCTATTGCTCGTGGGAAAAACGAGGTGAGCGATTAAAACTGCGCGTTGTGATTCCCGTGAATACAACGGCGACGGTTTTTCTCCCGGCGGATTCCGTAGATTCAATCCGCGAAGGTGGTCGTAATCTTGCAGGCGCTGTCGGGGTCCGACTGTTGCGCTGGGAGGCCGGGCACACGGTTCTGGCTGTTGTATCAGGCCGCTATGATTTCGAATCGCGGCTGAAATGAAACGTCAACCTTTAGCTCGAGATCAAATCGCAGCAAAAATAGCCACCCCGTCCAACCAATGTTTTGAAATCATGAAAAAAACATCCGCCATCCTCTCCATCATCATTGCAGTCTCTTTAGTCTGCGCCACCGCTCAAGCCCAATCTGCGGTTACGAATGTGCG
>CAISVF010000349.1 GCA_903888765.1 uncultured Verrucomicrobia subdivision 3 bacterium | reverse complement strand
TAAATTCTTATTTAACACCTAAACTATAATTAAGATTGCCTATTCTGTAAATCCACATTTATTGCTATCTGAGGAGCAATAAATGTGGAGTCGGTTGCCAATTCTTGACACGGCATTGAACGATGATTAGCCAGAAGCCGAAGGCTATGTTGAGTTTACAAGGGAGCTCCGGTTTCCACCTTCTCGCGCCGCCTTCTGTTCATACTCCTCCAGCGACGGGAGTTTCATCAGCGTGCGTTTGGCGTAGGCCCGGTGCACGGCTTTGCTGTTGTGGCCCAAGGCTTCCTGGGCGAACCGCTCGGGGTAGTCCACGGTTTTTGCACCTTCAGCCCACGCGTATCTGTGGCTTTGCAGGGTGACGCCTTTGATATCAAGTTGTTTGCAGCGGGACTGGAATTCCGTCGCACGGTCGCCGGCTCGCCCCTGAGGCAAATACGGAAACAACCGCCCTTCGCCCGGCAGATCCTTGAACAGATTCAGCGCTTCGTTGCCCAGATGAGTGAGCACGGGCACGCCGGTTTTCTTGCGCGTGAAGCTGACGGTGCCGTGCTGCTAATCCACGTCTTCGCCCTTCAAATTCGTGGCGTGGCTCTCTGGTTCTTTGCCCGTCGCCACGGCCAACTGCGTGGCCTCGTGGATGCCGCGAATGGGGCAGGGGAGTCGGTGATCAAAACTGAAACCAAATAATTTTATGCGCGAAGCTCAATATCGTTTCTTAACCCTGCTGGGGCAGGCACCCGCCCGCCTGACCTCCGAGCAGACCGCTTGGGCCATCAACTACCAGCCGCATGACGTGCCGGTGTTGGTAGCGGCGCGATTGCTGAAACCCTTGGGTAATCCGCCGCCGAACTCGGTGAAATACTTTGCCACCAGCGACGTATTGGAATTGTCTCGCGATCACACCTGGCTGTCAAAAGCCACGAATGCGTTGAACCAGTATTGGCAGCATAAAAATGCGTCCAAGCGCAAAGTGCTGTCTGTGGTGCTGCCCGCCGCCGGTACGGAGGCGGCGGCGCGGTTGAATTAGCGGGAGTTGCGCTCGCGTCTTGACGGGTCCAGTTTCCGGACAGCATTAAATCTGAGTCAAGCCGCCTTCAGCAGGCGTTCGCTGGTTGTTTTATTTTTCAGCGCGGAGAATCTGCCAGCCGTTTGGCGAGCATAGCCGAGTAGAGATTGGCTGGCTGCAACTGGCCGGGCGGAATGTCTTCCTGCCAGCGCCCTTGGGCGTCGAGTATCGGCGGATCGCTCATGGGCAGGCCGATGAGGTTGATGGCGTCGGGACCAAAACCTTTGGGCCATGGCACCCGTGTCTGGGCGCGGATGTTCCAGAAGGTCGCCCCCGCCGCAGTGTGCAGGCCGCGTTCCCCGCCGCCGCTGGATTGGAAAAGGCGTTTACCAAGGCCCGCGTCAATGTCTGTGAACAGATTTTCGTACGAAGCCCAGCGGTGATGATCCATGCAGAGATTTACCGCCTGACCGGAGGCGAAGACGCAACCCATGGCACTTTGCACGGTGAGGTCGTGAATGAACTGGGTGGCGATGACAAAATTGGTGCAGAGACAATCCTGGGCTTCCAGAGTGATGCCGTGATGGCCGCAGTTGCCGTCCTTGCCTCGGCGTTGCGGATCGGCGGTGATGCGGATGTTCTCCAGTGTGCAAAATGCCGCGCCTTCCACAAACGGGCCGTTGTCGCCGTTGCGGATGACGAGATTTTTTAGCCAGCAATGCGCGGCCGAGGGACGGATGGCGACCGGATTCCAGCCGAGTTCCTTAAAATGCCCGGCGTAGGGCTGGGCGGGGAATTCAAAGGTGACACCTTCCATCCCCACATCGGTCACGGTCGGGCGGAACGGCTCGAGCGTCGGCTGCCACTCGGCTCGCACGGCAAAGCGCAAACCGCGATCCAAGGTGATCTCGCTGCCGCTTACCGCGCGGACGCGGAAAATCTGGCGGCATTGCCAGTGGTTCAAGCCGGAGAGGTCGCCAGTTTGATCATGGTAAAGATATTTGAGCAGGCTTTTGTCGGCTGTGTCGTGCAGGACGAGCAAAACTTCATCCCCTGCTTTGAACAAAGGTTTTTCGAGCATGAGCCGGTTCGCGCCACGTGCCGCCGCAGCGCTCACGCGCGTCAAAGAGCCTGCGGTGTTGTCGCTGCGTTTCAAGGAGTCGCCGATCATAAAGAGACCGCCGCCCCACGACCAATCCGACGTGGGCGTGCCGCCGTCATTCTTCACCGGCCGGGGCAGAATTGTCTCCAGGCTCTTGGTGAAAACAAAAATGGTCTTGCCAGCGCCGGCTCCGCGCAGCACGAGGTTCGAGGTTTCAATTCGCAAAATATCACTCAGGAGAAATCGTCCGGCGGGAACGTGGATCACTTTGCCGGCTCCGGCTTTTATGGCGCTTTTGAATGCGGCTGTGTCGTCGCTGCGACCGTCACCTTTGGCCCCGAAGTCAGTGACGGAAATGCTCGCCGCCGGAATACGAAAGGGTTCCTCGCCGCGCCGATAACCGGCGAAGGAAAAATCCGGCAACCGGCTCGCCGGGGTCCATTTTTCCCCGGCGAAACCCCAAAGCTGCGACACTTCGGCGCGCAGCGCAGCGGCGGTTACCAGGAGAACCGCGAGCACAAGTCGCATCGGGCGGGAGAAGATCATAAGTTAAAAAATCAGAGTTCCCAGCAACGCCTTGAACACCAGTCCAACACGTTTAAATGGTACATGCCATGACTGAGTTTAGACGGAAAGAGCGCGTTGGCAAAATGTGTTTTTGATCCTGGGCTTTCTTAACAGACTCGTGCCGGTGAGCCAACGTACTCGGCGCGTTTGTGATTTTAATTCTTTGCACCTCCAGTCCATTGAATGGGAATGGTCACGGGCGGCAAATCAATCCGCTCGCATAGATCAGAATTAGTGGCTGAACGCTGGTATATTTTCGGCCAGACGGTTAATTGATATTCACCAGGGGTTTCCAACTTAAAATAGTTCTCAATGTTAAATTTGGGCAAATCGACCTCCAATCCCTCACGAGGAAGTAAAGGAAAAGGAGCAAGCAATCCATCCAAGGCCACCGCCTGCCTATTTCGATATCGCCAAATAAACGCCTGTGCGTTGGTTAAGCTATAGGAGGGGGGATATGCCGATGGCAGATTGATTTGAGGCCGTAGCAATGGAAGTTTTCGTTTGTCTTTATCCTGCATTTCCACTGGGCCGCAGCAATAATTCACGTCTATATAATTCGTTCCCATGAAATATTTCCAAAGCAAACTAGGATCATGTGCAGTGCGATTTGTAAAATTGACTATCACCACTGTGCTTCTCTCAATATTGGTTTCACCTGAAAAATCCAAATGGCAAGTCACAACAATTTGAACTGGTACTTTAACGTAATTTTCCTGAGCATAATATTCCGCATACCCAGTTGCATGAGAAGTGTTGATCGCAGTTGCAGCCCTGCAATCTTGTTGTCCGGCAAATTCACCCCAAAAAAACACGCAAATGAAGAGGTGCGGCGCGTTTTTGAATCAATGACCTCAAGCGCGATTTAATTACGCTACAAGGTCGGCGGGCATTGTTATGTTTTGGTTGTTCGTTTTTGCGGTGC
>CAISVF010000348.1 GCA_903888765.1 uncultured Verrucomicrobia subdivision 3 bacterium | reverse complement strand
TGCGGTATGACCACCGCACGCAAGACCCGGTGACGTTTCATCACCGTCGCATCCCGTTTCCGCACCTTCGGGCCGTTCACACAGCCGCCTTCACATGCGAGCAATTCGAGAAACAAGCCGTTGTCCGGCTTCATGTCTTCAATGCCATCGAGCGCTTTTTTGATCGCGCCCAAACCGGAAAATGCCATGAGCGACCCATCCGTTACCGCGCAGGTGGATTTCATGCCGGCGATCATGCCGCCGTCCACGGGATACCAGGTGCCTTCCGCTGCGCTTTCCGGCACGAAGCGAAGCGCTACCTCCTCGTCGGCGCTATCGAACGCAATTTTTTCCTGTTCCAACCAGCGCCGCAAATTTTCAAACGTCAGCACCACATCCAGCAATTCCGGGTGTTGCGCGGCTTCCAGTTTCTTCGCGATGCACGGGCCGATGAAAACAATGCCGATATCTGCACCAAAAATTTGCCGCAGCATTTTGCAATGGGTCAGCAGCGGCGATAGCAAGCCCGTGAGCAGTTCTGAACCGGCCGCGCGATGTTTTTGCAAAAACGCCACCACCGTCGGGCACGCGGACGACGCCAGCACTCGCGCCGGATTTTTTTGGAGCAGCGCCGCCGCTTGCGCCGATACCTGTTGCGCGCCCAGCGCTGTCTCCGATACTCCTGCAAAACCGAGTTTTTTCAATGCGCCGATCATCTGCGCCGCCTTTAAGCCGGGAAATTCGGTGATATACGAAGGCGCAAGCGAAACCAGCACCGGCTTTTTCAGCCTGAGCAACTGGCGCGCATTGGCCAGATCATCGCGGACTTTTTTTGCCCCGTTCGGGCAAACCTCCACGCAATGACCACAGACAATGCAGAGTTCCGGCACCACCGACGCGTAGCCACCCTCCACTTTGATGGCCTTTACCGGGCAATTGCGCACGCATTTGTAACAGTCCTGGCATTCGCGCTTTTCGGTAAATATGGGATTAAGAAAATTCATGCCCTGGCCTTCGGCGTAAAATGATTGAGCAGTCCCACAATAACGATGGGATCCACCTCATGATACGTCTTGCCGTTGATCGTGATGTTTGGCCCCGACTTGCAATGCCCCGCGCACAGATGCCCGGTCAGCTCGACCGACGGCGGCAGACTTTGGGTTTTCAAAAAATCTTGCACCACCTCGATGTTGCGGTTGTTTCCGCGCGAAAAGCAGGAACTGCCCATGCAAATTGTGATGCGGGCGGCGGGAATTTCAGGCATAACCCCATTCCTGCCCCGCCGGCATCTCGGCCGCACTCTGGCGCTGTTTTCTACCGCCCTGGCCGCTTCCGATATGCCGGCCCAGTCCGCTGATGCGGCGGTTCAGACAGCCATGGCAGGTGTCGCCGGTCTCGGCTATGCAGGCTTTGTCCGGATAAATTTCATAAAGCCGGCGGTATTTGAGCGGCGTGAGATTCGGCATGAACACATTCGCCCCGCGCCGCAAGCCCAGCTCGCGCCCGTTCACTTTGTTGATCGTCGCCAGTGCTGAGGTCGCCGGAATGTTCGCATCCGGTCGCACTAATCGCGCCAGCGCCACGCTTTTATAAACCATCAGCTCATTATTCGGCGCTTGTTCACCGTTTCCGGAGGGAAAGAATTTACCTCCGTTTCCCAGCGGCGTGGCTGGGTGTGGAATGAAGGGCCCGATGCCGATCATGTCCAGATCAAGTTCGTGAAAAAGTCTGAGATCCTCCGCCACACTCGCGTAAGTCTGACCGGGAATTCCCACCATTATGCCGCTGCCCACTTCAAAACCAATCTCCCGCAACTGCCGCAAAATGACGAGACGATCGCACTTGTGATTTCCCAGCGGCGGATGAATTTTCGTAAATAAATCGGCATCCGAAGTTTCAAACCGGATCAAATAGCGATCTGCTCCCGCTGCCCGCCACTCGGCCAGATCCTTTTCCGGCCGCTCGCCCAGGCTCAGCGTGACTGCCAGCGGCGTTTCGCTTTTGATTCCCCGGACCACCTCTGCCAGCCAGTCTGTCCGGATGCCGTAATCCTCGCCACCCTGCAATACCACCGTGCCATAGCCGAACGTCACCGCCTGTTGCGCAGCCGCAAAAATTTCGGCGGCATCCATCCGATAGCGCGTGAGCTTCGTGTTGGCAACCCGCAGGCCGCAATAGGCGCATGCGCGTGCGCAAAAATTTGAAATTTCCACCAAGCCGCGCAGATGCACCGCGTCGCCGACGTGTTGGCGGCGAGTTTCGTCCGCGCGCCGCCACAGTTCCTCGAGCCGCGCCGGGTTCGTCTCTCTCAGCCAGGTCAGGATTTCATTTTTGTCCAGGGTCAAGCTCATGCCGGCACCATCTGCCTTTCAGTTGGTCTGGCCGATCGGTCAGCCCGAGGGCACGGCACCGTCTCCACGCTGACCGGATTTTGTGCGTTCCGGAAAAATTCCAACGCCGCCGGGAAAGGCTGCAACGCGCGCTCAAAAATCCCCAGGCTGTAGGCAATGGTTAGGCCATAATTCGTGATCGGCACGTTCGCCTGCTGACAGCGTAAAATCCGGCTTAACATTTCGCGCCGGTTCCACATGCACGCGCCGCAATGAACCACCAGCTGGTAATCAGCCAGGTTTTCCGGAAAATCGCGGCCCTGCAAGTGCTCAAACTCGAGCTTCGCGCCGGTGTATTGCGTGAGCCAGCGCGGAATTTTCACGCGTCCGATGTCCTCGCCGATCGGATGATGCGAGCAGGCCTCGGCGATCAGCACCCGATCCCCCTCCCGCAGACGCTCTATGGCCAGCGTCCCTTCCACTTGGGCCAGCAAATCGCCTTTGAAGCGCGACATGAGAATTGAAAAACTGGTCATCGGCACCTGCCGCGGGGTGTCGGCGGCAACTTTCAAAAATGCTTGCGAATCGGTGACGACCAGTTTCGGTGGCGTTTTCAGTTGGTCCAGCGCCCGGCGCAACTCCCGCTCCTTCACCACGAGGCAATACGCGTCGCTGTCGAGCAAATCCCGGATGGACTGCACTTGCGGCAGGATCAAGCGGCCTTTCGGCGCCTCTTTGTCAATCGGCACCACCAGCACCGCCATTTCTCCCGGCCCTACCAAATCGCCGAGGATCGCCGGACTTTCTATGAAATCCGGCGGCGCGACATCTAGCAGTGCCTGGCGTAGTTCCATGATGCCTTTGCCCAGCACTGCCGAAGTCTTGACGGTGCGGATTTGTTGATCCGCTAATGTGGCGGGTAATGCCTCGCCGGGGGCGGCGGCGTCAATTTTGTTGAATATTACCACCAGCGGCGTCTTTCGCGCGCTCAATTCCTTCAGAATTGCCTCTTCAAAATCTCCCCACGTACCGGCTTCGGTGACCAGGACGGCCAGATCTGTGC
>CAISVF010000347.1 GCA_903888765.1 uncultured Verrucomicrobia subdivision 3 bacterium | reverse complement strand
GCCGTCCGATCTTCTGATGCCAATCAAGCTCCATGGTATTGGCTAAAATGCCGTAGGTGTCGTGAAAGAAACGGTAACTGATTTCATAGCTCCCATTGAGGGGCGACACAAATTGGGTCCAGGCGGTATAAATTATCTGGTTATTGCGATGGCGCGGGCGCATTTCCGGGCTCAGCGCCGGATCGTCCGGGTTATTTTGCAGTTCGGAGGCTAACATCACGCTGCGATAGGGGTCGGCCAGATAGCCATGGGTAAACCCGAGCGATGCATTGACCGTAAGGTAAGCTTTCGGGCCAAACAACTGAACCAAGCCCAAAAAAATGTCATCGGACATTTTGTTCTGCCAGACGGCCAAATCGTCCCGCACCGAATCACTATTGTGCGCCCAACCCGCATTTAGCGTGGTGTTCTTATCATTAAACGAAAGGGAGTAGTTGAGGGCACCACCAAAGGAAATATAATCGCTTTCCGCACTGTAAGCAAAAGAAGGGGTGATCTGGTTTCGGCCAAAAATCATCGGAAGCTGAATGGAAAAAGCGTTGCGATGGTCATGCATCTCCGTCAAGGGCACTTTATTTCGGCGGTAATTTGGATTGTTGGTCAGACTTTGCCAGGAAGCGCTCGCGCTGTTGGTCGCAATGGGGGGGGCAGTTTGACCGGCAAACACGGCCGCTTGATTGGTAATATCCTGCATCGTGTATATGCCGGCATCCACATATGCCTGGTTGTCACTGACGAATTGCCTATATTGGTTGCCATAAGCGTTCTGGTAGGCAGACTGATAAAGACTGTCCAGGGTCGGAAACGGCCATTTCGTTTGAGGCGGTGCCCCATTCGGCGTTGCCCCGGATATGGCATCCACCACGACTTCACCACTCACGCGCACATTTGACTTTATGCCGGCGTCGAATTGCCACACATCGGTGCTTACCTTAATGCGACCGTCATCTTCCCGATAGTACGATTTGCGATAACCGACCTCATCCTCCGACTGCCCCAGCACCCGGCTCACCCGCAGGAGCGGTATTATCAAGGCCAGGGATACTGCCAGGTATTGCCGGCGCTGGTACCCGAGAGGTTTTATATATTGCAATCGCATGGAACGGGGCTTGTCTAATTTCGGATAAACCACAAGTGGCAGAGATGTTTTGATCAGCCCTGCCAGATTTGACAGGCGGGTTGCCAAAGCAACCCGCCTGCCGAGGGACTTCCCGTGTTTAATCAGGGCTGGCTTAAGCGGTAGTAGCGCGCGGCGTTGGTTGCCGCATTCGGGTCGGTGAATTGATAATGACCGGAACCGGCGGGATTTTCCACCGCTGCTCCAATCACGGACCAAGTCGCTTGCGGGGCTTTCAGATTATCGGTGGCCAACACCGAGAAACTCAAGCCGGAGGCATTCGTGAAACCGAATGAAGCCACCGACGTTGCCCCGGTCACGGTCACATGAAATGAACCGGGAGTGATGAACAAGGGCGTGATCAATGAGGTCGGGAACTGGAAGACGCCATTGGTGCTGATCGGCAAGTTCGTGGTGGTAAGGTTAAAGGCGACATAGTCAGAAGTAGTCAACCACATCAAGGCTTCCGTGGCGGTATAAGGACCGACATTGGTGTTTTGCGCCACGATGTAATAAACCGGAGAAACTGACGGATTTACCGTGATCCCATAGGTGCTCATGCCGGGATTGGCGACACTCGGATGTTCATCCATGGAACCTTCCAAGGTCCAATTGCCAACCGGCATTTTGGGATCGGCCGATGACCAGACATAGAAAGCTTGACCACTGTTGGTAAATAAATTCAAGGTTTCTCCGCTGAAAAACCCCGGGCCGCCATCCGTCGCCGGGTAAAACACATTACCCGCCGTGCTCGCCGGGGTGGCAGAGAAGGCCAGGTTATCAATGCCATAGCCCTGCCCGCTGCCGCTGGCGTCGTTAATTGACCAGACCAACCAGAGCGCCTGACCGGGCAGCCAGGACGAGGCGAGTTGGAGATTGCCCACCCCGAGATTGGTTAGACTGACCGAACCGGGGCTACCGATGGGAAAGTTAACATTCAGGCTGGCAACGGAAGTGATCGCCGCCACAGCGGTTAGGATGGTGGAATTGGTGCCAGCCGGGTCAATGTTGTAGCCGAATTCCAAGGTCTTGGCGGTGCTATTCTGGCGCCAATATTCACCGATGAAGGAAAGGTTGACATAATTGAGCGCGCTGGCGGATTGATTGATGAGTTTCAGGGCAAAATGAACCTTGCCCGAAGTGCTGGTGGCGATGAGCCCAAGTGCGCGGTTGGTATTGGAACTGTCCGTCGCCCCAAAGCTAATGGTGCCGCCGGTGCTCTGATCTCCGGAACTGGCTCCGACCTGGGCACCTTCTCCGGCGGAGAGGTTTTGCTCGGTGAACCCATACCAGCCCGGCATGGTGGCGTTCAAACCCAGACCGCCAATATTGCCTGAGGGAATTACCGGTTGAGCAAACTCAAAGGGATCCGGCACGGAATAA
Organism: uncultured Verrucomicrobia subdivision 3 bacterium; assembly: GCA_903888765.1. GTDB lineage: Bacteria > Verrucomicrobiota > Verrucomicrobiia > Limisphaerales > UBA11358 > UBA11358. The sequence continues at coordinate 942 of CAISVF010000347.1, read as the reverse complement.
GTGATGCCGCCAATGGTAACCGGCCCGCCATGCGATCCCACATTGACCGTCGTCGCCCCGGGATTGGGCAGCGAGTCAAAGTTTTGCAGATAGACCTGGTTGGAGTAACCCAAATAAGAAGGGGCCGCCGCGTAGATTACCGTGACATTGGCCACGGAACTGGTCACGCTGCCACCCCCGTTGCTGATGACCACCGTGTAAGCACCGGAATCATTGGTGGAAGCCGGCGTGATCGTCAACTTGTTCAAGCTGTTGTCGGCAGTGCCGCTATAAATTGCGCTGTCAGTCAAGGCCACTCCGTCCTTATACCATTGGGTGGTTTGTGGCTGGGTGCTGCCGCCCGCGACACTTACAGAAACACTGGTGGGGACACCCACCAAGGTAAGCGTATTGGTTTTGGGCTGGGTGCTGATGACCGGCAGAATGTACTGCACACTCAAAGTCGCGACCAGATTCGAAGCCCGACCGGCGGAGTTTTGCACGGTCAAATAATAATTACCCGCGTCGGCCAGAGCCAGGTTCGTGACCGACAATGAGGTGCTGGTAGAGCCACTGTATTTAGCACCGTCATCCACCAGAAGAGTGGTTCCGTGATACCATTGATAAGTAAACGGCGCCGTTCCGGCCACCACGACGGCGGGAAACGTTTCGGTGGCGTTGACGAAATTTGTGATCAAGTTGGCCGGGCTGGTGATGGTTGGGGGCACGGTCACCACTGTTACCGTCAACACCGCCGCTGGCGTGCTCGTCACGGAACCGAAACTGTTGCTCGCAATGACTTGATAAGTGAACCCGCTGCTGGCAGTCGTCACTCCCGGCAAAGTCAGCGAACTATTGGTGGCGTCCACCAAATTGGTGCCGTTTTGCAGCCATTGGTAGCTAATGGTGTAATCAGAAGTGGCGACCACGGTAAAGGTGGCAGGGTTGCCACTAACTACCGAT
>CAISVF010000346.1 GCA_903888765.1 uncultured Verrucomicrobia subdivision 3 bacterium | reverse complement strand
CGGCACCCCGGTCAAGGCCCGGCGCAGAACCACCACACGGCTGCACTCGTCGGGATGGTAAAGCAACTCCTCCTTGCGGGTGCCTGATCGCTCGATGTTAATGGAGGGGAAAATACGCCGGTCAACCAGCGCCCGGTCCAGATGCACTTCCATATTGCCGGTGCCCTTGAATTCTTCAAAGATGACTTCATCCATGCGGCTGCCAGTATCCACCAGGGCAGTGGCCATGATGGTGAGCGAACCGCCTTCTTCAATGTTGCGCGCTGCCCCAAAAAAACGTTTGGGCTTGTGCAGAGCATTGGCATCCACGCCGCCGGACAGAATCTTGCCCGAGTGCGGCTGTACCGTGTTGTAGGCGCGCGCGAGGCGGGTGATCGAATCCAGCAAAATCACCACATCCCGCTTGTGCTCAACCATGCGCCGGGCTTTTTCGATGACCATTTCGGCGACCTGCACATGGCGCTCCGGCGGCTCATCAAACGTGGAGGAAATAACCTCGGCACCTTTGCACGAGCGCTCCATATCCGTCACTTCCTCCGGCCGCTCGTCAATCAACAGAATAAATAGATATGACTCCGGGTTATTCTTCAAGATGGCGTTCGCCACTTTCTGCATTAAAACTGTCTTGCCGGTGCGTGGCGGAGCCACAATCAGGCCGCGCGTGCCTTTGCCAATCGGGCAAACCAGATCCAACACGCGCGTGCTCAGTTCATCCGCCGATGTTTCGAGAATGAAACGCTTGTTCGGAAACAGCGGGGTCAGGTTGTCGAAATGGGTTTTATCCTTGGCCTTGTCAGGATCTTCCCCATCCACGGCCTCTACTTTGAGCAGGGCGAAAAATTTCTCTTTTTCTTTCGGGGGACGAATTTGACCGGTGATCAAATTACCCGTCTGCAAATCAAACCTGCGAATTTGCGACGGCGATACGTAAATATCCTCCGGGCAGGGCAAATAATTGAAGCTCTGCGAGCGTAAAAAGCCAAAGCCTTCCGGCAAGACTTCGATGACCCCCTCGGAAAACAGGACTCCGGCCCGCTCGGCGTTTTTCTGGAGAATGTGGAAAATGACTTCGTGCTTGCGCATCGTGCCGAAATTTTCCACGCCGTATTCCTTGGCCATCGTGTTCAACTCCGTCATCTGCATGGCTTGCAGTTTGGCGATATTCAGCGAGCTCGCGATGCGATCCCGCTGAAAATTGCGGCGGTCCGCAAAGCGCGGCTCGTCGTTGGTCGGTTCCATCGGTGCCGAAGGCGGACGCAATTCATCCGAGGACGATGGCGACGAGAACATGGAGGAATCCCGCCGGGCATCTTCCTTGGCAGCGGCCTTAATGCTATCCACCGTGCGTTCCGGCTCCAGCTCGGATTCTGCCGGGGCGGCAACGACAGCGGGAGGGCGGGGCGGGGGCGGAGCTGGCGTCGCAGGCACCGGCGGCGTAACCGGAACCGGCCGGGGCGCAGCGTGCTTTTTGTGCACGGCCGGCTGGGCGACAACCGGTTTCTGTGCCACCGGAGCCGCCGGCATCGGGGAAGGCACCGGTTTTACCGCTGCAGGTTTTTCCGGCACCGGCGGCGGAATCACGGGCAGCTCGGCTTGCGATACCTCGGCAATGGGCGCGGTAACCGCAGCGGCCTTGGTCGTCTTGCGGGGAGCCTTCTCTTTTTTCGTGGAAACTCTGGGCATAAAAATTAATTGTTAGAATGACTGGTAATTCCGATGGCAACCGTCCAATCACGCAGGACAATTGGTCCCGCTTTTGACGGGTTGCGCCAGGAAAAGTTCAATTTGAATTTACTGACCGATTTGTTTTCATCCTCAAACCGGCAAGGGGAATTTCGCAGTCAACTGGTTTCAGATTCGCGCACTTTGCCAGTCATGTCAAATCTGATTTTGACCGTGAAAAGCATCAAAGGCGGGCTCCGGCGGCGCGGTAAAATCCCAGTCGCGTTCGCGCCAGAAAAACTGCAATCGCGCGGCATGGAGCGCATGCGTTGGCAATAGCAATCGGTCCCGCTGGCTGGCGGTCAGCCGGCGCTCGACCAGGGCCAGATAAAGGTCCGGGTCGCCCCCGTACAGCTTGTCTCCCACGATCGGATGTCCAACATGCGCCAGATGGATGCGGATTTGATGCTTGCGGCCCGTGCGCGGCACAACCTGGAGCAGGGAAAATAATTTCCCGGCGCGCAAAAACTTTTTCACCACTACGAAATCCGTCTGCGCTGCCGCCCCATCCGGACGCACGCAATCCTGAATGGCGACCAGGCTCGATTCATCGCGGCCAAGGGGGGCATCAATCGTCCCCTGTTCGGCCGCGACCGAACCGTGAACAATCGCCAGATATTCTTTGCGGACCGCGCGGGTTTCCCACACCTGCCCGAGTTCGCGCGCAGCGACCACGTGCTTGGCCATCAGCACCAGACCAGAAGTCTCACGATCCAACCGGTGGATCAAGCGAGGCTCAGGTAACAGGCCGGTGGATTTGCCATATGGTGCCGCGCCAGGGGCCGGATCGCGCGCGCCGGAGAGATACAGCCGCGCCCGGCTGATGAGGCTGGAAAATTCATCCCCCTTCGTGGGATGACAGACCAGGTCGGCGGGCTTGTGCACCACCAGCAGATCGGCGTCCTCGTAAATAACCGCAAACAGGGGGCTCATGCAGCGGCCGGTTCAGACGCCGCCGAACCGCCGGTGACGCTTGGCATATTCCTCCAGTGCGGCGATGAATTGGGGTTTCTTGAAATCCGGCCACAAGGTTGGCGTGATAACCAGCTCGGCATAGCTGATTTGCCAGAGCAAAAAATTACTTAGCCGCATTTCGCCGCTCGTGCGGATGAGCAGGTCAGGATCCGGCAGCAGGCGGGTCCAGAGATGGTCGGAGATAACCGACTCGGTAATATCGCCCGGGTCGAGCTTGCCGGCTTTTACTTTTTCGGCGATCTGGCGGACGGCATCCACAATTTCCAGACGGCTGCCGTAACTCAGCGCCATGACCAGCGTGAGCCCGTTGTTTTTGGAAAGGGTCGCAATGGCCTTCGCTAGGTGCTCCTGCACCGTGTCCGGCAGGCGATGAATCTGCCCGATCACTTCGAGCCGGACATTATTTTTGTTCAGGTCCTTCGTCTCCGTCTTGAGGTAATGAACCAGATACTTCATCAGGGCATCCACTTCATCCTTCGGACGGTTCCAATTCTCGGCCGAAAAGGCGTACAGGGTGAGATATTTGATGCCCAGTTCACCGGCGGTGCGAATGATTTCCCGCGCGGAATCCGCCCCCCTTCGGTGCCCTTCGATCCGGGGCAGGTGACGGGATTTAGCCCAGCGACCATTGCCGTCCATAATCACTGCCACGTGCCGCGGAAGATTGGCGGCGGCGTCAGCGCTCAATTGATTCGGGACGGCACTCATTATAAAATCAGCAATCGTCTTATCCGGGGCTGCAAGTTTTCCGGCGGCCAATAGCCGAATCCGCCTGGTGATTGAACGACTACACGAAAATAGTCTGCTCGCGACCGGGGCCGACCGAGGCGATGAACAAGTTAGCATTGCTCAACTCCGCAATGGCCTTCACGTAAGCGCGCGCCTTCGGTGGCAACTGCTTGAACTCCCGGCACCGGTCCGTGGGGGTCAGCCAGCCTTCAAACTCGATATATACCGGCACGCACTCAGCGAGGATTTGAGCATCATTGGGAATATAATCGTACTGCGTGCGGCCATGGCGATAGGCGACGCAAACCCGGATATTCTCCACCGTATCCAGCCCATCCAAGTTAGTGACGGCAAGATCGTCAATGCCGTTGACCATGGTGGCATGGCGGGTGGCGACGGAATCAAACCAGCCACAGCGGCGCGCCCGTCCGGTGGTGGCACCAAACTCGCGTCCCATGCCGTGGAGCAGATCGGAAATTTCCTGATTCTCGGTCGGCAGCGGACCTTCGCCCACCCGCGTGGTGTAGGCCTTCATGACGCCGACCACGCGATCCATGCGATGCGGCGGCACGCCCGAACCAGTGCAGGCACCGCCCGCAGTGGTATTTGAAGAGGTGACAAAGGGATAGGTTCCGTGGTCGATGTCCAGAAACGTGCCCTGCGCACCTTCGAACAACATATTGGCTCCGGCCCGCATTTTATCATGGAGCAGCACCACCGTGTTTTGCACAAAAGGCTGGAGATATTGGCCGGCCTGATGGTATTCCGCAAAGACCTGCTTGAAGGACAAGGGCTTGGCCCCGAGTGATTTGAGAACAATGTTATTCTCCTTGATCCGCGCCAAAAGTTTTTCCTCCAGTTTAGTCGCATCCACCAGATCATTCACCCGCAGGCCGACGCGCGCAGCCTTGTCGCCATAAGCCGGACCAATCCCGCGCTTGGTGGTGCCGATTTTATTTTTGCCCTTGAGCAATTCACGGGCCCCGTCCAGTTCGCGGTGGTAGGGAAAAACCACGTGCGCCGTCTCGCTTAAAACAAAATTTGCCGGGGTCACTTTGATGCCGTTTTTTTTCAGGCCCTCCATTTCGCCAACCAGGCCGATCGGATCTACCACCACCCCGTTGCCGATGACGCACAACTTGTTTTTACGGAGGATGCCCGAGGGGATGAGGTGCAGGACCGATTTCTTGCCGTTGACAATGACGGTATGGCCGGCGTTGTTGCCGCCCGCATAGCGGACGACCACCTGCGCCTGCTCCGTGAGCACATCGATGATTTTGCCTTTGCCTTCGTCACCCCATTGGGCACCGACCAGAATCGTATTTGACATAAATAAATTTATAGTTACCCGACCGCACCATGGCACGGTCCAACCGCCGACAATAAAAATCCCCGGAAGCAAATCCGGGGCAAGGCGGCAGGGTCTTTGCGGGAAGAAGTTAGAAAAATGTGGCGAAAGTGTCAATTCGCCTTTCCGAATTCGCCTTTCCGAATTTCAGACCTGATATTCCAATAACTTATGAAAGGCGAACCAAAATTCTAGAAATCGCAAATCTGGCTTAGCAGACATCCCAATTTTCACCAACCCCAAAAGTGCCAATTTATGGAATGGTCTAACCCGCTAGCGGCGTCTGCCCGTTGATGCTATTTTTTGCAGAACCTGGGCCCCGCTGCCCGCAAAAATTCGCAAGCATCATTATAAGTTTCTGATAATATTAAAATTAGAAAACCGTTTCTTTAAATGGCGCATCTTTTTTTACGCATACGGGTTATGCCGGATGATTTTCTTTTTCCGGTTGACGTAGAACGCCACCACATGTGTCGTGCGACAAAACTTTAGTGTTTATCCCGGGTTCACCTCTCCGGACTGGATCAAATATTGCACTACGTTATAAAAGGTGGTTTATGTCCCGGCAAATGTCCGATTTTGTCACCTTTTGTCATAAAATGTCACAATTTGTCCGGTCAATTTTTTGTGGGCGCCACTTAAATCTACCATTTTTATTAATTCTTTGTCAGCAGTCATAGACTGCTGCTACAGGGGGGTGTCGTATCGAAAAACTTTACCGGATTGTTTACCT
>CAISVF010000345.1 GCA_903888765.1 uncultured Verrucomicrobia subdivision 3 bacterium | reverse complement strand
TTCAACCGGTTGGGCGGCCGGCGCTTCATAGACCCCCTGCCAATGCGAGATGAAGCCGGCCTGGTCGCGGGTTGTCTCAGCCGATTGCTTCTGCCAGCAGGGTTCGCAGATGTCGGTGCGGCACAGCAAGGCTCCTTGGTCGAGGAGTAGTGTGTGATAATGCTGCTGGTCGGCAAATGGTTGTGTACACGCCTGACAGGCGTGGGCACGGGATTGGATATTCCATTCGTTCATGGGCAACCGAGTCTAATCGCGATGGTCCTGATTGAACACGAAGAAAACACGGCGGACCGTCTTACATTTTGTTCTCAAACAAGCTAGGAGCGGTGGAGCGGGCAAATTCCAGGCAGTGGGCAAAAATTTCGGTCGGGGAATCCACTTGCATCGCCTGGGCCGCCAGCGCCTGGGCTTCGGTCAACTTAATCCGGCGGATAATGTATTTCATTTCGTCCAGCACCGCGGGGGCAGCGCTTAATTCGTCCACTCCCAGCCCGATAAGGAGCGGTGCCAGCACCGGATCGCCGGCGATTTCCCCGCAGACCCCGGCCCATATTCCGTTGGCATGCGCGGCATCTACGGTCATCTTGATCAGTCGTAAAATTGCCGGATGCGTGGGCTCATAAAGATGTGAAACCTTTTCATTCGTGCGGTCAGCCGCCAGCGTGTATTGAATCAGATCATTGGAGCCGATGCTGAAAAAGTGCACCCGCTTTGCCAAAGCATCGGCGATGAGCGCAGCCGAGGGGATTTCAATCATGGCGCCGATTTCCAGGTTTTCGGCAAAGGGGATGTTTTCCGCCCGCAGTTCGGCTTTGCACCGAGCCACCAGTGCGTTGGCCTGGTTCAGTTCGTCCAAGCCGGAAATCATCGGATACATCATCTTGATGTTGCCGCTGGCGCTGGCGCGGAGGATGGCGCGGAGCTGGGCGCAGAACAATTCGGGCTGCGCCAGGCAGAAACGGATGGCGCGCCAGCCCAGAAAGGGATTCATTTCCTGCGCGAGTTGCAGGTGCGAGGCAAACTTGTCGCCCCCCAGATCCAGCGTGCGAATAATCACGGAATGCGGCTTTAATGCCTCGGCAACCTGACGATAAACCTGGAACTGCTCTTCCTCGGTCGGCAAACTGGCGCGGTTAATAAAGAGAAATTCGGTCCGGAACAAGCCGACGCCTTCAGCGCCGTGGGCCAGCACCGCTTCCACATCGTCCAGCGACTCAATATTAGCCGAAAGATGGATAATTTTGCCATCAAGTGTGACGGCGGATTGATGCTGGACTTCACGCAGTTTTTCTTCCAGCGAGGCTTTGACTTTTGCCAGTTGACCGTATTCAAAGAGAGTCTGGTCGGTCGGATTAACGGTGATGGTGCCGTTGTAGCCATCCAGTAAAACATAATCCCCGGTCTCCAAGTCATCGCTCAAATTTTTCAAGCCCACGACTGCCGGAATGTCCAGCGAGCGGGCCAGAATGGCGGTATGGGAGGTTCTGCCGCCAATGTCGGTGGCGAATCCCAGCACAAACTTTTTATCAAGTTGCGCCGTGGTGGATGGGCTTAAATCATGACCGATGAGCAGGCAGGGCTCGCTGAGGTGCCGGAGATCAAACAGCTCCTTGACCTCCAGCAGATTGTCGAGCACGCGGCTGCTAAGATCGCGCAAATCGGCCGCGCGTTCGCGCAGATATTCGTCCTCCACTTCCGCCAGCACGGCAATATAGCGGTCCGACGCGGTGTGAAAGGCATAGTCCGCATTGGCCATCTGCTCGCGGATGATTTTGATGACTTCCTCGATAAGCACCCGGTCTTCGAGCATCAGCAAATGCGCATCAAAAATGTCCGCCTCAGAGGAACTCATCGTCTGGGAGACCCGTCGCTGGATTTCGGTAATCTGCTGGCGGGTCCGGACGAGTGCGTGTTCAAAGCGCCGCACTTCTGGCTCCACGGCGTCTAGAGCCAAAGTGCGCTTGGCGACAACATGCCGGGTGCGGCGGAGGACGATGACCCGGCCACGGCACACCCCCGCTGAAACGGCGATGCCGTGATACACTTTTTCCCCTTTAAGTTGGCCTGACATAAGGCTTTATCCAACAAATAACCGAGTCGGTTTCACTTGCAAAGCATTTCTGGGCGGAATCATCGATTTTTTAAATGCAATAAAAAAGCCCGCT
>CAISVF010000344.1 GCA_903888765.1 uncultured Verrucomicrobia subdivision 3 bacterium | reverse complement strand
CCAGATCATCAAAATCCCGCCCTTACGATAGCAGCGTGGAAAGAGGTCAAAAGCCGTCGCTTACGACGGCAGTGCGGTCAAAAATCCCCGACACCAGGAAATCATTTTAAAATGCCCCGTACGGTCATAGCGTTACGACCAAAGCACGGCTATTCGGTCACAAAACACGATGCCAGTGCGGCCAAAACCCAGAAAACCTTGCGCCGCCAATTTGGCCATTCTTACGACCAGAAAAAAGTGCGTAACAGGTCAGTCCTGATTTTTGGCTGGGTCAAGGTGCTAAACTGCTCCAGCAACCGCGTGATTGGTCTCACAGGGATAACACATACTCGCAAAGGTCATCGATTTCCTGTTTGGATTGCCCAGTCATATCTCCATGCTGACCATTCGGATTGCCGGTTGTCAGCACGTCACGGATGGTTACCGCCGAGCCATCATGCAAATAGGGAGGCGTACGCCAGACTTCAATCAAGGTTGGCGTGTAAAATTTATCCGTTGATTTGTCAAAACTACGATTGGTGCCAACGTGGTGCGCTTTCAAATCGGTAAATATCCCCGGGACATGACAATCCGCGCAACCGGCCTGATGAAATAACTTTTTTCCCCGTTGGGCGGCCTTGGACAGTTTGCCATGCACCAGATGGGGACTGGGCAGCGGCTGAAGTGATTTCAAATACTCATCCACCGCCACCGCCACAGCTTCCGGCTGATCGGTAAATAGAATGTGCTTAATGCCGGAACGAACCGCCGTTTCCGCGTTGGTGCGAACCCCTAGAAACATCGCCGGGGGCGTTCTATGTGACCACAACAGGCTCTTGGTGTTTTTTGGATTTTCAAGGCCATCGTTGAGCAAATCCCAGTTCAAACCATCCACCCGCGCTCCGCCCGGATGACAACTGGCACAACTCTGCCAGCCTTGATAACAAATACTAGCGTCGTGAAAATAAAACTCTCCGCGACGAACCAAATCCTGATTGTCCGTCATGGGTTTTCTCGGCTGCGGCCCAAGGGGAATGGATTCAGCTTTTAGCGGGGTCGCATCCAGATCAACCACACTCACGGTATCGGAAAAATAATTCGCGGTGTAGGCCATGTGCCCCAAAACGACCAAAGCGCGCGGGCCAAGATCTGTTGCCGGCAGCTTGACGCGTTGGCGCGAACCGAGCAGAAACGGCAGATAATTGGCGCGCATCGCCAACTCTTTGAGATCAGGAACCGCATTGGTAGAGTCATCGCACATGACCGGTTTTTCCGGCAATTGCTCCAACAACATCGGAAAATCACTCACGCTGATTTCGTGTGTTCCGGCATGGGCCACCACAAGTTTGCTGCCATCGGCGGTCCACGCTACACCCCACGGATTGGCTGCGCCCACATCCGCATCGTCCAGCAGTGCCGTGTTACGGATTTCCAATGCGGCCAAGTCTATAAGGGTCACGCCATTGACATGCATCCAGCCGCGTTCGATCCGGGCGGCCACCCGATTAAACCGAGCTATCAGATGTGTCACGGCGGCAAACTTGCCATCCGGCGAAATCTTGATGTCTTTCAACGAGCCACTGCCGTTGGGCATCAACAATTCCTTGACCACCTGATTTTTCGCCAGATCAATGACAATCACGGTCGCCGCCACGTAATCCACATCCGCCCGGCCAGCCTGAATCTGATTGGCGACCAGCAGAAACTTGCCGTCCCGAGTCAGGGCTGCCGCCACTGGCTCGCGGTTGACGGCGATCCGCCGCACCTCATTTTTTTTGGCCAAATCCACAATCCCAACGGCATCGTTGAACCGATCACAAACGTAGAGGGTTTTGCCGTCCAAGCTAAGGACAGGAGCCAGTGCCGAATGGCCCACGGCAATGGTGTCCGCGATTTTTTTACGGGCCAAATCCACGATGCAAACATCGCTTTTTGGGGCCGCGCAGGTGACAAAAAGCTGGGTGCCATCTGGCGAAAGAGTTAAGCCTGAAGGCGGCTTGGGCAGGGTCAGAGTTGCCGAAACTTGCCGGGTGGCTGTGCTTAAGAATAAAACCTGATTGGCGGTTCCGCAGGCGACAAACAGGGTTTTCCCGTCTTTCGTGGAGGCTAGGGCCGTGGGCGAAAGATAGGTGGCTGCCGAGGCGACGGCTTGGCCTACCAGCAGCACCGCTAAAAGCACCACCAAAGAGTCGGTCAGCAGTTTCATGGCCTTTATGATTGCGCCTCGGCGTCTCTGCCACCAGATAGAAGTAATCGGGCAGAGGCATATGGGGAGAACAAGTCAACCGGTCTTGGCGCATGCTTCTCCGAGCGCGCCCAAGAAGCGATCCCGATCCTGGACATCATTAAAAATTGGATTAACACCTTTTCCACCTATTCATCATAAATAAGTCGCGCCGGCATACTCCCTCGCAACTTCCGCGCCATGCAGAAAACCTGGCCGGATCAAAATTGTATGGCAATACTAT
>CAISVF010000343.1 GCA_903888765.1 uncultured Verrucomicrobia subdivision 3 bacterium | reverse complement strand
CTTTGAGAGTCAAACGCCCATGCACTTGGAGGCAATTTACAATCAGACCAACACCGCGAAATTGCTGAACCGACGCGGGGCAAAGGTGAACGCTGACGACCAATCTGGTTTTACTCCTTTGCATGTCGCTGCCCTCCGCGGAGCCACCGAGGTGGTGGGCATATTGCTCAAAGCCAAAGCAGATCCCAACCAACCGATGTCTGAACCGGCTGGAGAAGGCATGCCGAGAATACCGATGATGGGCGGACCGAACGCAATCAGATTTTCCCAGGAGTCATCGCTGCATCTGGCCGCCATTATGTGCCAGACCAATATGATCCGATTACTGTTGGCAGCTGGCGCTTCGGTGAATATTGAGGATGGGATGGGACGAACCCCGTTGGATCTGGCGAAATCAGCCGGTTTTCCGCCAAACGTTTTTTGGATTCAACGCCGGTTCGGGAGAATGGATCCCCTGGGTTTGGCTGAACCGACTTCATTCCCCGATCGGACCGGCCTCCTTGAACAGCAAAAAGCGACGACCACCCTCCTCGAGAATGCAGGTGGCAAAAGCCGTCAACTTAGCCAGCACTTTGGGCAGTCTCCTGGTTTTTCGCCCTGAAAGCATTGGCGAATTGAAGTTTCCAATCATTTACGGAGATCATTGACCTGGTTGTTTACAAATCCGCGCAACTGGCATAATCCCCGCTGGAGTTGCAAGCCGCAATGAGGCACCAGAGATTGGCTTGCATACAGTCATGAAAAATTTATTTCCCTGACTCGCACGGCTTAACGTTCGCTTAAGGTATGGTGGTATAAACTGCTCGCATGATTCTTTTTACTTTCAACCGTTTAATTATCCGCACCAGCCTGGTGCGGGCGGTGGTTGGGACGAAGAACAAACAACAACAAACGAAAGGCAGTTATATGAAAAAAACAGCAATTCTTCTCGCACTGGCGCTAAGCACTTCAGCGGTGTCATTAATGGCCCAGGATCAAACTCCTCCACCCGCAGCGGGCGAGCGGCCTCCGGGCCATGAAGGCGGCCCGGGTGGCATGGGCCGGCAAGGTGGTCGCGGCGGATTTCATCTCTTGCCTCCTCGCGCACAGGAGCAACTGAATCTTTCCGCTGACCAGCAGAAACAGGTTGCCGCCCTCGAAGCTGAGACCATGGCCAAGCTCGAAAAAATCCTGACTCCGGAGCAAATGCAGAAATTAAAACAGATGCGGCCGCCAATGCGCGGCGGCGGTCAGGGAGGTCAGGGCGGACGGGGTAGCCGAGGGCCTGATGGCCAGGGAGGCGGACCTGGTGGCCCCGGGCAGGAAGGCGCTGAAGCCGGCCCGGCACCACAACCGCCAGCCCAGCAATAATACCGGATCGGAATCATCCCCTGCTGGAGCGGCGACCTGGTGTCGCCGCTCTTTTTCTTCAAGTTCCTGGCACCCGGCGCAAAAGTGCTGCCCGGCCGCACCCGTCGGATTGACTGATCCCGCGAGTTCTACGACTTATCGGTCTGCCGGGCTTTCGGCATGCCCTTAACTTTTAGCTCTCTTTCCCGCTTGAAATAGCCTACCTTTCATTAAGCCGCATCGGCTAAATCATGACACCAATACTTTTTACCGAACTAGGACTTTCACCTGAATTGCTTAAAGCCATTGATAAACTGGGCTTTGAACAGGCTTCGCCGATTCAGGCGGCGGCCATTCCGGTGCTGCTGACGGGTAAGGATATTGTCGGCCAGTCCATGACGGGTTCCGGCAAAACCGCCGCCTTTGGCGTGCCGGCCGTGGAAAAAGTGGATCCCAACCTGCGTGCGGTGCAGGTGCTGATTCTATGTCCCACGCGCGAACTGGCGGTGCAGGTTTCCGAGGAAATCCATAAGCTGGCGTTTTTCAAGCGCGGCATCAATTGCCTGCCGATCTACGGCGGCCAGTCGTATGAACGCCAGTTTTTCGGCCTCAAGCAGGGTGCGCAGATTGTCATCGGCACGCCCGGCCGCGTCATGGACCACATGCGGCGCGGGACTTTGCGGCTCGAAACCTTGAAAATGGTCATCCTGGATGAGGCTGATGTGATGCTGAACATGGGCTTCCGCGAGGATATTGAAACCATTTTGAAGGATGCCCCGAAGGAGCGGCAGACGGTCTTCTTTTCCGCCACCATGCCCAAGCCGATTCGCGATCTGATCGAAAAATATTCGCGCGATCCGCAGAACGTCAAGATCGAGCAGAAGGCCATGACCGTTCCCACGGTCGAACAGACTTATTTCGAGGTGGACCGCCGCTATAAAATGGAGCTGCTCACGCGGCTCATTGATATCCACGATCTCAAGCTCGGCATCATTTTCTGCAACACCAAGCGCATGGTGGATGATCTCGTGGAGCATCTCGAGGCCGCCGGCTATCAGGCGGACCGCCTGCATGGCGACATGACGCAGAACATGCGCGATCGCGTCATGAATAAATTCCGCAAGTCGGGCCTGGAATTTCTCGTGGCCACGGATGTCGCCGCGCGCGGCATTGACGTGGACGATGTGGAAGTGGTTTTCAACTACGAT
>CAISVF010000342.1 GCA_903888765.1 uncultured Verrucomicrobia subdivision 3 bacterium | reverse complement strand
CGCAGTCGCAATTTACGCCCTGAGCCGGTGGCGGCTCAGCCTTTTTCGTGGGCATCACCACACGCTGTGAGCATAATCCGCAAAGACAAAAACGTCACTGCTTCGGCCCTGCTTGCCGTCGCTGTCATACTGATGGTTCTCGGAGGCTTAGACTGGATTTTACATGGAGGACTGGCTGTCAAATATTCCGTGATTGATTTGTTCATCACCTTCAGCGGACCTTTCTACCTCGTTTTGGGAATCGTGGCCCGCAGACATCGCCTTCCGCCAGCCCTGATCGGCAGTGGGCTTTACGGTTATATGGCTTTGCAGGATCTAGAATTGTTGGTCTTCCACATTCCAATCATGATTCTTCTGCTGGTGGCGGTGGTGTCGGCACTGAAGCATTCGGCGGCAAAAAATAAAGTTTAGCCATGATCGTGATGCGCCGGCCAAACTTCAACGCGCAGCGAAGGTGCAAAAAGCAAAATCAGTTCGCCTCGCTCAACAACTAAGGGCGCGTGACCAGAGGACGGTTTTTCCTTGGTGCATGGCCACCCAGAAGAAAACTTTCCCGCCGCGTCGTCAGCCGGGAGGGATGATTTTCCCGTGGGCCCGGTCCAGCGCCGTTCGCACCGTCGCCGCAAGGTCGGTAATGCTAAAAGGCTTGGCCAGATGGTGGATTCCCTCGCCGGTCAGGCGGCCGGCTTTCGCCGATTCCGCATGGTATCCGCTCATCAATAACACCGGTAGTCCCGGTTTGATTTTCTGGAACGCTTCCGCCAGCGCCACTCCATTTATCCCCCCGGGCATTACAATATCCGTCAATAGCAAATCCACTTCCGCCAGCCGGTCATGCCAGTTTTCGAGAGCTGCCGCCCCGGTCGCAACCGCAAAGATCTGGTAACCGGCCTGCGTCAAGCCCTCGGATACCATTTTGCTCAACTCTGCCTCATCCTCCACCACCAGAATGGTTTCCCGTCCAGTCGGAATGCGCGGCACCGGTTCCGCCACCGGAGCGGGATTTGCCGCGGCGGCCGGGCGGGCGGGCAGCCAGATTCTAAAGGTGGAGCCTTGGCCCGGCGCACTCTGCACCTCGATCCAGCCCTTATGCTGCGTCACGATTCCATGCACCGTGGCCAGTCCCAGCCCGGTTCCCTGCCCTACATCCTTGGTCGTAAAAAAGGGCTCGAAAATCCGGGCCTGCGTTTCCGCATCCATCCCGCATCCCTGGTCCATGACCGACAGCGCCAGATAGCGGCCCCGGCGGGCCAGGGGATTTTTCAGTTCGCCCGGTTCCTTGCTGACCTCCGGTTCAATGGCGATGGTGAGTTGTCCGCCTTCGGGCATGGCATCACGGGCGTTCAGGCAGAGATTCATCACCACCTGTTCCAACATGCCGGCATCGGCTTCCACCCAGGCACTGCCGGTCGCCGGGGGCAGTTGCACTTCGATTTGCTCTCCCAGCAGGGAGCGGACCAGCGTCATGGCCTCCTGCACCAGTTGATGCAGTTCCACCGGCTGCAAACACAGGGATTGCCCCCGCCCAAACAGCAGCAGCTGACGGGTCAGGGTAATGGAGCGCTGCAGCCCGCGCAGCAGGGCCTGTGCCGCCCGCTGGATCGGGGGAGTCAAGTCCGTGCGCGCCAGCAACAATTCCACCTGGATGAGCATGGCTGCCAGAATATTGTTGTAATCATGGGCCACCCGGCCGGCCAGCTGGCCGAACGCTTCCATTTTCTGGACGGCCCGCAATTGCTGCTGGAGATTTCTTTCCGCCGTGATATCGCTCCAATAACCGACGATCTCCACCGGGTTCCCGGCTTTATCCCGCACCAGCCGCAGTTCATCGCGCATCCAGTGGTAGCTCCCGTCCTGGAAGCGGAAGCGGTATTCGTGATGATGATGGCCCTGCGTAAACAGCGCTGGCACCTCGGCAAAAATGCGCGGGGCGTCATCGGGATGGAGATGTTTCGCCCAGAAACCCGAGTCGGCCATGAATTCCTGGGCGGTATAGCCCGTTAATTCCCGGATGTTTTCACTAATAAAGGTGCAGCCATAATCACCGGTGGCTTGCGCACTGTAAATCATGGCCGGGCTGGTGCTCAGCAGGAAGCTCAGTCGCTGGCGATGCAGCGTGCTCTCCGCCTCCGCCAGCTTGCGCTGCTGCTCGTGTTCCAGGTATTCCCGCGCAAAAACCATGCACTGCGCCACCTCCACCACCAGCGCCACCTCCTGGCTGCCGAAATAGTTGATCTCGTCGGAGTACACCACCAGCGCCCCTCGCCGCCCGGCTCCCATATTTAAGGGCACGGATAGCGACGATTTCAGCCCCGCCTCGCGGGCCATTTCCCGCCAGGGCATGGTAATGGGATCCTGATGAAAATCATTGCAGACATAGGGCCGGTTCTGGTGAATGCAGGTGGCGGTCGGGCCCGAACCTTCCGGCCGATCATTCAAATAAATCCGCACCCGGTCAAGGTAGTTGCCCACTTCACCGGCTTGCGTCAGCACTTCCATCCGCCCGTAGAGCGGCTGGACCTGCCCGATCCAGGCCAGTTTGAACCCGCCCGCCGACACGATCATCCGGCAGCCGGCAGCATACAGTTCCGCCGGGGATTGCACCCGCAGGATATGCTGGCTGATCTGGCTTAGCACCGCGTACAAGCGGCTCACGCGCTGAATTTCTTTTTCGGAGCGCCGAAATGCGGTCAGGTCCAGCCCCACCGCATAGCCATGATCCTGAATCGGAATAAAGCCCCACTCGATCATCCGGCTGGAGCCGTCTTGGCAGGTGACCCGGGTTTCCATCGGCTCCATCGGCTGCCGCGTGGCCAGGGCGCGTTCCACACGCTCCTGCCAGGTGGCGGTGATTTTGGCCCGCACAGCCGGGTCCGGATACGCCAGCGGCCACCAGTGATCCACCGTGGGCACATCCTCCAGGGTATAGCCAAACCACCGCGTGAAGGTGGGATTCAGAAAATCCATCACCTTTTGTGAGCCAGACCAGCTCGCAATGGCCACCGGCAAGGAGTTAACCAGATACGTGAGCATTTTTTCACGCTCCCGCAGCTGCTCCTTCATCTGCCGTCGTTCCGTGATATCCACCGAGGACACCAGCACGCGCGCGAGCGAATCTTCATAGCCCAGCGGCACCGCCAGCGTGATTTCCCACAAGCGCTTTTCGCCCGCCGCATTACAGATCACCGACTCACCCCGGAAATGCCGTTCGCCGCCCGCCAGCGCCACCAGTTCCTGCTGGAACAGCACATAGGATTCCTCTGTAAAAAACCGCGGCAATTGCTGGAATAAATCCTCCATCTGCGTGAGGCCCAGCAGCTTCAGCGCCGCCTGGTTAACCCGGATCACCCGAACCCGCGTGGCCAGCTCCCGCACCACTTCCGGATGCGCCGCCAGATGAACTGCCAGGTCCGTGACGCCCCCGGCGCGGAGCTCCATCAGCTGGTGCTTCACCGCCGAGAAATCCTCATCCCAGATGGCAATCGGCGAATGCTCAAAAATCTCCTGATACCGGGCCTCGCTTTCCCGCTGCCGCTGCTCCAAACCTTGCCGGCGCTGCCGGTAGAGCAGATGCACCTGATAAAATGCCACCAGCAACAGCAGGCCAACGAATCCGCCATTGATGAAAAATTGCCGGCGCAGGGGCTGCTCAATCTCCGCCAGATCCCGCTGGCACAGCAAGATGCCCGATAATACTGGAACCGAAGCCGCCGCC
Organism: uncultured Verrucomicrobia subdivision 3 bacterium; assembly: GCA_903888765.1. Lineage (GTDB taxonomy): Bacteria > Verrucomicrobiota > Verrucomicrobiia > Limisphaerales > UBA11358 > UBA11358. The sequence continues at coordinate 1,501 of CAISVF010000342.1, read as the reverse complement.
GCCACGACCGGCACCCCCCGGTAGTCGGCCCCCACCAGCGGTCCGGCCTGCCCCTGCTCCGCCTGGACCGGCACGCGATTCGTCTGGGTCAACGGCAGCGCCACGCGCGGTTCGGCATTGGTGGTAGGCAGGTCCGGCGAATTCACCCACATCAAAGCATTGCCCTCACGGCGACACCACAGCGTCGCAATCGAACTCCCTGCGAGCGGCTGTCCCTGCAAGATCGGAAAAAGCTGCCGGCGGGGATCAATCCGCAGCCGGATCAGGCCATCGCTGCGGGCGGAAGCCGCCCCGGCGGATCGCAAGGGCACAAACAGCTCCAGGCAAGGTGCCGCCGCGTCCGAGCGATGCAGGTCGGTGCTGATTACTCGGGAGGATTGCAGGGCGGCCTGAATTTCCGCCGTTTCGTGGGCCTTCGGCGGCAGGATGGTCTCGGGCAGCGCCATGCACATTTTGCCCTCGGCATCAAACAGGGTGACCGACTCATAATTATACTCGTGCTGCAACTGGCGGAGCCAGCGCTGGATCGCCGGATTGACGGGAGCGCCGGAGCCGCAGTTGCGCAGGGCCTTTTGAAAACCAGGAAAAGCGGCATAGGTGCTGAGCACCCCGGCGGCATCCCCCTGCCGCTCCTGATACCAATTACTCACGGCCAGCACTTTCAGCTGCACCAAAGCCGAGAGGTTGGCATAGGCCTGCTGCCGCACCAGCTTTTGCAGTTGCTGCAAGTGGCGATAACCAGCCAGGAGGATCAAGATACCTCCGGCCACCAATAGGGCCATCAGCCATCGGCTCGCGGGCCGGTCTGGATTATTCCGCGCCATTACGTTGCCGCTGGCTTCCGGGCCGGCCAGCCGTGCTTTGCCCCCAGCCGCGTTTTGCCTCCGGTCCGCCATCAGGACACGGCGGGAGCCTGCGTCCCCATATCCTTGCCCAGCCCCCAAACCCGCGCATAGGCAATCATTTCCCGGTCATTGTGAATCCGCAGCTTTTGCCGGATCCCTCGCCGGTGCACCGCTACCGTATGAATGCTGATCTTAAACTGTTTGGCAATGGTCTCATCGCTGTTGCCTTCGGCCACCAGCGCCAGCACTTCCACCTCCCGCTTGCTGAGGATGTTCTGAAACGCTTCCGGATGGGTCAGCCATTCCGTGAGGACTTTTTGAAATTTCGGCGTGAAAAAAACCTGGCCTTGCGCCACGTTGCGGATGGCTTCCACCAGTAGTTTGAGCGAAGCCGTTTTTTCCACATAGCCGTGCACGTCCGATTGGGAGATGCGCCAGACCGTGTACGGATCACTATGGCCGGACATCATCAGTATCCGCATTTTCGGGCATTCACTCTGCAGGTGTTTGGCCAGTTCCACCCCGTCCATTTTCGGCAGCGACATATCGATCAGGGCTAGCAGCCTGTCGGACTTAGCTTTTGGGAAAAGCTGAGGTGGTTGTGGTAGCTGCCCCGGGGGCTGGGAGAATGAGTTTTTATTCGGCCCCGGCGGCTG
>CAISVF010000341.1 GCA_903888765.1 uncultured Verrucomicrobia subdivision 3 bacterium | reverse complement strand
GTCACCTCGGCTCCTACCGGGTTTTGAAATTGGCTCTTTTGTGTCGTGCCGGTCAGCCTGCGGGGCGCTTCTCCTGCTGGATCCAATCGCCCGCAATAGCGTAAGGCATTCTAAACGCCCCATCCAGCGGGAGAAACCTCGCAAAGAGTGGCCACAGGCCAGCACTCAAGCACGAAGTGCTCACTATGCTTTTGATGGTGTTCTTGGCACTTCTGCCTCGATCAGGATAAACATAGCATGAAAGTCGCCACGGCGATGAATTAGTGGGTGATGCAATCGTGAAACTGTCAGACGCGCCGCTGGCGAGCGTTGCCTTCCAGGCACAATTGACCCCAGGAAAATAATCCTCGTAACCTCTGGCATCGTTCGGGGCCTGAATTTCGATGTGGGGTTGGTAGATAAAAATGGTAGTGGGGTTCAGATTCGTGACGGCAATGTTCGCCCGCCGGGTGCCGCTGGAGTCGTTTGTGTATCCGAGAAAAGTGATGGCAATATCCGGACGTCCTGGTTGTGGCAGGAAGGCAACCCACGCGCCCGCAGTAAAACATACGCCGATGATAATGACGATAGGAATCAGAATTTTGGATATGGCGTTGGGGCTGCGCCCGGTGACACCCGCCGGCCTGGTCCCGGGGAGCGACTCTTGCAAGCCAAGCAACCATGCGGCGAACGGCGATGCCATGAAAATGAGCCTCAAAGGCCACAAGACATATTCAAGGGCAGGATCTGATATGATATGTGCGGCAACGATAACCGTGAAAGTAATCGGGATAAGGCAAAACGTCCCCGCGACGCAAATAATCATCCAGAGAGCGGTGTTTATTTTTTCCCGATTCATACGACGATGGCACCGATTCATTATGCGATCCAGCAGACTACCAGAGGTCAGCCGTAGCATGGTGGTCGGGTCCGGTTGTTTTGGTCGGACTATGAAATGATTTTCGGGTTTGTCAATGGTGATGGTAACCAGCCTGAAAAATGAGCATTAGAGCTTGTTTGTCCCGTTTTCCATAAGCTTTAGTCTGCTCCCGGCTTGCTCATTTTTTAACTCAGGCTCTCAACTAAAGTCTGCTTCTATTTTATCCGGCTGCCTTCGCACTCATCCCGCCGCCTCTATTGTCGAGTCTATTAGAAATCTCAATTCGCGGTAAATAACACCGGGTCTTTCGAGCCAACGAGGTAGCCTTATTTCTAGGAATTTAACCCGTTAAAAACCGATGCTGAGTTCCGCCTATTTTCCCATTTGCCGCCCACCTATGGAAGCTCTAAAGTGCCGCCATGGTTGCACTTGAAGCATTCACACCGACACCCAGTGGCGGGCGTGGATTGATGATCCCAACGTCAAGGTTATCGAGGTAGTTAAGGACTGGCTGGCACATGGCTCCAGACCGACGCAGATGCGTTTGCAGCATCCGCACCTGTCGCTGGCGCAAATTCATGCGGTGCTGGCCCACTATTACGATCATCAGGCGGACTATGACCAGGAAGTGGCGCGTGAATTGGAAGCTAGGGACAGTCGGCTGGCCCCGGTTCGTCATTTCCCTAAACCGGCGCAAGTTGCGCGCCTTGGGTAAACTGCCTTGAGCGTCGCCTTCTACATGGATAAGGCCGATGTCATCCACCGGCAACTCGTCGGCGGTATTGAATGCACGCCGTTCGTAGTCGTTATTTCAAAGTATTAGCCAGCACTTCTTTAACAAACTGCGGAATTCCTACCCCAGCCTTGGCTGCGTCCGCCTTCAGCTTGTCATATTGCGCGATTTTCTCGCCCTGCCACACCAGATCAACTCGCCGGATTTGCCGCATCGCCACATGATCATATTTTTCCGGGAAGGCCCAATAACACGACAAACAAACGTTTTTGTCCTTCGAGCTTTTCCAGTTCTCGCAGTGTTCGCATGACCACGATTTCGCGCGGTTTGCAGAACCGCATAGCAACATGAAATCCTCGGGCTTGAGTTCATCGGCCTCCCCAGCCACCTCGTAAGGCACGCGATGATCAATCTGCAAATGGGTCGAATCCATCTTTTCCAGATAAATGAAGCATTGGCAACCATACTGCTTAATGAGTTGGTCTTTGATTTCCTTGGAGAGACCGGTGCGCCCGCTGAATCGCCGGAACTGTTTTTTTGTCGGATCAGCAAACCGATAGGCGGCAATTTTGCGACCATTGGCCGCCTCGACCCGGAAGGTTTCGAGTTGAATACCCAACTCCCGAACATCTCGCGCCGCACGCGGAGGATGATCATAGCCGTATTTGTTCTTCAATTCTTCCGTGGTGATGTGGCCGTGCTTGAGAATGTGGTCAATCACGGTCTTCGGGCGCTTGCCAGTGACGGAGGAGCACAGTTCAAGAAACTCTTTTGGATATTTTGGCTTTGCCATAAGGAACAGGTTTTTCCATCAATTGCATTTGCCCGTTCGGCCGGTGCCGGTGCATCGTGGGAACAACCTCCAATTCTTCCGCAAGCGCGGGCGAGAGATACAGTGATTCCACCGTCATTTCGTCCCGGCCCAGCAACGTGGCCTGCGAGGAGCGTCCAGCCTCGATTTCCACCAGCGTCAAATGCAGCTTGGCCGGCAACGGCTTGCCGTAGCTGCGATTTCCAAGGCGCCCGTCATAGCTCACCAGATAGCGCACATTCTTCAGATTCAGCACCGTCAACTGCGCCACAAAATCATCGAATGCAATTCCGGCGAAATACCGCGAGTCCCGTTCCCCGCAGACGCCTTGATAAGGCGGGTCCATATAAACCACGTCTTCTTCGCGAACATTCGCCAGCACATTTTCATAGCTCAAAGAGGTGACAATGGTTTTGCCGCACAGCAAGGCCGAAATGGCATTTAGGTTGGACTGCATGGTTTCCGGCTGCGTGCCCAGGCGGCGCTTGTCGGGGCTTTGGTTGAACCAGCCTTCCCCGTTGTAGCGTACCGCGCCTTTCACGCAGCGGGCCAGCAGATACAGCAGCAACTGGGCATCCTGCGTGCGGTTGAACGACTCGCGCACCTGATAATAATGCTCCAGCGCATCCGCATGATCGGCTCGCCAGAGTTCCCGGTAAAACTTCCCCAGCTCCTTCGGATTATTAACAATCAAAGACAATAGCTTGGCCAGCGGCGCATTAAAATCATTCAGCCAGAATTCCTTGGCTCGTCCGCGCGCTGCCGTGGCGATGGACAAGGCGGCGGAACCGCAAAATGGCTCCACCAACCGCGTGGTGCTCACGGGCAAATATTGCAGAATCAACGGTGCCAGTGCCCGCTTGCTGCCTTGATATTGAAATGGCTGGGGGACGGTCATGATACAAGGCAAACGTTTGCGCCGGAGAAAAACTTCGCATCCTGCAGCCAGGGCAGATTGTCACCGAGCAATAGACGGTTCATTGTTTATTGTGCATAACTTAGCCTTTTATGTTGCCCCCCATCAATCTGAAAGAATATCGATGCGGTCGATGATCGCTTTTTGATCACATTAAATTGAGCGCTGCATTACCGATGATTTGTCCCCGGCATTTTGACAATTGAGTGGCGTGATATGAGCATGGCCCAAAGACAACCGGCTTTAAAAACAGCTTCAAAAAATGTGGCCAGCGGATTGGCTTTGTAGTATCTTTGCATCGTCATTATTTGATCCCGGTCGGTGTGTTCGAACTGCCTTTTACGGTTGGAATTTTTGAAGGCCTCCGGACTTTCCGATTGAGGCTCATATTCGATCTTTGACAATCTTTGACAACGGGAACCACCTTGGACGGTTCCGGATTTCCGAACTATTCGCGTTGCCGTTCTGGCCTGGAGCACAGGGGTGCAGCTTGACCCTGTTCTTGGAGCGCGGACTTCCGGCCGCTTCCGCGTCCAAACCGGCGCAGGCGGATCGCTTGATCCTGCGGGATGGCGAAGGGTGAAGCGGCGTAAACGCCGCGCGCCGCGCCCATGGGCAATTGAGCACAGTGGCAAGCTACCCTCGGCTCACTGGGACGGAATTTTCCTTTCTGCCGGCCTGTCATCCTCGGTGCGGAATTGACGCCTCGCCAAAGCGGAATCACCGGCAATGGGGTTTCGGGGCGTTGGAGGCGACCAAAAACCTGAAAATTTATTTTTCGGTCACGTTTGGTCATCTTTAGTCATCTCTGGTCATTTCCAGAGGGCCAAATCCAAAGTGAGGAGGGTGAATATATAGTTTTGCT
>CAISVF010000340.1 GCA_903888765.1 uncultured Verrucomicrobia subdivision 3 bacterium | reverse complement strand
TGGCTATTGGTAATACTCTGCATGAAAACGCTGGTCGTGGATTGAAACAGGGCACCCATCGCCATTGCCATCCAATTGGTGGCGCTGTTGGGGAGGGAAAACATAATGCTAGCCCGCCAAACCCCCTGGATATAGTAATACGTGGCATCCCGGTTCAATAATTGATTGGATTGCAACGCCCCGCCAGAAGCGGAATCTTGAACCAGACTCAGCAGAGTGTTTTGCAGGAAATAGGCATCCACGTCATTGGTATAAGCCGGATTAGAGAACGCCTGATTGGTGGCCAACTGGTCTATTGCGTATTGTCCCAGGATCGAGGCATTAAATGGGTAATTATTGAGTACCAGATGCACAAAGAGCGGCGCCAGATTGATACGCTGCACCTGTAAATCATACCCGCGATTGTTCCAATTGGCCGGCCAGCCGGCTGGCGGAATGGCGCTATTACCCGACCAATTCCACAGGTTGCTGAAAACCGCACTGGAGGGCGTGCCGCTGCCGCTGATAATGGTGGCGGGCAGGCGCGTGGCGGTGCTGGAAACGATCATCAGGCGCGGACTGGCCGGCGGAGCCATCTGCCCGGTGGCGGCGATGGCTTTAAACAGGTTGCTTTGTGCATAGGGCAGGGTGCCGGCCGCATTTGTGCCGATTTGCAGGGCGGGATCAATCAGGTAATAACGCGGCAGCAAGACCGCATTGGTGGACACACTGGCCACATTCGCCCCCACTTCCATGGCGAGGTTGGCGGCCCAATCATTGGAGCCGGGAATGTAGCGATTCCGCAAAATGTTATTTTGCAGGGCGGTGGCAAATGTCTGCAAGGTGGCTTTTTCCTGATCGGCCACTGCCTTGTCCGTCCGGGATACTAAAACCGGCAACAAGGTGGCAGCGAGGATGGCCAGCACCGCCAGAGTGCCGACCAGCTCAATCAGGGTGAAGGCCCGTTGCGGCACCCGACTCTGGCCGATCACCGAAGTAACAACTTCTATAGATTTTTTTTTGGAACGTTTCATGGCAATGGTATCAGCAGGTTCATGGTTCAGGGCACGACGCTGCCGCCCTTGGAAAACGCGCTGATGGCGCTTTCGATCTCGACTGCCGGCGGAAATTGAGCGGCCGTGGTGTTGCCGCTGCCGGTATAGCTAAACGGCGGGACCATGGCCGCCCAGGTGGCATAGCCATCCATGTAGCTGTTGATCAGGCCCAAAACGGACTGCGGCGTGCCGCCCCACTTATTGGCATTTCCGCTCCAACCGCCGGGCGGAGCCTGGCTGAAAAAGGCGGTGGCGATTCCCTGGGCATCGGATGGCGGGCTGTTGGTCACCAGGGTAAGCCCCAGAAAAAGCTGATCCCGCCAGATGAGATTTTCGTAGAGGAGACTGTAATCGTTCTTGATGATGGCGGTGGATTGCAAGACGGGCGGCACATTGGTGTCATAGAGGCCCAGCGCCGTGCCATCAATGAAGTAGGCATCCAATCCCGCGCCGCCCAGCGGGATCAGGGTGGGGGAACTGCCATTGATGGAATAACTGGCCTGCAGGCCGGCCGAGCCATTGACCAGAATTACCCGGTGAAAGAACGGTTGCAGATTCAGGCGCTGGATGAGCAGATCGTCGCCGCGCCCTTTCCAATTGGCCTTGGCCCACATGGAATTGGTGGGCAATTTCCCCGGGAGCGTATTCCAGAGATCACCAAAAACCGCCGAGCTGGGCCGGCTCACGAGAGCGGACGGCAGATTGGTGGTCAGCGAGGTCACCACCATTACCCGCGCGTTGTTGGGATTATTGGTTCCCGCTGCCGTCTGGGTAAAATAGCCCGTCGTTGGCAGGACCTGGGCCAGCCAACCATTGGTATCAATGACCAACAGCCGGTTGTAGTTCCGGGCATTGGTCATGATCTTGGCGGTCGGCTGCGAAAGCCAGGTGCCCGCTGCGGCGGCCCAGGTGGCTTCGCTGGGAATACTGTTGCTGCGAATCACCTGAAAGCCGAGGTTGTTGACAATGTTCGCCAGGTTATCCGTCTCCGCGCTTACCGCCGCCGCATCCAACTCCTTGATAATGACCGGAACAATAATGGCGGAGAGGAGGGAAAGCACCGCCATCACCCCAATGAGTTCGATCAGAGTCAAACCCTCCTTCCGGGAGGCGCGACACTGGTCTGAGTGCTCAGTTTTCACGGTGGTTAATGGATGGTGCCCATCAAGGACAGAATGGGG
>CAISVF010000339.1 GCA_903888765.1 uncultured Verrucomicrobia subdivision 3 bacterium | reverse complement strand
CTAGTCTTCAAACCAATGTTTCGGCCAACCCTTGCCAAATGAGCCGTAGAGAATCGAGTCGTAGCCGGGATTCTTGCAGTTTTTGTCCTAGTTCCGCCTGCTCATTTTGGGCCATTTGGATTTCTTGCGGCCGAATATATTTGTTTATTTGCGCGAGCGATTGCAACCGCTGTACCTCGTGCGTGAGAAGGAGTTCCATTTGTTGCAAGGCAGCCTGCCGCATGGCCGACGCCCGGTTTTCTGCTAATTTTTCGGCTGCTTGAAACATCGCCGGCAGAATCTTGCGCGCAATATTCTCGTTCTCCATTAATTTGTAGGGATGGCCTTTTTTCAGCTTTTGATGCCAATCCGGACCGCCACAGGCATCGGTGACCTCCACCAGTTTATGATTAATGACTACGCGAATGGGCGTTGGCGGCAAAAAGCGATCCGCATGCAGAGCCGGCGCCGCGATGGTTTCGAGGATAAAAATCAATTCTAAAAGCAGTGTGCGGTCGTTGGGCGTGGACAACACGGCAAAGGCACAATTACCGGTCTCATCCGTCAGCAAAAGATCCATCGCGCCTATTACCAATGGATGATCCCAGGTAAGAAAGCCGACCTCTTCGCGGCTTAGTGCGCGGCGGCGATCGCAAGTTGCGATCATGCCTTCGGCGGGCAGAGATGGAAAAGCATCCGTGATGATTCTCTGCGCATTTAGCTGCCAGGTATGGGGTGCCAACTCCTCCGCGTGGACCCCAAAATGGTCGAATATTTCGAGGAGATAATTTTCCAGATCCGGCTGGTGATCTTGCCTTTGAATCTGCTGAATAAGCTTTTGCGCCGGGGCCGGACGAAAGGAATTCAGTTCTAATAGGCGATCTCGCCCGGTTGCCAAGCGCTGGCGAATTTCCTTGGCGGCGGATTTGGTTTGATTGAGGAGGGCAGACAATTCCTGTTCCGCCACTGGGCGATTGGCCACCGGAAATTCCAAAGCCAGGTCATGAATGGCCCGGCCAAACTGCTGCAGCAAGGCGTTGCCGCCCTCGAGATTCATGGTGAAAGCCTCCAACCCCTCGTGATACCAGCGCGCCAACACTTCCTGGGGACTGTGCGCGAGATACGGCACGTAAATATGGATGTCTTCACCCTGGCCAATTCGATCCAGTCGTCCAATGCGCTGTTCGAGCAGTTCAGGATTGACGGGCAGATCAAACAGAACCAAATGATGTGCGAATTGAAAGTTCCGGCCTTCGCTGCCAATCTCCGAACAAATGAGCAGTCTCGCCCCGTCCGGATCCGCAAACCAGGCGGCTTGGCGATCCCGCTGCACCAAGGTTAGTCCTTCATGAAAAATGCCGGTTTTTATGGTCAGGTGCCGACGCAAGGCCGCATCCAAGGCTTCGGCTTTATCCAAGGTGCGACTGATGACCAGCACCTTGGCTGGATCCAACTGGCGCAACAAATCCACCAGCCATAAAACACGTGGATCACGCTCCCAATCCAGGGCAATAGGCAATCCGGATGCGCCGGCATCGGCGGCAAATTCCATGGAAACACGGTCCAGCCAGTGCTCCGTTTCGGCACCGGGCTCCAAGCGGGCCAAATGCAGGATTCGTTCAGGAAAACCCTTCATGCCGGATCGCGTATTGCGAAACAATACGCGGCCGGGCCCGTGTAAATCCAATAATAGATCCAACCAGCTATTCCGCGCCTCCGGGTTGGCTGGATTCAACTCCGAAAAACGTTTGGCTAACGCAGGGTCAGGTGCGAGCAAACGACACAAGGTGGAACGGTCCTTTTGCGTTAGCCGCGCTCCGACAATCAGTTTCTCCAGAACTTTTGCCGTGGCTTGATAATCCTGGGAATCGCTTTGAAAGGTGGCAAAATCCTGATACCGGTCGGGATCCAACAAGCGTAACCGGGCAAAGTGGCTTTCCTCCCCCAGTTGTTCCGGCGTGGCAGTTAACAGTAACAGACCGGTTGACTTGCGACTGAGTTGCTCCACCACCTGATATTCGGAACTAACTGCGGCTTCGGACCAGGCCAGGTGGTGAGCCTCATCCACCACGAGCATATCCCAGCATGCCGCCGCCGCTTGTTCTGCGCGGGGCGGATTACCCGCCAGGAAATCAACGCTGGTCATAATGAGTTGGTCATCCAGAAACGGATTGGCTCCCGGCTCGCCCGCTTCGATTGCGCGGCAACGTTCCGCATCAAATATATGGAACCGGACATTGAACCGGCGAAGCATTTCCACAAACCATTGATGCACCAGCGACTCAGGCACCAGCACCAGGATGCGATTCACCCGGCCACTCAACAGCAAGCGATGCAAGATCAAACCAGCTTCAATGGTTTTTCCCAAGCCCACTTCATCAGACAGCATCACCCGGGGAGCGCGCCGGCTGGTAACTTCTTGGGCGATGTACAGTTGATGTGGAATCAGATCAATGCGGCCACCCACGAAACCACGCACGGGTGACTGGCGCAATTGGTAAAGCAGTTCCAAGGTGCGTCGCCGCAAGGAGAACGTTTCCAGAGCGTCAAATCGCCCGGCAAATAAACGCACCTGCGGCCCCTGGAAATTGACCCGGTCGCTTATCTGGTCTTCGGTCAGTTGTGCGCTAGCGCTGACATACAGCAGCAAACCATCTCGCTCCCGGACTTCCTGAACGAGAAACTCCCTGTCCGACAACGTGTTTATGAGTTCGCCGGCGCGAAAGCGAACTCGCTTTAATGGCGCCTGCGCAGCGGCATAGGTCCGAGTTTCACCGACCGCTTTGAAGCCGATGACCACGCGGGCGTTGCCAGATTCCAGAACGGTTCCCAATCCGAGTTCTGGCTCCGTTTCGCTCATCCAACGTTGACCGGGAACGAATAAATTCATGAGGTGGCATCAGGTTGACGGCAGGTGGCCGATTAACCGGGTAAAGCCAGGAAACAATACCAAGGGCGGAAGGGATAAACAATCGAGGGCATGAAATTTACCACGAGACCGGCAGCAATGCCGTGGCGACCGTGTCTTCGTCCGGGCGGTCGCGTAGCGAGTTGACCAGCACAGCAAACGAACGCGATATTTTACCTGCAAACTGGATTTTTCCGCCGGCCATGACGCGAATGGCTTGATCCAGATCAAGCAATGAATCGGCCAAGCGCAGGCGCACATTTCCCCGGGCGGGTTTTTCGATGGTGATGGTCTGGCCTTCCACGTGCGCCGCGTAAATTTCATCAGGCTTCACGGCGGCGGGATCCCGTTCCAGCCAGTAAAAACGGGCGTGTGTGACGTTGTCCTGTTTCCAAACCACGCGCTTTGGCCATGGTGTGCGCAACAGCGGCGACATTCGTGGGATCATCTCCGCTTCACGGTTTTGCATGTTATGCGGCAGGCCGGGAAATACCGTGAGGCGGTGCGGATAACCAGGCGGGTCTTCAGCTTGCAGCACGTCCATTTTGGCACTGAATTCGCGGACCACGAGATTGCGATGATAGGCTGAGTCCTCGCCGCCCATATAGAGAAAAAAGGGCAGATTACGCAGTCCCTCCGGCGTTACTTCATTGGGATGACCAGCGCACATGGCTGCCGCAGCAAAGCGATCGGCCAAACGTGGGGCCAGTTGGTAAACGCCATCGCCTCCGGCAGAATAGCCGATGAGATAAACCTGGTTAGGATCCACCTCGCGCCGGGAAACATAATCAGTGATCAACCGGTCCAACAGATCGTCCACCCAAGGGACATGCCACATATCCCAGGTGTTGGCGGGTGCCCGCGGCGCCACATTAATGCTGCCAGGCGGAAACTCGTACCGGCCGAAATACCCTCTCCAATTACGGTCATTCTCCGCCCCAGTGGCTTCGCCGCCGCCGTGCAGGGTAATCCATAGACTGTGTTTGCCAGCCGGTGCATCACCAAAGGTTTTCTCCATCCACTTCAAGGTTTTATCGCCCAGTCGGATGCATTTTGCGGACAACTCCTCGGTTGCCAACGAAGCCTGCTCTTTTTGGAAAACGGATGATACCATAGAAAGCAAACGCGCAGAATCCTCGCGGGAAAATGGCCATTCCGGGGGAGGCCCCCGCTGAGCCAGAGGCCGGGCCAGCCAGGTTTCTGCGGCCAGAATGGATCGCGGAACCGGTGCCAAATCACCCCAAACAAAATCCAACGTCGGCGATTTCATACACACGGCACAGGGCAGGACGCTTTCTCTCGCCTCGCCGCTGCGAATAAACCGGAAAACCACACTGCGGGCGTGCTCCGGCAAGGCAAATTCGGGCATATCATTCAAATCGGAGGTGCCTGCGCGCGTTTGACTTCGCCCCAGCAACTCGCCGGTGGCGGCGTGCATTTCAACCTCAGCCACCAGGCGCTCGGCATCCGCCTTTTCGCGCAAACGCAGATGGACTCTTGTGGAGGATGGTTCGGGGGCCGCCTCCAAGGCAGCATAACGCGAGGAAACATTCACTGCCGGTACGTCGCTGGAATTCCAGTCCCAAGCCAAGGGAAAATAAGTTCCCGTGTGTCGCCAACTGGTAGCATAGACTTGGTTGAGTGTATTAGTGCTATGTGCCGTGATCGCGGCGTCGGAATTAAACCAGCCGCGATTCAAGCCATTTTTATTATATTCATCCGCACCCGTGAAAAACCAGTCCCCATCCCAGATTTCGACCCAGGTATGGTTGCCGTCTTTCTGCGCCCAGCGTGGCACTCCCGCAATGCGAGCAGGCACACCCACTGCCCGACAAGCGTCCACCAGAATGATCGCCAAGCCGGTACAGGTGGCTTTTCCCTGCTCAATGGATTCCGCCGGACTTTGATTATTGCGTTTACGGGCAAGGTTATAATGGACTTTAAGCCGGTTGAACAATTCGCGATTCAGGGTCTGCGCCGCTGCGGTGGCGTTCGTGCACCCGCGCACCATTTCTGAAGCGAGCCGATAAAAACCCGCGCGCCAGGGATCCCGAGGCTCATCCAGCGAGGCATAGGGCAAAACATCATTAAAAAATATCCGCTCCGGCACATTTTTCGACCACGGAAACCGCGTGTGCGCCTCGAGGGCCAACCCCAGATTTTCCATGAGAAACTCACAATCCAAGGTAGCGCGGTCGCCAGCCGGCATGTTGTCGGCGAGAAAAAATGCCGCGCGCCGGCCAAAGTCGCCGTATTTTGCTGCTGCCTGGGAAACGAAGGCCTCTGACTCCACGGGCAATGCTTCGTCGAGTTTCAAGAGCCGGTCCTGGCGGATTCGCCAGAAGTGCTCCTGGTCACCATCCTTAAATCCGACGGCGCAGGTAAAACCATCCGCGGTCTTTTCCAGTATTGGTATGTCTGTGCCGGGCATAAAATCTTGCCGGTTCCAGCCTAATTCCACCAGGTTGGTGGCCCAGCGTTTATGAGCTGCCCGGAAATCCTGCTGTGCATGATAAATTTTCAAGGCCAAATCACGCGCAGATGGGCCGGGAATCTTTCTCGCGGAAATATTTCCCTGCGCCGGTTCGCTGGTAAATTGTACCAACCCCCACATTTCAGGCCGGTGCATATCTACAACTCCTTGTGGCGACCATACCCAGTTGTCTTCCGGTGTGTCCGGCAGTTTTTGGTATGCTCCGTTAGCCTGCGTAATCTGCCATTCGACGCGGGAAAAATTGATGCGCCATTGTTCGCCTTCCTCCGGCGGACCGGAGTGTCGCGCGTGTTCAGCCAGTACTTGCCAGGGAAACGCCAGCTCGATCGTCCACCCCTGATCAGCATCGCCGGGGTTATTGATGGTCCCCTGAATCTTTACAGCCGTTTTTGCACCTGCGATTTCCCATTCGTTGTGCGGCTTGCCTCCGTCGAGATAAGGCTTGCTAAGACGCAAATCCCAAGTCGTGTTCAGGGCATTTATCTCAAACTCGTAATAGGGTTGCGTTTCGCCCTTGGGATCGAGGAAAACCTCGAAATCAGGATCGCGGAAAATGACCGCATCATGGTTGGTCAGGGTGGCCCAAACGTGGGGTTCCTGAATTTCAGCAGCGAGGTAGAGATTTTTGTCGTCCCACAGCAATTTTGCCCGCGTCCGGAAACGCGGCTTGGGTTTGCCGGGCCCCATTATATCCACGAAATCATCTGTCCACTCGGCTGACCGCCAGGCGGGATCGTTGAGGTCACCGTCAATTAAGGGCGGGCTGAGGGCGTGCACACAAACATAGGCCTTCGGGGTAAGGCTAGTCATCGTGTCATGCCCGAGAGCCTGATCAGAGGCAAACATATTTACCGGCATGAAGCCGAGCCATCCGGCCATCCCTGCGGTTAAGCAAAAGATGGACTTCCTGGAGGTTAACATCTTCATTAAAAAATCATGCGGGCTTCACCAAGGTGGAAAAATCGTCCAATTCACCGTGCAAGGCAAATGGATTCGCGATTTTGTAAGACTTGTGGCTTGCGGAATAGCTAATCTTGCGAGGGATAAAAGTTTAACCCCATCAAACCTGGTTGGCGCTCCCATTAATAATCCGGGGATAGATTTAAAATATGGCTTTTTAAAAAGCTCCACACTAGTTTTGAAATATGAATTTTCTAGTTACGGGCGGTGCGGGTTTCATTGGCTCGCACGTTTGCGAAAAACTCCTGCGCGACGACCACCGGGTGTGGGCGCTGGATGACCTGAATAATTTTTACGATCCCCAGATCAAGCGGCGAAACCTTGCAGAAATCACCGCCCTCGGCAAATCATTCCAATATGTTGCGGGCGACTTGACCGACGCGGCAAGGGTGAACGAGCTGTTTGCCTCGGTGCGATTTGACCAGGTCATTCACCTGGCCGCCCGTGCCGGCGTTCGTCCCAGCCTGGAACAACCGGCGTTGTACCAGCGAGTGAATGTGGAGGGCACGGTAAATATTCTGGAAGCCGCCCGCAAAACGGGCGTAAAAAAAATCACCATCGCATCTTCTTCCTCGGTTTACGGCGTGAACGCCAAAACGCCGTTTGCGGAGAGCGACCCGATTTTCTCGGCAGTGTCCCCCTATGCCGCCAGCAAATTGGCCTGCGAAGCGCTGGGTCATGCGTGGCATCATCTTTATCGGATGGACGTGGCCATGTTGCGATTTTTTACCGTTTACGGTCCGCGCCAGCGGCCGGATCTGGCCATCCACAAGTTTACCAAACTGATTGCCGCCGGGAAACCCATCCCGGTTTTCGGGGACGGGAGTACGGCCCGCGATCACACCTTTATCACGGATATTCTGGATGGCATTATGGCCTGCACGAAAAGGGAATTCGGGTTTGAGATTTTTAATTTGGGCGAATCCCAGGTCATCCGGCTGGATAGATTAATTGCCCTCATCGAAACCGCGCTGGGCCAAAAAGCAGTGATTGACCGACAGCCCCTGCAGCCGGGTGATGTGCCCATTACCTTCGCAGATATTTCCAAGGCGGAACGATTGCTGGGTTATCATCCGCAAGTGAAGGCGGAAAAGGGAATCCCGTTATTCGTGGAATGGTTTCGGCAATATCATTAACCCATTCGGGAGTCATGCGGGATCCGATTGGTTAAAACCGTACAATTCCTATCCGTCTCCCGGTTGTCTGTGCCTTTCTGGCGGCTAATCTTTTAAGAAGTCCACTTTGGCACTCAATTGGGGGGTAAGGTATTTATCGGGATTCGTAATCTGGACCTTGATTTGCAAAGTGCCTTTGGCCCGGTCTGCTTCCGGGGCGATTTCGGCGACGCGTCCGGCGTAGGTTTTTTCGAGGTAAGCCTCCGGGCTGACGCGGCATTTCTGGTTCAAGGAAATTTTGGAGAGGTCCGCTTCGCTGACATCAATTTCCACCTGCAAATCCGTCAGGTCGGCAACAGCAAGCAGCGCTGTGCTAGGCCCGCGTGTGCCACCAAAACTTTGTGGCATGACCAGTTCATCCGGGTTTACGAGTTTTTCCAGCACCACGCCGTTGATGGGGGAGCGGATCACGC
This sequence comes from uncultured Verrucomicrobia subdivision 3 bacterium, assembly GCA_903888765.1. Lineage (GTDB taxonomy): Bacteria > Verrucomicrobiota > Verrucomicrobiia > Limisphaerales > UBA11358 > UBA11358. Next base: position 24,950 of record CAISVF010000339.1, on the reverse strand, counting down.
ACCAATCCACGTAGGTTTGCGCCAGATCATAATTGCCCTGGGCTGACTGCAGGCCGGCGCGGTCGGCGGCAAGGGCGAGCCGTGCATTGTCGCCGGACTCTTTGGATTCAACGGCGGTGCGGACCAGACTTTGGATGCGTTGGTAGTTTAGTTCGTCGCGTTCCACAGCGGCCAAGGCAGTGTTCAGCTGCCCGGCGGCCTCCAACAAGCGGGCACGATATTCCGTATCATCCAATTTCACCACCACTTGGCCGTTGGTTACCGCGTCGCCTTTTTTTACGCCAATCCATTTTACCATGCCGAGAAAACGCGGGCTAATTTCAATCCGCTCGCGATTAATGATGTAGCCGCTGACGGTCAGCACGCTGTCTGCGTTGGGGGGATTCATTTTGGCCGTCACATTGGTTGCGGTTGGATTAACGAGGGAATTGGCGATATTGCTATTGGGGTTGTCCGTAGATTGGGGGGCCGTTTCTCGCAAATCTTTGGCCCACGGCTTGATGAAGATTACGGTGCTCAAGATCACCGCAGCTACCACCAGCACGATGCTCCAAAATACGAGCCGGGGGCGCCGCTTCTCTTCCGGGTTGATGTGCAGGCGTTTAAGTTTGTCAGTGTTCATGAAAATCCGGGAATCAGATCATAGGGATTTCAAGGCCGCAATGACCGGCAGTCGGGAAGCGCGAATGGCCGGCATCAGGCTGCCGATAACGCCCACCACGATGGCAAAAGTAATCCCTTTAACAGCGAGCCAGGGCGTGATGCGAAACTCAAATACGGTTTCGCTAAATGAGTTGAAGCTCATGGTGCCGGTCGAAACCCCATGCAACGGCAGCGCCAGCAGGCAGCCGAGAATGCCGCCAATCGCCGCCAGCAGGGCTCCTTCCAGGATAAAGCCGGCGAGGATCGTGCGCCGCCGGAAACCCAATACGCGCAGGGTGCCGATTTCCCGGGTGCGCGAGCCCACACTGGCGTACATCGTGTTCATGGCGGCAAATACCGCACCAATGGACATCGCCGTGGCGAGAAAGTTGCCCAGGATTTTAATTGGCAAGGCAGTCGCGGTCTGGTCGCCGTAATATTTCACTTCTGGCTCAGCCAGCAGCGGCAGTCGCTTGTCGGATTCAATGCGATTTATGATTTCACGGCTCGCCTCCGGGTTGGCCGCTCGCACCAGCAGGCTGGAATAATTCTGCCGGTCAAAGAGGGACCGCGCTTCGTCCGCGTCCATCCACAACTCCGAATCAAATGCGCTGTTGCTCCCGTCGAATTCCCCCACAACCGAAAGCGTGTTACCGGCGGTGCGGAACGATTCACCCACCTGAAAGCCGGCAAAGCGGCGCGCTATTTTTCGACTGACGATGAGTTCGCGTTTTCCGGGTATGAACCAGCGACCGGTGAGTAATTTTACCTGTGGCCGCAAGGTCATTCCCACCGGCGTCAGGCCGCGCACGGAGACGTTGGCTTCTCCGCGTCCGTCCCGGCGCGGCTGGCTGATCAGCGTGACGACGTCGGCGGAAACCAGCGGTGTGCCGGCAGCATCGTGCGCGATTAGTTCCCAGTAGCGGATAATCTGGAATTGGGCGAGGGAAACCTGGCTCGTGGATTCGGCCGTTGAGCCTTTGCGGACGATCATGAGGTTGCGCGGATCACCGGTGTTGCCGGCCGATTTTTCCAGGCCGATCGCCAACGATTGTACGAGCACAAACACGGCGACCACCAATCCAATGCCGAGTATGGTGGCCAGGGTCGCGCGCCAGCGCACCAGCACATTGCGGAAATTGTAGGTGAGAGGCAGGGCCATTTCAGTCCAAAGTTTTCAGGCCGCCCACCACGCTCATCCGGGCAACCGACAGCGCGGGCGCCACGGCGGAAGCGATGCCCAGCAAGGCCGCCACCAGCGCGGCAAAACCCATGATGCGCGGGGTGACTTCAAAAGCCACGAAAATGCCCGCCGTCATTTTGCCGATGTCGCCGAAGGTATAGAGCAGGTAAGCGCTGCCAATGCCCGCTATGGCACCGGCACCGGCGAGGCCAAAGCTTTCCGCCAGGATAAAGGCAAACAATTCGCGGCGCTGGAAGCCCAGCGCCTTGAGAATGGCCAGTTCGCGGAAGCGCTCGCGCACCGCCATGCTCATGGTGCTGGCGGTGACCAGCACAAGGGTAAACACCACTACGGTGCTGATGGACGCAATCAGGGTTTTTATATTGCCGAGCATGGATATAAAGCCGAGTTGAAAATTGCGCTCGCTTTCGGCCCGCACCTCGGCGGCGGTGTTTTGAAAAGCGGCATTGATGGCCTGGATAACGGGCACCATGTCGTCAGCGGAACGTACTTTAAGCCACCACATGCCCACGTATCCCGGCAGGCCGATGGATTCATCCAGATAATCCTGCCGGAACAGCATGTTGCGGTCATCCGGAGTTCCGGCATAAATGCCCGCAATATGAAACGACAGCGATCCCGGATAAACGGTGCTGTCCAGAGTAATGCGGTCGCCCACTTTCAGGTGATATTTGTCGGCCGTGATTTTGCCGAGTACGCAGGCGTCTTTTTCTGCGGTGAATTTCTCGTAGCCATCCACGTTCATTTTGGCTTCGCCGAAAACCGACTGCAGTTTGTCAGCGTCCATGGCAAACTGCGCAAAGCTCATCCCTTCCTCGTTTTTGTATTTGCCGCCGAACCACGTAAACGGGGTTACGGCTTCGACGCCAGGCACCTTTTCAATGATTTTGCGCTGGCGGACGGGCAGGGGGTTGGTCAATGAAATCTTGTTCCGCACCGCCACGCGCAGCTCTGCTCCGGCACTTTGCGGAGGCAGCGTCAATTCGCGCAAGGCCACCTGCAAGGTCACCAGCAGGAACAAACTGACCGCTACGCTCGACACAGAAAGCAGCGCCCGCCGCTTGTTCCGGAAGGCATTCTTGAGGATGAAACTCGCCGTGGTCATGGGCTCAGTTCGCCTTTTTCCAGATGAATTTGCCGGGTGCCAAACGCGGCCGCCTTGGGATCATGCGTCACCATGATGATGGTTTTGCCGGCATCCTTGCGCAATGCTTGTAGAGCGCCCAGCACCTCTTGGGCACTGTGTGAGTCGAGATTGCCGGTGGGTTCATCCGCGACAATCAGGGCTGGATCGGTCACCAGTGCCCGGGCGATGGCCACGCGCTGTTCCTGCCCGCCGGATAGCTGGCGGGGAAGATGTTTTGCCCGGTCGGACAGGCCAACCACCTCCAGCGCCGTTTCCACCTGCTTGCGTCTTTCAGCGCGGTTCAATCGCGTCAGCAGCAAGGGCAGCTCCACATTTTCCGCAGCGGTCAGCACCGGGATCAGATTGAACGTTTGAAAAATAAACCCGACGTTATGGTTGCGCCAGTCGGCGAGTTGCGATTCGTTTAATTTCGTGACCTCAATGCCTTGGACCAGGCATACCCCACTGGTCGGACGATCTACGCCGGCAATGATGTGCAGCAAAGTGGATTTGCCGGAGCCGGAAGGACCCATCAGGGCCAGAAATTCACCGGCGGCGATGTCGAGAGTGATGCGGTCCAATGCCATCACCTGGATTTCGCCCTGCTGATAAACCTTGGACAGTTCGCGAATGGTTACAATGGGTTCGGCCACAATGCTCTGAGGCTATACCACTTAACGGATCATTTGAACCGTAAAATTTATCTAGTCTTGATTGGTCGGGATCTAATCCGCTCCCATGTTTTCCTGGTCGAGAAAACCTTGTAATTGCCTAAACCGGGTGGGGTGGCGCATTTTTCGCAGCGCCTTGGCTTCAATCTGCCGGATGCGCTCGCGCGTCACCCGGAATTGCTGCCCGACTTCCTCCAGGGTCCGGGCATTGCCGTCGCCAATGCCAAATCGCAATTCCAAAACCTGCCTTTCACGTTCTTCGAGGCTGCAAAGGACATCCCCAAGTCTATCTTTAAGCAGGCTGAAACTGGTGATGTCGAGCGGGTTTTCTGCCGCCTTGTCTTCGATGAAATCGCCGAAACTGGCGTCATCGCCATCGCCAACCGGTGTCTGTAGCGACACCGGTTGCTGAGCCATCTTCAGGATGCCACGGATGCGTTCGACCGGCATTTGCATATCTTCAGCGACTTCCTCCGGCGTCGGCTCCCGGTCCAGTTCCTGCGTCAGCTTTTTCTGCACCCGCAACAGCTTGTTGATGATTTCGATCATATGCACCGGAATGCGGATGGTGCGCGCCTGATCAGCAATGCAGCGGGTGATGGCCTGCCGAATCCACCAGCTCGAATAGGTGGAAAATTTATAGCCGCGGCGGTATTCAAATTTTTCCACGGCTTTCATCAACCCGATGTTGCCTTCTTGAATAAGATCCAGGAAGGAAAGCCCCCGGTTGGTGTATTTTTTGGCAATGGATATGACCAGGCGCAAGTTAGCCTCCACCATTTCAGTCTTGGCTTGAAGGGCGGCCGCCGAGGCATCTCGCAGTCGGTCAAATTCTTTAAAAAACTCCTCATAAGGCAGCCGCACGAATTCTTCCAAGGCGCGGATCTTTTGTTGTTCCGCCTCCATCAGGTGCTTTTGCGCATTGGATTCGCGCTGATTGTTGGTTTCGGTCAGGGCATTCAGGCTGTAAATGAGCTTCTCCTGAATGTTTTCCGCCACCAGCATCATGCCCTCGTTAACCTTTTGCTTATAGCAAAACTTGGGAAAAATCGCCTGTAATTTGAGGTTGAGATTTTGTAGTTCGGTGAGTTCTCGCTCGTGCTTGGGGACGGTATGAGCTTCGCGCGAATGCAGAAAATGGCGGTCGGCTTCCTCATCCAGCTCCCGCGTCCGCTCCACTAATCGGCTCAGCACCCGGAGGTGGGCTTCCCGGTTTTCAATTTTCTTGTCCTGCACCACGTGGTCGAAACGTTCCCGCGGTGGATCAGCCAGCAGTTTTTCAGCGAGGGCAATATGTTCCTTGGCCGTGAACCCGAGGTTGCCCAGGATCCGGTTCATTTCCAATTCCGCCGTCTCAATGCGCCGGGAAATTTCCACCTCCTGCGCGCGTGTGAGCAGGGGCACGGCTCCCATCTGCTTGAGATACATCCGCACGGGATCGTCCAAGGCATCCAACCGCCGTTCGCTTTCTTCCTCCTCGTCTTGTCCGGCTGGCTTGATGTTGTCAACCTCGGCGGAATCTACTACTTCGATCTCCAACTCGCGTAGTTTGGCATAAACATGATCCAGATTCGCTGGTTGGGAAAATTCTTCGGTTAACACTTCGCCGACATCTTCGAAGGTTAGCTGCCCCTGTTCCTTGGCTAACCGGATCAGATCCCGTATTTTACCGTCAATAGCGGTTGAGGTGTCCAACGGCACCACTGCCGCAGCCGGCTGGTTGGCCTGGGAAGTTTTCCGGGTTTTTATTTTGGGCATTGAACGCGCTCCTATTTAAGTGTTCGCTGCGCAATATAAATCCCGCTATCCCTGCGTCAAGCTGGGAAAAGACGTATTTTATTTTTGCGGTTTCACGTAAATTCCCCGGCGCTGCAGCTCCGGCAGGATCAGGCTTACGGTGCGTTGCACTGCCCCGAGGTTTTCCGCCACTATTTCCAGCGCCGCCTGCCCCAGCGCTGAGCATTTTGCCGGATTTTCCAGCAATTCACCAAGCACGCGCTCCAATTCCTCTGGACTGTTCGTCTGTACCGCAGCCTTCCGCTTGAGAAACGTCCGAGTGATATCGGCAAAATTCTGCATGTTGGGGCCGAACACGATGGCTTTTCCCTGTGCGCCCGGTTCAATCGGGTTTTGTCCTCCGAGGGCGGTCATGCTCTTGCCCACAAAGACGACCCTGGCCGGGACATAGAAAAACTTCAGCTCGCCGGTCGTGTTTACCAGCAGGCAATCCAAGGTGCCGGCCGCCACTCTGGTGGCGGGAAAAATCTCGCTGCGCAGGCATAACTTCACGCCGCGTGCGCGCAGTTTCTGTCCGAGTTCCAGACACCGCTCAAAATGGCGCGGCACCAGAATCAGGAACAGGTTCGGTATTTTTCGCCGCAGCCGGGCCGCCATATCGGCTAGCAGAATTTCTTCGCCGTCATGGGTGCTACCCGCCACCAGGATGGGGGCATCGTCGGCGACGCCGAGTTGTTGTAACAAGCCGCGAACGTTCAGGGAACTGTGCTCTGACAACTTGGCGGCATCGAACTTCATGTTACCTACCACCTGGACTGCTTCGGGCCGGCAACCAACCTGTCGCAGGCGTTCGGCGTCTTCCTCGTTCTGGCAGCCCACCCCCCTGAAGCCACCAAATAGAGACCGGAAAAGCCAACCATATCTTTTATAGCGGGGGAAGGAGCGGTCAGACAGGCGCGCGTTCGCGAGAAAAATGGGAATATTCAGGTCGCGCGCCCGCCAGAGAAAATTTGGCCAGATTTCGGCTTCCACCAGCACGATGGCTTCCGGATTGATGACGGCTAATGCCCGTCGGACGTACTTCCGGCGATCCAGCGGGTAATATATTTTGCTGATGCGGTTCGGCAACCGGCGGCGCAACTCCGCCATGCCGGTGGTGGTGGTGCACGAAACTACGATTTTGGCGTTCGGAATGCGCGGCTCCAATGCATTGATAAGCTGAGTGCATAGGTTGACTTCCCCCACGCTCACCGCGTGCAGCCAGATGACATGGCGGTTGGTCAGGGCCTGTTTTAGCGAAGGGTCATATTTCGAAAATCGCTGGCCAAAGTCCCGCTGCCAGTCGCCGCGGCGACGCAGTCGCCAGAAGTAATATGGCGACGACAGTACAAAAAAGATCAGAAATAAAATGTTGTATAAAGTTCGCACTCGAAATACCCCAAGCCGTTTATGTTAACTTGCCCATCCCATGTTGTCCGAGACTGCGAAAAATATCACAATAATGGTGGGTTTTCAACCGTGGAAAAAGGCCAGCCATACCATGACAAGCACCGGCAGAAGAAATGGCAGCGTAAATTTCCAGAGGTAATTTAAAAAGGTTGGCATGCGCACGCCGGCCTGCTCCGCAATGCTCTTGATCATCATATTTGGCCCATTTCCGAGATAAGTCGCGGCTCCAAAAAAAACGGCACCGATACTGATGGCCAGCACTTGGGCAGGCTTTTGCGCAAGCAATTCGGCCATTCCCGGTGCCCGGCTGATGCCAAAAAGAGTTTGCAAAAAGCCAAGATATGTGGGGGCGTTATCCAGAATCGCCGACAACGCACCGGTACTCCAATAGAAGATTCCCGGTGTCGGATCCGGGCCTAATAAATCCCGGGAACGATAGTCCAGCCACTCTAGTGCCGGCACCATCGTAATGAAAATGCCGGCAAATAAGACCGCAACTTCTATAAGTGGATGGAAATGAAACCGATTGGCGGAATGAATCGCTTTCGAGGTCGTGTACCAGGATCCAGCGGCCGCCAATAGCACGAATCCTTCGCGCGCAAACGGAGGCTGTTTAATAAAAACCGCCCCGAGAATCAGGGCCAGAAAAAATAGATTGGTGAGTCCCGTGATTTTCCGTTTTTCTTTGGAAAGATGGACTTTGCTGATGCTGGGAGTGGCACGGTTAAAGTGGATTTTATCCACGCCGTAAAAAATAATCAGGAGCAGGCCGTTTCCCAAAAGCCACACTGGCCAGCAATTCCGGAGAACCCATCCGAACGGGATCCCTTGTAAATAGCCCAGAAACAGCGGTGGATCTCCGATGGGGGTAAGGCAACCGCCGACATTGGCAATCAGGAAAATGAAAAAGACGATATGATGCGCTGTCAGGCGCGATTGGTTGAGTTGCATCCAGGGGCGGATCAGCACCATCGCTGCGCCGGTAGTTCCCAGGAGGTTGGCCAGAAGGGTGCCGATCAGGAGGAATGCCACATTTTCTGCCGGCGTTGCTGTGCCGGAAACCTGGAAATGGATCCCGCCGGAAACCACAAAAAGCGCGCCTATCAGCGTGATAAAGCTGATATATTCCTGCACTGCGTGTCCCAAGCTGGTCGCATCGTGCCGCCAAATCAGATCAATCACAGCCGTCGCTGTTCCGAGCCCGAGCGAGATTTTGGCGTAATGCCGACCCCACCAGTTTGGCGCGGCGATGGGCGCGAGCGCCATGGTGCTGAGCAGCAGGACAAAAGGTATGATTAATCCGGGGTGAGGCGAAGCCACGGAAAATTTTTGCGGACTACCGGCCCGGCGTCAATGGAATCCGGCAAAATGATTTGAGTCGGTGCCGTTTCGGTGCCAGATTGCGCGACTTGCAGCCGCCTATAAAAGTGTCAACTGCCGGATCTTTATTTGGCAATCTTGGGGAATTTCCCGCCGCGCCTTTCCTCGCGCAGCGGTTGGAATCGGGCGGAGTCTCTTCTTTTGCCCGCGTGGCGATGGCGGCACAACCATTTTTTGCCATATGGCTGCAACGGTCATTTCCGGACTGGTCCATTGTCATTGTCACGGAAAATCTGAAAGTGCAGGAGAGTTTTCAGCAGGATCTGGAGACCTGGCTGAAGTTGCTGGTTTTGGAGCCAATCCCCAAGTCCGGCACGCCAGCCGCTTCGCCGCCGGCAGCGGATGTCCGGTTGCTCTTTTATCCCGCGTGGGAAACCCTGCCGCATGAGGACAAACTGCCGCATGCCGATGTCATCAGCGATCGGCTGCAAACGCTCGTCACGCTCGCTGGCGAGGTGAACGACCACTCGGTCAGACCCAAAATGGTGGTCACCAGCGTGTCAGCCCTGCTCCAGAAAACGTTTGCGCCCGGAGCCCTGCAAGCGCGCACGCGCCGATTGGAACGGGGCGATAGCCTTTCCCCGCTCGATTTGATTGAATTTCTGGAGGCGCAAGGCTATGAGCCGGAGGCGCAGGTGACCCAGAAGGGCGAAATCGCCTTGCGCGGCGGCATTGTGGATATTTTCCCTCCGACCAGCCCCTGGCCGGTGCGCCTGGACTTTTTTGGCGACGAATTGGAATCCCTCCGCTATTTCGATCCGCTCACCCAGATTTCGCGGGAGGAAATTTCCACCATCGTTTTGCCTCCCGCTGGCGAACTGGGGATTCTTAAGCAGCAGGTCCGGAGGCAGGAAGTCAGTTCCGGGCCTGAAACCCGACTGGCGTCGCTGCTGGATTATCTGCCGCGCAAGACCATTTTTGTTTTGTGCGAGCCATCCACCCTGGCGTTGCATGCGGACGCCTACGCCCAGCCGATTCCCGCAGAGGATCCGTTTTTTATTGCCTGGCCGGATTTTCTGGCGGGCTTGGGGCGCACGGGTATCCTGGTGATCGAACTGGCTGAAGATGCTGAGCTGGGAACCAGGGAAAACCCGGTCGTCTCTGCCCATCCCCGGCTGGAATCGCTCGATGCGTATCGGCCGATGGCGGAGCGCGCCCAGGAACCCCAGATTGTGGAGGCGCAGCGGCGTGACTTTTTCCAGCAGATTTGTCGCTGGCTGCGGCAGGATTATACGGTTCAGGTGTTTTGTAATAACGAGGGAGAGCGCCAACGCTTCCAGGAGATCTGGGCGGACCTGGGGTTTACGCTTGCGGGTCCGGATGTTTTGCCGGGCGATGTCGCGGAGCCGCTGGCACCAGTGAGTGCGCCTCGCATTCAAATGGGTTCACTTGCCCGGGGTTTCCTTTGGGAGGCGGCAAAACTGGTGGTTATTACTGATGCGGAAATATTTGGCCGCTACAAAATTCAAAGGCCGCGGCGGCAGAAATCGGCCCACGCATTGGCCGCCCGGTCGGCGCTCGATATTGATTTTGCGGATTTGGCGGAAGGTGATTTAGTGGTGCATTTGCAGCACGGCATCGGACGTTATCAGGGATTGAAAAACCTCCCGGCCTCCAGCCGTGCGGCCGGTTCCGGGCCGCCACCGGCCGGCTCGGGCACGGAGTGCCTGCTGATTGAATACGCGCCTGCCATTCCCGGGAACGAGTCGCCCAAGCTGTATGTGCCGGTCAGCGAAGCACATCTGGTCAGTAAATATGTCGGCGCTGGCCGGGCCAATCCGCCGCTGAATTCATTGGGCGGAACCCGCTGGCTCAAGGCCAAGGAGCAGACGGAGAAAGCCGTGCGCGATATCGCGGCGGAAATGTTGCGCATCCAGGCCGTGCGGGAAACGCAGCCCGGCCATCCTTGCAAACCGGACACGCAGTGGCAGCGTGAATTTGAAAGCGCCTTTATCTATGAGGAAACCCGGGATCAATTGACCGCCATTGCCGAAACCAAAGCCGATCAGGAGCGGGGCAAGCCGATGGACCGCCTCATCTGCGGCGATGTTGGGTTTGGCAAAACCGAGGTCGCCATCCGCGCGGCATTTAAGTGCGTCATGGGCGGTAAACAGGTGGCCATGCTGGTGCCGACGACCGTGCTAGCCCAGCAGCATTACCACAATTTTCGGGAGCGCGTGGCGGATTATCCCATTCGGGTTGAGTTGCTGTCACGTTTTCGCACCAAGCGCGAGCAGTCGATTGTGCTTAAAGATCTGGCTGCGGGATCGGTGGATATTGTCATTGGCACCCACCGCCTGGTTCAGGAAGACATTGCTTTCAAGGATCTGGGCCTCGTGGTGATTGATGAGGAGCAGCGTTTCGGTGTGCATCACAAGGAAAAATTCAAGCGGCTGCGGACGATGGTGGATGTGCTGACCTTGAGCGCCACGCCGATTCCTCGCACCCTCTATCTGGCTTTGACCGGCGCTCGTGACATGAGCACCATCCAAACGCCGCCGCATGACCGCCTGCCGGTCGAGACGGTGGCCACGCCTTACGATGAGCGGACCATTCGCGACGCCATTCAGCGCGAAATGAATCGGGGCGGACAGGTTTTCTTCCTGCACAACCGCGTAACGACGATTGATACCATGCTTGAAAAGTTGCGGGCGCTCGTTCCCGCCGCGCGCATCGTGGTCGGTCATGGACAGATGAATGCCGACGATCTGGAGGAAGTCATGACGAAGTTCATCAATGGCGAGGCGGATGTCTTGCTCTCCACCACCATCATCGAAAGCGGGCTGGATATTCCGAATGCCAATACGATTATCATTGATCGCGCCGATCGTTTCGGGCTGAGCGAGCTTTACCAGTTGCGCGGGCGGGTGGGCCGGTACAAGCATCAGGCCTATGCCTATCTTTTATTGCCGCGCCATGCCCGCCTGCTGACCGATGTTCGCAAACGCATCAGCGCCATGAAACAATACGCCGCGCTGGGCAGCGGCTTCAAGATCGCCATGCGCGACCTTGAAATTCGCGGCGCGGGCAACCTGCTCGGTGCCGAGCAAAGCGGCCATATCACGGCCGTGGGCTTTGAACTGTACTGCCAGTTGCTCAAGCAAAGTGTGGGTGCCCTTAAGGGCGAGAAAGTGAAGCCGCGGGTCGAGGTCCGGCTGTCGTTGGACTTTTTGGAATTGAACCATGCCCTAGAAGCCCGACCGCCCGGTGCGGCGGACATCGGAGCAGGGGTCATTTTGGCTGACCTTTCAGCCCGGCAAGCTTCGCTCCCGCACAGTTATATCACCGAACCACAGCACCGGATTGAGATTTACCGCAAATTGGCCCAGGCCACCGAGAAATCTTCCCTCGAATCGTTGCGCACCGAATTGCGCGACCGGTTTGGCACTTTGCCGCCTCCGGTGGAACTTCTCCTGAGCGTCGGGGAGTTGAAGCTGCTCGCCAGCGAGAAGCAGGTCACCAGCATTGAAGTTGAGAACGATAAATTAAAACTCATTCGCGCCGGGGATTTTGTTCAGCTTGGCGGCAAGTTTCCGCGTCTTACCAAAAAGGATGCCAAAGGCCGGATTCGGGAAATCAAGCGACTGCTATTGGCTCTTTGAGCTAACCAGCCGTGTGCTGGCCGATAACAAACATAAACAATGCAATGACCGCCCGGCGGCAATTCTTTAGTGCGATATGGAAACCTGCATTCCCGGGAAAAGCGTTTATTCCAGATGCACTATCCCATGGCGGATCGCACTGATAGCGGCTTCGGTGCGGTCCTGGACGGCGAGTTTGGTAAACACGGTTTTTAAATGGTATTTGACGGTATCTTCCGCGATGTGAAGTTCGCTGCTGATTTCCTTATTGCTGCGTCCTTTCACAATCAGTTGCAGGATTTCCATTTCCCGCTCGGACAACTCCTGTCGGCGGGAGCGTTCTTCCAGTCGGCTCAGGACGCCCGGCGGCAGTTTGGGCTTGCCGCGATGGACGTCGCGAATGGTCTGGATGACTTGTTCGCGTGGCATGTCCTTCAGCAGGTAGGATTTGGCTCCCGCTTGAATGGCACGAAAAATATCCTCATCCAGATCATACGTGGTGACCACGATCACTCGCGCAGCCGGGAATTCCTTCAGTAGCGCCAGAATGGTTTCCACGCCGCCTTGCCCGGGCATGCGCAAATCCATCAAGACCACGTCGGGCTTTTTCTGGCGAAACAGGTGCAGGGCAGTCTGGCCATCGCCCGCCTCGGCGATCACCGTCATGTCGGTCTGGCTTTCCACCAATGCCACCAGTCCCATGCGGAACGTGGGATGGTCGTCCACCACTAGCAATTTGATTTGTTCTTTGGTTTTCACTATTTGGAATGGAACTTGTTTTTATTCGTAAATCGGGATGCTCACCTGCACCTCGGTGCCTTGGCCGGGAGAACTGATCACTTCCAGTTTGCCGCCCATTTGCGCGGTGCGTTCCCGCTGGCCAATCATTCCGAAATGGGTTCCTGCCGGTAGCTGGGCGGGGTCAAATCCGCTGCCGTCATCTCGCACGCTCAGGCTGGCTTCCGACGGGCTGAAATCAAGTGTTACCACCAGGCTCCGCGCCTGTGAATGTCTCACGGCATTGGTGATGGCTTCCTGGCCCACGCGTAGCAGATTGTTTTCGATGGCGGAGGCCAGTCGCCGGGCTGCGCCGGTGACGGTAAACTGGCTTTTGATGTCAGTGCCTTCCGTGAGTTGGTGGAGGATGCCTTCCAGTGCGGACGCTAGATCGGTGTTTTCGAGGATTTGGGAGCGCATGTTCCAGATGGAATTGCGGGCTTCGCCGAGGCTTTGCCGCGCCATCTGGTGCGCAATATCAAGATGCTTCAATACCTTGGCGGGTTCGCGGTTCAATTGTTCCTTCACCATTTCCAGATGCATGGAAATGGCCCCCAGCCCTTGCGCCAGCGTGTCGTGGATTTCGCGGGCGATGCGGTTGCGCTCGGCAAACATGGCGGAAAACTCCGCCTCAGCCATTTTTCGCCGCAGCGCTTGTTCGCGCAGCCGTTGGCGCGCCATCCAGGCGACCGAAGCGACCGCCAGCAGTGACAGAATGGTGGCCAGTCCCAGCAGAACCAGAATCCGTGTCGTGGTCCACCACAGCTTGTTTTTCACCACCCGCAAGTCGGCGGGGGAGCGCAGTAGTAGCTGGAATTCCCGCGGCTCGCGGATGCCGCCGGCGGTGCTGGGACTATCTGTGGTCACATGACAAATGCCGGTTATTTGCACGAAGCTTCCCGGCTCCCAGTTTGCCGGCAAGGGTTGCAGGTCCTGCAGGGTGGCCAGCAGGGAAAGATTGTTCCAGTTCAGCGTTACCTGCCAGCCATTGATCGTGCGCGTGAGTTCCTGCAGTTCACCCTCCAATTGGATCAAATCGGCGTCATGCGCCAAGGCATCGACCTTTTTATTGACTCGCAGCGGGGCGGGGGAATTGGTGGCGCTGGCGGTTTTCCGGTAAATGGCGTCTTCCAAAATAGGGGTGTAATCGCCGCTGCCCGGAAATCCCAGAGCTTCGATTGTATCGCCCGGCTGCAGCGGAAAAACCTGGCGGGTTTCCACCCGCAAACCTTGCCCAGCTGCCCGCAACCAGATGGCCTGGCCGGAGATTTGGTGGATGACCATGCCTGGCATGCGCACGCGGTGGTGCCGGAGATCTTTGGGAGAATACAGCATGAGGCTTTGTGGCTGTCGCAGCGGCGCGGAATAGGGTTCGGCCGGGGCCGGTTTTTCCACCGTCAATTGCGGCGAATCGGGCACCATCATCACCGGGCTTAATATCTGCCGGCTGTGGTTGAATTGATAAAAGATGATGCCGCGCAGCCGCACCTCGGCATCCACCAGCGATTCCACGACGTTGGTGGCACCGAAGAATTGCACCGTCAGCCGCATTCCGCCGGACGCCAGCGTCAGTTTGAATTCATAATTGCCGACTGGCTTACAGTCGCGCACAATGCCGCTTGCTTCCACCCATTGTCCATCGGCAGAGCCGCTCGTCAGTTCCTCATAGTCCAGTGGCATGGGCAGGGGAATGGGCGCAGTGCCGATTTTACGCACGGAATTTTGCAGGATGACCGGCGCAAATTCTCCCGGATCGCTGACCCCGATGATTTCCACCAAATCCCCCCGATGAACCCAGGAAAGATTGTTGGTGCCGGAGTAGATGAAAATTCCCATCGTGGCGTCTTGAATGACAATGCCGTCTTTGCCCTCGCCGGTTACTACTCCCTGCACGCGGACCGGGATTTTTTCGGCGGCCTGGGCCACGCTCAAAGCTTTGACTTGCGCCGCATTGGTCAATAGTTCCATGGCGTTGCCGGCTTGAGCGGTTTCTGCTGCTGGTAAAATCAAGGTCCAGCACAGGAGCGCGAGGTAGAGCCAGCCGTTGGAAAAGGCACTCCCGGGTTGGCGAAGCGCGCTGTTCCCGTCGCCGCCATTTCCATTTTGCCCAATCCATCTAGCTGCCTGTGTCGGTTGGTCGCGACTGGGGCTGCCAGCCAGGCAGCCGCTAAATTCATCGCTCCTCCGCCCGAAAAAATCGTCAGCGGCCGGGGATGCTATGCGGCGTCGTTGCATGAATCCCTGATTTTGTCGCTGGTGGGTGAAATAAGTCAATCTTTGCAGGGCCAGACTACCCGAAAGGGTAGTTTGTGGAGATGTTCCAACTTTCCCATAAACCACCTTATTGGGTAGGCGACAAAACTTTTTGTAACTGGCATTATTGTTGGAAACTCTGTATCCGCCAGTGGGCATTAATTTTTTGAAAATATAATTAAATAAATGAAAACATCGCTTGTTCGAGTTCTGATCCTGGCCGCTGCCTTGCCGGTGGCGGCCGCTACTGCGGCCAACCTTGCCATTACCCCGGGCAAATATACCGGCACCATGGAGTCTCTCACCAATTATGTCTGCCCCGAGTGGTTTCGCGATGCCAAATTCGGCATCTGGGCGCATTGGGGGCCGCAAGCCGTCCCGATGGAAGGTGACTGGTATGCGCGCAAAATGTATCAGCAGGGCTCGGCGGATTATCGCGATCACCTCCAGCGGTACGGACATCCTTCCACCAATGGCTGGAAGGACATCATTCCGCTCTGGCGGGCCGAAAACTGGGATCCGGAAAAATTGATGAAGCTTTACAAAAAAGCTGGCGCGAAATACTTCGTCAGCATGGGCACGCACCATGATGATTTCTTCCTTTGGAATTCACCACTGCATTCCTGGAATGCCTTGCATTACGGACCGCACCGCGATGTCGTGGCAGATTGGCAAAAAGCCGCCCGCAAAAACGGCCTGCCCTTCGGCGTTTCGGAACATCTCGGCGCAAGTTTTACCTGGTTCCAAGATGCCCATAAGGCAGATAGAACCGGTCCGTGGGCGGGCATTCCCTATGACGGTGCCAATTCCAACAATTGGGATCTCTACCATTTTCCTGCGGAAAAAGGCGATACCCAATGGTATTCCAATAATCCCCGCTGGCAGCAGCAATGGTATGATGAAATCAAGCAGTTGGTGGATGATTACCACCCCGACCTGCTTTACAGTGATGGCGGCGTCGCTTTTGGCAATGAAGTGGGCTTGAGCCAGATTGCGAATTTATACAATGACAGTCTGCGGCAGCATCACGGCAAGATCACGGCGGTTTATAATTGCAAACAGCCTTCCGAGGGCCGCTGGGTTCAGGACTACGAGCGCGGGGTCAATGGCGGTATCAATCCGCATCCCTGGCAGACGGATACTTCGATCGGCGACTGGTTCTACAACCGCCACTGGAAATACCAGCCCTTAAGCTGGACGGTTCACATGCTCGTGGACATCACCAGCAAGAACGGCAATTTGTTGCTTAACGTGGTATTGCGGCCCGATGGCACGCTGGATCCCGAAGTGGAAACCATGCTGCAACAGTTGGCGGAGTGGAATGCGGTTAATGGGGAAGCCATTTTCGGCACGCGTCCCTGGCTGGTTTATGGCGAAGGCGAAGTTCAGGCCAAGGGCGGTGCCTTCAAGGAAAATTTCAAATACAGCGCCCGGGACATCCGCTTTACGACCAAGGGTAAAACCCTCTACGCCACGGCTTTGGGCTGGCCCGGGGAAAATAAATTGGTTATCCGCTCCCTGGGCAGAACGGCTGACCATACCCAGAACCAGATCCGGCGGGTTGAGTTGCTGGGCTATCGCGGTGGCTTGAAATTTGAGCAGACGGCGGAAGGGCTGATCGTGGCCTTGCCTCCTCAAAAGCTGAGCGATCTCACTTGTTCGCTCCGGATAACGGGTAAAAATTTTAAGCCCGCGCCGGTTGTCCCCAAGGCTGCGGTCGTGACGCCGGATAACAAAAACCGCCTGAGCCTTGGCGCAGAGGATGCCGTGTTGCATGGCACGCAACTCAAGTTGGAAGAGCAGGGCGGGGTTTCGTGTATCGGCTATTGGGACAATCCTGCGGAATGGGTTGCCTGGCAGGTCCAAATCAATCAGCCCGGCAACTATCGGGTCAGCGGCAATGCTGCTACGGTTTTTGAGGGGGCAAGCTGTGTTCTGGAGGCCGCCAGTCAGCCACTGACCGCAGCCATTCCTCGTACCGGGGCGTGGGAGAATTTTGCCAGTACCGATTTTGGAGTCCTGAATTTCAAGACGGCCGGCATCTATGAGGTGAAGGTCCGGGCGGCGAATGCCGCCGGTTGGAAAGCCATCAACCTGAATAATCTCAAGCTCGCCTTGCAATAATTCCGAACTGATCTCGCGTTTGGGGGGCGTGTTGCCCTATTTATTTGTCGCCGGGGAGTTGGGCGCGTCTTTCCGTGCGCGCCGATTTTCCCGATGCTGTGCTGGGTGAAACCGATGGTCTCAGCCCGCCCCGCAAGCCCGGACTTTTGGGGGCCCTTGTCCGGTGGGTGCAGCTTGACAGTGTTCTTGGAGCGCATTTAGGTCGCTTCATTGTCCCAACAGGCGAAGGCGGATCAGTTGATCTGCGGGACTGCGGATCGTGAAGCGGCGTAAACGCCGCGCGCCGCGCCAATTGGCCATTGAGAACCCTTGTCCGTTGGGCCGGGGTTTAATTTCTTTTGCACCCTCGCCCATTCAGGTAAAATATCCGGCAGTTGGAACCATGAAAGCCAAACTCAATTCATTGCTGGTCGGACTGGTGTTGTTCGCTGGTGTTCATTTTGCCCTGGCGCAGAATCCGGTGATTACCTCCTTTAGCCTGAGCGGTCAACTGGTGTGTTCCAATCTGGCGGCCGGCAGCCTTGCATCGGTGGAATGGACTGCCTCCTTATCCGGGCCGTGGCATACGAATTGGTCCGGGGCGTATGCGGGTCTGGCGGCAATAACCGTGGCCTCCAACGGCGTGCTCCGGACCACGGTTCCCGTGTTGACACAAGTCGCCGGGCCGATGTTTTACCGGGTGCACGGATTGGCCTATGTGAGCAACCCACCCGTTCTGGGCACCAACGGGATGGTGTTGATTCCTGCCGGGATTTTTACGATGGGGAATTCTATTGGTGATTCCGATATCACCGACGCAAGTCCTGTCAGCGTCAACGTATCCGCTTTTTATCTGGATGTGAATCTGGTGAGTCTGAGCCAATGGCAGTCGGTTTACAACTATGCCACCGCCCACGGCTACAGCTTTGTCCATGCAGGAACCGACAAGGCGGCGAACACCCCGGTGGAGACGGTGGACTGGTATGATTGTGTGAAGTGGTGCAATGCGCGCTCCCAGTCCGTGGGCCTGACGCCGGTTTATTACTCCGATTCCGGTTTTACGCAGGTGCTCACCAATGGCGAGTCGGGCACCAATGTGTATGCCAACTGGGCGAAGAATGGCTACCGACTGCCCACCGAGGCCGAATGGGAGAAGGCGGCGCGCGGCGGATTGGGCGGACAGCGCTTTCCCTGGGGTAACACCATTACGGGAAGCCTGGCCAACTACAAAGGGGACACCGCTAGTTACGCCTATGATCTCGGACCCAACGGTTTCAACCCGGTGGGTAACTACCCGAAAGATTCCGTTGGCACGAGCCCGGTGGGGTCATTTCCAGCAAATGCTTATGGTTTGATGGATATGGCCGGAAATTTATATGAGTGGTGTTGGGACTGGTATGTCACGCCCTACGCCGGGGGGACCGATCCCCGCGGCCCGGTCGGGCTGCTGAGCTACCGGGTGCTGCGTGGCGGCTATTGGGCTGGCAATGCTTCTGGCGTACGGTGCGCCAATCGCATCAACGCCATCCCGAACTACCCCTACGCTTTTGCCGGCTTTCGGTGCGCACGCGGCCTTTAAATTCTGAGCAAAATCCCTCCCACCTGCCACCGGCCTCCCCGTTTTTCATTGATGTGTCGGAAATGATGGTGAACCGTTTCGTGGCTCAAATCGAGCGACCCGGGAATTTCATTTCGATAGCAGCCCCAAGGCTTCCAATTCGCAAGGTAATAGTTTTCCGGTCTGATTTTGCGCGTGGTTGGAGTGCGAAATGCCTGCACAACTTTGCGGGCAATGTGGTTGGTCATGGGCGACGGTCGTCACACCCTGCAATTCTTCAGGGTGGAAAGCGGATCAGGTGATGTGGTATTCTGGGGAGCAATAATCCAAATTTTCCAAAATATATATCGCGCGCCGCTAGGGGAAATTCTTCGGCAGTGTTTGGCTTGGTTTTGTCTCGTAGGTTGGTCGTTTTCTGCTCTAGGCGGGCAATACCTCGTCAGCACGTTTGGTGCTGACGAGGGACTTCCGCAAAGTTCTGTCATGGGTGTCACTCAGACGCCCGATGGCTATCTCTGGATTGGAACCCTCATGGGTGGCGTTTCGCGGTTTGATGGCCTGCGCTTTGTGAATTTTGACCTGGAGGAAACCAAGGGGCAGGGACCGACGCAAGTCAACCATTTGTTTACGGACGCTGCGGGCCGCCTGTGGGTCAATACGTTTTTTGGTTTGTGGCGTTATGATGCGGGGCGCTTTGTCTCCGAATTGCCGAAGGAAATGAGCCGGGAATTAAGGCTCAACAATCTGGCCTTTTCAACCCGGAATGAAGTATGGTTCAGCACCCTCCAGATGAATTTGCTTCGCGGTTCGCTGGGCACAAACGGGACATGGGAATGGGAATTTGTCGCGTTGCCCGGCGCAGCCACCAACAATTACTGCCGGGTGGATCAAGAGAAATCAATTTGGTATTTGAGAGGGGACAATCAATTGGGGCGTTTGAAAGATGGCCGTCTCGAAATAGTAGGATCTGAAACCGGCTTGCCGGGCGGGCGATTGACCGTGCTGGCGCTGGATCAGCGCGGGAGGCTTTGGGTGGGATCAGACGGCGGACTGGCGGTTTGGGAGACGAACCATTTTGTTTCCATGCTTCCAACCAATGGACCGGCTCGAATTTCCGTGTGGAGGTTTTATGGGGAAGGCAAGGAATCGCTGTGGGTGGCCGGTGACTCGAAGCTGCGCCGGTTGTCCGGCCGACAGTGGGTCGCCGAAGCCCAGAATCTGCGAGAAAACCCGGGCTGGAACATTTCCATAGATTCAGCCACGTCAGATGGGGGGGATGGGCTTTGGATCAATTCCTCACAGATGGGTCTTTTGCATGTTGATCAGCAGGGACAAGTGGAGCGAATATCCACCAGTGAGGGTTTACCCAGCAATTTGTTGAGGTTCTTGTTCCGCGATCGCGAAGGGAATTTGTGGACGGGACATGACCGGGGCGGCTTGGTGGGTATTCGCAAGCGGTTATTTCACACGATCTCCAAGGCGGAGGGTTTGGCGGATACGGTCGTGTCCTCCGTTTGTGAAGATGCGGAAGGTGTCGTTTGGATAGGCACGGTGGGCGGAACCCTGGGGCACTGGCAAAACGGCTACTGTACCAACCTGACTTTGCCAAAGCTAGGTCGCTATTGCCACAACGCGGTGGTCTATCCGGATCGGGATGGCCGACTTTGGGTTGGCACCGAAGGGAATGGCGTTTTCACTTACGAGCGCGGTGAATTCCAGCGGATTCCCTTAGACCTCGGAATCGGGACGGTCAGAATGATTTTTGAGGACCACGAAGGACGCATCTGGATTGGCACCAAGGATTCCCTGTATTTTCTGGAAAATGGCAAATGGACCCTCGCGCGTTCACAGGGCAGCGAGTGGTCCGATTTTCTAGCCGGCATGGCCGAAACGGCGGACGGCACGTTATGGGTGGGAGTCGATGGAGGATACTTGCTGCGCTATGATGGCAAGGAGTTCAAAACGGTTAAGCTGCCTGCGACCATTCCGGTTTCGCGCCTATGGACGCTCTGGCCGGCGGAAGGAAACGGGCTTTGGATGGGCACCTATGCCAGTGGATTGCTCAAAGTGAACGGTGACAAATTTGAGCAGTATCTCCGGCACCCCGGTTCACGCTGGAGCCGTGTGACCGAGGGACTCACAGATGATGAAGGCAACTTGTGGCTCGGGACACGGTCGGGCATTGAGCGGGTGGCCAAAGCGGCGCTTGGCAATTGGGAGCCGTGGAAAGATCAGCCCGCGCAACGTCGCAGCTATGGCCGCAGCGACGGCTTGCTCACCATTGGAACCAGTGTCGAATTCCAGCCGCGCTGTTGGAAAGGGCGCGATGGCCGGCTATGGTTTGGCATGGCGAACGGGGTGGCTTATGTGAATCCCAGGGATGTTCGCGCCAACTTGGTTCCGCCGATGGTGGTGGTGGAGGAAGTGCAGTTGGATGGCACTGTTGCCCCGCAATCCTCATGGTCGAGCGATGCCGCTCCCGTAGTGCTGACGCTGCCCCCCGGCCGGCATGAGCTTGAGATCCGATTCGCCGCACCGACCATGGTAGCACCTGAAGCCACCAGAATGCGCTACCGGCTTCGCGGTCTGGAAGACAACTGGACGTCCGCCGGACTTCAGCGCAGGGTGGTTTACCATGCCCTGCCGCCCGGCAGCTATATTTTTGAAGCCGATGCGGTCAACCGCGATGGCGTGCCGAGTAATAACGTGGGATCATTGGCGATCACCGTGCTACCTCACTTCTGGCAGACCAAATGGTTCCTGCCCGCCGTTATGATTGCATTGGCTGGAATCACGGGTGGCGGCGTCACATTGGCCGTGCGGCGCCGTTATCGGCAGAGCCTGCAAACAGCCGCCCAGCAACGAGCCTTGGAACTGGAGCGCACGCGCATTTGCCGCGACCTGCATGATGATTTGGGAGTGGGCTTGACCGAAATCGGATTGCTGGGCGATCTGGTCAGTCGCAAGGACCCCGGTCCGGATAAAAAATTCTCTGAAGAGATCAGTGCCCGCGCGCGTGACCTGGTCGGTTCGTTGGATGAGATTGTTTGGGCCATTAACCCCACCAAGGACACCTCAGCCGCCTTGACCGACTATTTTATTCGCTACTCACAAAATCTCTTAGGCAATGCTGGCTTGCGCTGCCGGTTGGAGACCGGCTCGGATCATGTAGTTGGATTTTTTGACGCGAATGTTCGCCACCAACTGTTTCTGGCTTTCAAGGAAGCGTTGAACAACGTAATCACCCATGCGCACGCCTCGGAAGTTCGCATTCGCATGGGGATCGAAGACGAGCAATGGCTGATCTCCGTGGAAGACAATGGCTGCGGCTTCGACAATCCGGTGACGCAAGGTTCCCCCGATGGTCTGGTCGGAATGCGCGAACGTTTGGCGAAACTTGGCGGCCGATGCGAGATAAAGAGCACGCCCAACCAAGGCACCTGTGTCACCTTTTTACTGCCGGTCAAATTCAAATCTCAAAATTGATCATGATTAAAGTTGCCGTGGTGGAAGACGATTCCCGCTTTCGTAAAAGCCTGACGTGGGTTTTACAAGCTGCTGACGGAATCAAGTGCGTGGCCGAATATGCCACGGGTGAGGCGGCCGTAGCCGGCCTGCCGACGGTCCGCCCGGACGTGGTGCTGATGGACTTGAATCTGCCGGACATTTCGGGAGCCGAAGTTGCGGCACGCGTCAAAGCCGTCCTGCCGGAACTTAACGTGGTTGTCCTGACCGTTTATAATGACGCAGATCATATCTTCGAAGCGCTGCGAGCTGGGGCGTGCGGGTATTTGCTCAAGCAGGCAAAGGCCGACCAAATCATCAATGCGGTTCGGGAAGCAAATCGAGGCGATGCGCCGATGACCGGCGAGATAGCACGCAAGGTGCTGGCGGCGTTTGCCGAACCGCGCCCCAGCAAAGATCAAGGCGAACCGCTGGCGGCCCGCGAGAAGGAAATATTGGAACTGGTGGCCAAAGGATTTGCCAACAAGGAAATTGCTGACAAACTCTCCCTGACGACACGGACGGTGGACTGGTATCTCTACGCCATCTATCGCAAATTGCACGTTCACAGTCGCACGCAAGCTGTCAGCAAATATCTGGCATCCAAGTCGAGAAGCGGTTCCTGAATTCCAAATTCTTGCTTTTCTATCCGAGCCGACCCGGTGCTTGAAATCACGCGTGAAGTTTCACCAGTAGAATTGCAGGGTAGCCACATTTTATAATTCGGTTAAATTTTAGCATCTCAATTTCCCTTTCCGCCCCCTTGAGCGGCTGAAATTCAAGCGAGATGATTTTTAAAAAATATTACAGGACAAAATCAATGCAAAATTTGTTTTCAGTCGGTCGCGACGCCGGCGTGAACCGGCCAAGCCGCCGCCCCATTCTCCGGCGGGGTTTTACCCTGATTGAACTTCTGGTGGTCATCGCCATCATTGCCATTCTGGCGGCCATGTTGCTGCCAGCCCTATCCAAGGCGAAATTACGAGCCGGTCGCATGAACTGCATCAACGATCTGAAGCAGATGGGCGTCTCGTTCGCGATGTATGCCGGGGAGTTCGGTGGGAAATTGCCCACAATAACCTATAACGTGCAGAGCTATCCGCAGAACGGGATGTATCTCTTTGCCGATCCGGCAAACCCCACCATACCGCTTCTGGGGACGACGGGACAGGCCGTGCCGGACACGGCTCCGGGTTTGGATCACGGCTTGTTCTATCGCCTGAAATACCTGCCATCACCCAAGAGTTTCTACTGCCCGGCAATCTCTCAGAACGCCGATGAAAACTATAGCAAATACCTGACCACTGCGGGGCAGTGGCCGGCATTCGACAACAACGCGGCGGCGAACCCTTATTGCCGTTCCACTTACTGTTATTATCCGATGTCCAAGAACAAAATTTTTAATCAGGCGACCGGCACTTACACTGCCCAGTTGGCAACCAAAGAACAAGAGGTGGACGCTATGGGGGTGGTCATGGTGGATTATATGGGATCTCTTTCAGGATTGCCCCACCGGCTTGGCAGTGACCCTGGGTCATTAAATGTTTTGTGGGGTGATATGCATGTGAAAGCCTCCAATTCAAAAGCTGCCTTTGACCCCACGCTATGGACCCCCGCTCCTGCCCAGAACCCGGCCAATTGGATCGCCATTCTCAATCTCTTGCAGCCGTGACAGGCGTAAATTCCTATTTCTTGTGTCCTCCGAATCAAAAACAAGGCCGCACTCGTTTGGCCGAGCAAGTCGCAACGGGTGGTCCTCCTTGCCCACACACAAGTTCAGCACCGGCACGCTGCCGCCCGGCAGCAACGAGTTGTTGATTGATAGGGCGGCGCTTTGGATACAGGCCAACTGAGAAACCTGCTTTGAAGTGACAGAACCAGAAACACGTTGAACAAGAAACATATAACCAGAAACCAAACACAAAACCAAATCAAAATAATATGAATACCTGCACGATGCATCCTCTCGGGGAACGTCAACAACAAAAGCGCCGAACCGTTTTATTTCAATTCAAGCTCGTTATCGGCGTGTTGGCCTTCGCTGGCCTCGTGGCTACGGTCAATGCGAATATCTTTGTCAAGACCAATAACGCCACGGCGCTTAACCTAGCGGGCAGTTACACCAATAACGCGGTTCCCACTTTTGCGGATACCATCCAGGTGGATAACACGCTGCTTGCTGCACAGAGCGCGCCTTTGGGGGACAACCTTACAGTCTATGCCATCAGTCAAACCGGCACGCCGGGGGTGAACTCAAACGCGTTTGCGCTTACCATTAGCGCCACGACCGGGAAGACTCTGACCATCGGTGCCGGCGGCATCACGAGAAGCGCAGCGGGCACCAGTTTGCTCCTCGGTTGCGCCCTTGCCTTGGGAACGAACCAGGTTTGGACCATTCCGGGAGCCTCGACCAGCCAATTGCAATTGAGCGGACCTAGCTTTACCGACAATGGCTACACGCTCTCAGTCAACGGCACCGGGCGCATTGATCTTAATAATACACCAGGAGCAACTACCTACGGCCCGAATGTGACCCTCAACTGCAGTCAGGTCACCGTCAATAGCTCTACCGCAGATATCATTTTGGGCGGTGCAAATGGGTTCACGAATTTGCTGGTCAACCAGGGCATTGTGGAGGGTTCCAGTTTCCCCGCGAGTTCTGCGGCTGGCACAACCAGCCATTTCGGCACGGGCAGCGCGGGCACCATCACATTAGGAGGCAATAACACTTCCGGCACGCTCATTTATAAGGGTAACACTGCCGCTACACCCAAATCGTTTACTTTTGATTGCCGCAACAGTGGGGCCAACACCATCAAAGTCGCCACCGCCGGACAAACGCTGACCTTGACCAATCTGCTCTATGCGAATAGCGGCTCCCAAACCAATGACCGGAATTGGAATTTCGGTGGGGCAGGCAATCTCACCCTCGCCGGCGCGGTTAAAGTCTCCGGCTCCGCGAGTT
>CAISVF010000338.1 GCA_903888765.1 uncultured Verrucomicrobia subdivision 3 bacterium | reverse complement strand
TGGTTTTTGGCGAGGCTTTAGCGGACGATCACCCTCATCCAAGGATCTTGGCAAAGAGGATTGAACATAAATTGCGATCCAAGAAACCTAACGTTTTTTGGTTTTGGGTTTTTCGCCAAAAACGTGATCAATCACTTTCTGAAATTTGCTCTCGGCGATGGGGTGAGAGGGTTGGCTTTGCGGACCGGCTATTTCCGCTTCCAGATCCAGAACGAAACGCTTAAGCCGTTCACAACGGGTTTGGAGCTTTTTAATGCTCTGCTCCAGTTCTCCCACTTCCTGGCGCAGTGAGGCGGCAATTTCTTGTTTATTCATGAGGTGGGCAGGTATGGATGGTGAAACTGGTTTTGTTTAGGCAGTAGCCTGGCCTTGCCCAAATCGTTAGCTTGTAGCCTCTGTCTGAGGCCTAGGCCAAAGCCACCAGTCGGTGGGCGGGGGAACTCAAAAAATTATCCGGCAATGACTCCGATTTCCACCGGCTCCACATTGACGCCGCCCTTTTCCAGCCATTTTATGGCGCGGTCCACTTCGGTGCGGGTGCCGTCCAGTTCCAGACAGACGATGCCGATTTCATCCGTAACGCTGGCCTGGCGGATGTTGGTGACGATCTTAAACTTGTGGCCGACTTCCCAGATGAAAGGTTTTTTGATAAGCTTGGGCGGATACATCAGCCACAGGCGTTGCTGTACTAGCGCATTCGCTTTGGTTGCCGTGAATTTTTTCTTGGGAGTAGCCATAAAAACTTAAATGCCAAATATCTTCTAGCCTCCCGCAATCGCCGGAATAATGCTGATTTCGTCGCCGTCCTTGAGTGGGGTCTCACGATTTTTGAGAAAACGGATATCCTCCTCATTGACATAGACGTTGACGAAGCGGCGCACCTCGCCTTTTTCGTCCACGAGGCGTTCCTGGATGCCGGGGAAGCGCGTCTGCAATTCAATAATCGCCTCGCCGATAGTGGCAGCGTTGATTTCGATGAGCTCCTCGTTGTTGGTCAACTTGCGGAGCGGCGTGGGGATGCGAACTTTCTTTGACATAAATGATAAATTCTTTGCTTGTGTTTCTTTTGCCAGAAACTCAATTGATATTCGACTAAATTCTAACTGTAATTTTCAAACAAATTAAATTCAGGCCCCAAAAGTGTGGCGTAACCGGCTGCTAATTAAAAATCACCACTCCAGCCACTATATTTTTCGCAGCTGCTTCCCGTTCCGCTATTCCAAACGGACAATTTGGAAATCATGCTGGCTGGTTGCTGTATCCTTTACGCATTCACTTTTTCTTGATGCGCCAGGAGCGCCTCGAACTCTCGCAGGCTGGGCTTGATTTCTCGCGGTTTACCACAATAGCCGTTAACGGCATCCAGCGTCTTCAGCCCATTGCCGGTAACACAGATGACGGCGGAAGAATCCTTTGAAATCTTGCCGGAGGCAATCAGTTTTTTGGCCACGCCCACGGTCACCCCGCCGGCGGTTTCGGCAAAAATTCCTTCCGTTTCAGCCAGCAGCTTGATCGCGTCGCGAATTTCGTCGTCGGTCACGTCGTCGGCGGCGGCGTTGGTCTCGCGCATCACCTTGAGCGCGTAAAAGCCATCGGCGGGGGTGCCGATCGCCAGCGATTTGGCAATCGTATCGGGCTTTACCGGTTTGAAAAAATCCAAACCGGCCTTCTGGGCGGTGGAGATGGGGGAGCAACCGGTGGCCTGGGCCCCGTAAACCTTCGGCTGCGTATCGGCGATGAGGCCGACCTTGGCCAATTCCTGATAGCCTTTGTGGATTTTCGTCAGCAGCGAGCCGGAGGCCATCGGAATGATGGTGTGATCCGGTGCCCGCCAGCCTAGCTGCTCGGCGATTTCATAGGCCATGCTCTTGGAGCCTTCGGCGTAATAGGGGCGCATATTGACATTCACAAAGGCCCAGCCGAACTTGCCGGCGATTTCGGCGCAAAGGCGGTTTACTTCATCGTAATGACCTTTGATGGCAATGACATTGGCACCGTAGATGAGAGAATTGAGGATTTTGCCCTGCTCCAAATCTGCCGGGATGAATACATAGGATTTCAAACCTGCGCTCGCGGCATTGGCGGCGACGGAATTCGCCAGATTGCCGGTGGAAGCGCATGCCACGGTGCTAAAGCCCAGTTCCTTGGCCCGGCTCAGCGCCACGCTGACCACGCGATCCTTGAAGGAAAGCGTCGGATAATTCACGGCGTCGTTCTTGACATACAGTTCGCGGATGCCGAGCACCTTGGCCAAGCGGTCGGCCTTGATAAGCGGAGTGAACCCGACCTGCCGGCCCACGGTCGGCTCGCCGGCGATGGGCAGGAGCTCCCGATAGCGCCACATGGTTTTTGGGCGCGCTTCAATGGCCGCCTTGGTCAGCGACTTTTTAATCCGGTCGTAATCGTAGGCGACTTCCAGTGGACCGAAGTCAAATTCGCAAACGTGGGTGGCGGCGAGGGGATATTCGCGTCCGCACTCGCGGCACTTGAGCGCCTTCATGAAACCTTGTTGTTCACTCATAAATAGTTTTGGTTTCCGGCGATTTGCTCCGGGCAAGAAAAAAGCCCCGACTCAATGTGAGAAGGGGCCACAAAACGGTTGTGCTACTTCTCATTTTTCCCAAGCTAATGATGCTTGAGCTGGAATTGGCACCTGTCATTGAAACCAAAGTTCAATCGGTTGCCGTGGTGTCATCGGGCCAGTCCCTCGACCACTCGTTATGAGTCCGTCAAATCAACGGATGCGGATAAGATGATAACAAACCCGCAGGGAGTCAACGATTTTCCAGCTACAATTATTTCTTTTGCCGGTGCAGTGCGCGTCATTTGGCCAATGGCCGTTCGCCCGGCCCCGTTGGGCTCCCGATGCTCTGTCAATGCCGGCTTCGACTGGATAAATGCGCCGGCAATCAAACCATCCCGAACCACGATCAGAGCAAGTCCTCGCCCGGGCAGGATAGGATTTAGATGAGGGCCAGCGTTAAAACGAAATTTGCTTCCAAAAAAGGCGGGCACTCCGCTGCACGCCGCTGGCTGACACGTAGTCAAACTCAGAATTGACAAACCCGCCAGTCGGCAGAGAATCGCATACAACGGCATGAAACGAAAGGACATCAAAAAACTGACGGTGGCAATCAGCAATATGCGCCGTTTTGGCTGCCGAAGACCTGGTAGGCAGCATCGAGCGTTATGCGATTTGACATCTCATTCATCATTGGACTGGTTGCCATTTGTTGCGGATGTGCGACCGACGGTTACAAGTCTGGTCGCGGCGATGCCGGTCAGTTTATCTTGAAGAAGGCGGTCGCGTTTGGTGGTCTGCCAGTATCTACCAATGGACTTCCTGTGGTCTCCGACCGTTGGACGAGTTCCGAAGACCAGTTCGGCGTTGATATTCGCATGATGCCAGAACAGTATCTTGCGGTTGTTGCTTTTTTGCGCCAGGCATTTGGTCAGCCAAAGTTTGGTCCGACGGTTTCGGAGGATGGCAAAGCTGGCGGTGGAGGTTATAGACTCACTCCGAAAGGGGGCGGCATTTTGTTCCGATATGACACCGACATTGCGGAGGTTACGATTCTCCGACCATTAAAGAAAGCGAGTGATTCACGATGATGCCTACAAGTCGCCGGAGCCCCTATGGGATTGTGTCAGGGGAACAATGTTGATAGCCCAATTTTATTTTTCCAAGTACCGCTTTTCCACTTCCGGCGGCACAGCAACGCCGGTGCCACGGTAATGCAGGACCTCGACTTTTTCCAGGGTCACCAGGCCGCCGCCCAGCATTTTCTCCAAAGTCGGCAAAAAGGCATGGATCTTGGCCTCGCTGTCCACAATTTCGATCACCAGCGGAAGGTCCACCGAGAGGCTCAGCAATTTGGCCGTATGCAAGCGGCTGGTTTGGCCAAAGCCCATGGTCCCCCGCAGGACGGTGGCCCCGGCAAGCTGCTGCGCCCGTGCCGCCAACACAATGGCTTCATACAGCGGCTGATGCTGCCAGCGGTCACTCTCGCCGAGGTAAATGCGGAGTAAAATAGCGGCGGTCGGAATTTGCATGTTTAATTTCCTTTCGTGGTGGAGAGCAGGGTGCCGAGGAGATAGCCCAGCCAGACCGCCACCAGGCAGAGCACCACAGACAAGACAATATTCACCCCGGCATGGAGCCATTCGCCCTCCTGCAAGCGCTTGAGCGTTTCCAGGCTGAAAGAAGAAAACGTGGTGTAGCCACCGCAGATGCCGATCATCAGAAACTGCGTGGAAAACTGGCGCACTTGGGAATCCATCCGGCCTTCGGGAAGGGCCAGGGCCCCCAGCAGGCCGATGAGGAAGGAGCCGGAGACATTGATTACGAGAATGCCCCAGGGAAACGTGGAACCGAGTTTTTCGGAAACGAGACCATTCACCCAGTAGCGCAGCACGCTACCCAGCGCACCTCCCAGTGCCACCCAAAGATAGGCGATATTCATTTTAGGCTGCGCATGCGGGTTTATTCGTAGGAGTCATCAGCGCTGAAACAGTCAGGCGGCTTTCCAAAACAGGATGGCAAACTCCATTGCCTAGGTGATTATTACTTCGACCCCGCCTGCCACCAAGGAAAAAACGCATCGCGGGCGCGCTCGCAGGAACCGCCACCACGCTGACCACCGCGCCGGCAAGCGATCCACTCGCCATGCCGCGTCATCTCGTTGCCCAGTGGGTTCCAATTTTTCAAAGCGGATTGCAATCGGTCGCGCTGACAAACTGCCCCGGTGTGTTATCTTGTCGCCATTCCAAGCATGAAAAAACTTCTTTTCCTCGTCGCCGCCAGTCTCATTTTCCTGCCGGCAAGCCGGGCCGACCAGCCGGAATGGGCCGAAGTGCCGGAAATTTTGCAACGGATTATTGCCCCGGTTTTCCCGCCGCATGATTTTGACGTCACGGCCTACGGAGCCATCGGCGACGGCTTGACCGATTGCTCCGCAGCGATCGCGCGCGCCATTTCCGCCTGCGCCCGGGCCGGCGGCGGCCGGGTGGTTGTTCCCGCCGGGGAATTTTTAACCGGCCCCGTGCAATTGCTGGACAACGTGGATTTACACCTGGCCGCAACCAATTCGCTTTTGAAATTCAGCACGAATCCCCAAAAATACCTGCCCGCCGTGTTGACCCGGTTCGAGGGCATCGAGTGCTTTAATTATTCGCCGCTGCTTTACACCTGCGGGCGCAAAAATGTGGCGGTGACGGGCTTGGGAACGCTCGACGGGCAGGCGGATGATAGCAACTGGCTCGCTTGGAAAGGCCGCAAAGGCCCGGCAGATGGCACCCAAAAAGCGGCGCGCGCGCGGCTGGACCGGATAAACAACCAGCAGGTGCCGGTGACGCAGCGCCGCTTTGGGACCGGCGATTTTCTGCGGCCCGACTTCATTCAGTTCCAGCGCTGTCAAAATGTCCTGATTGAGGGCATCAAAATCCGCCGCTCTCCGATGTGGGAGATCCACCCGCTGCTCTGCACAAACGTGACCGTGCGCGGGGTGGATATTTCCTCACACGGCGCCAACAATGACGGCTGCGATCCGGAAAGCTGCCGCGACGTTTTGATTGAAAAGTGTTTATTTGACACGGGCGATGATTGCATCGCCATTAAATCCGGCCGCAACAACGACGGCCGACGGGTAGGGGTGCCCTCGGTGAATTTGATCATCCGCGACTGCATCATGCGGGACGGCCATGCCGGCACGGCCATCGGCAGTGAGATTTCCGGCAGTTGCAGCAACGTGTTCGTGGAAAATTGCGAGATGAGCAGCCCGGACTTAATGTGCGCCCTGCGCCTTAAATCTAATGCGATGCGCGGCGGCGTGCTGCAGAACATCTTTATGCGCAACGTGCGGGTGGGATTGGTGAAAGATTCCGTATTGCAAATTGACTTTCTTTACGACGAAGGCGCGAAAGGGTCATTTCCGCCAACCGCCAGGAATATTGTGATGGAACATATTCAGGTGGCACAAACACCGCGCGTGTTGAATGTAAAAGGATTTCCTGCCGCGAGTATTACCGGCGTTCGGATTTATAATTCCACCTTTAAACAAATTAAAAAGTCCGATGTGGTTCTGGACGCGGACGTGAAACTGGTGGATTGTACCTTGGAAACCGTAAAATGAGCCGGCACCCGGGGTGGAAGTCCATATAGGCACATCACCTTTTTAGCCATCTCTCCACTGGAACGCTTTTTCTGGAACTGACCGCTCCATAACGGCAGTTAACCATGACCTTGCGCACATCGTTGTGCCGGTTGGTTGCTTAACGGACCGGAGAAAGCAGCGTATGGGAATAATCGCTTCATTCTTTGGCCGCTAGTTTGACGTTGAGCCAGGCGATCAATTTAGCCACCCAATCTGGATCAAATTTAGCCCAGTCGGCGATCCGGTGTTGACCTTCCGGAATCAGGATCATTTTACTATCCACCTTTGCCGATTTGAGCTTATCGTGGAACGCGAGCGATTGGGCAGCAGGAACGGTTTTATCCGCGCTGCCCTGGATGAGGAGGAACGGCGGCAATCCCGGTCGGACATAAGTGCTGGGCGAATTTTCACGCAAGGTGGCCCGCACGGATTCAGTGATATTCGTGGACTCGCAGCGAAATAAATTCTGCATGGAAAGGCTTAATCCACCGCGCCGCTCATTGTCCGCCACGAGATCCGTTGGAGGAGCGAGAGCCGCAATCGCCTGGACGCGTGTGTCCTGACCGGCTCGGGTTCCCGCCAGGGTCACCAGTTGACCACCGGCTGAATAGCCCAGTAGCGCAATATGTTCCGGGTCACCTTTGAATTCTGCCGCGTGTATTTTTACCCAGCGGATGGCCGTTTGCACATCTTCAAAACAGGCTGGCCAGCGATTGGTGGGAGCCAGCCGGTAGGCGATCGTCATCCAGGTGAAATTTGTGGCCCGGGGCGCGAAAACCGGCACAATATCCTTTTCGCGATCACCCGACATCCACCCTCCGCCATGCACAATGAGCACCACCGGGAATTTTCCTTCCCCTTCCGGGACATGTGCATCCAGCAGCAGTTTTTCGCCCCCCGCCTCACCATATTGAATATTCAAGTGGTTGGCGCTGAAAGCTGGTTTCAATCTGGGATCCCAGCCATCATGGCCACCGACAACCGTTTCCATCGTTATTTTTTTTGCCTCTGACGGGGTTAGCTGCCTGGTCCAATCCGGCCGGTTCGTTGGATTGTAGCCTTCTCCCGTATTTTTAAATTCCGCGTACCGGGCGGTACTATGCGCCTCGGGTTTTTTCCAATCATTCCAACCTTCGGCGCGGACGGTTTCGGACATTTCGCAGTTCAAAAAAATCGTGCTGGCATAAATCCGCCACGGTCGGCCGAGAAATGTTTTTACGCCGGGTTCACCGCTGATTCGGCAATGCGAGAAAACAAAACCGAATGGCTCGTCCACGGGGGTCGAGGCAGCCGTCAGATACCCATCACGCAGCGCATGGATTTCACAACCTTCAAACCAGGCGGTTGCGGCACCAAAGATGAAATCAACATGGCCACAAATATAACAATCCTCAAAATATTGGCGCCCGCGATTCAATAGAATGGTGTCTTGCCAGCCCAGAAAGTGACAGTGGCGGAAGGCCGCCCGATCACCATCCATGCGGATGGCGAGGGCCTGACCAACCGGCCCGGCGGTGTTTTCAAAGGTGATATTCTCGGCACAAAAATCGTCCGCATCCACTGTTGTCGAAGGCGTCTTAAAAGTACCGATCGGCTTGCCGTCTATATTCGTCATGCCGGCTTGCAGATTGAAAGAGAGAATGGTGTTGGTTGGGTTTTCGCCCACCAGCGAGAAAAAACGTTTTTCGCGCTGCACGTAAATCAGTTCCTGATAAGTACCGGGGGCGATATGAATAATAACGGGATTTTCCCGGGTACCGGACGGGACCGACATAATGGCAGCTTGCACCGATTTAAATTTAGCGGTTCCATCGGCGGCCACGTAGAGATTGGTCTGTGCCACGAGCCGGACAGAGACACCCAGCAGGGTGGCGGCAAAAAGGAGGGTTTTCATGCGGAAAAACTAAAGATATCTCCCCTGATAGCCAGCGCGAAAAGGTGGTAACGGCAGCATTCCTGTGGTGTTTTTCGGAACTAAACCGATGGATCAGAAAATGTCCCAAAGTGGCTCAGCTTGACGCTGTCACCCCAAACTTCATGAGCATTGGAATTCGAAATCTGTACCGCTTCCAAACAAATGGTTCATTGCGGTGATTGCCGGTTAACGCGGACAGTTTCGAGTGCTTCCGCGATAACCATTCGGGCATTTTTAATTCAAAAATTATCGGCACCTGCTCGTGGTGGCACTTCGCTTCTCAGGGGCAGCAAACCAGATTAATTATCAATGGCCATGCGGACCGCGACTGCCGGTCAGGTTAAATGGCCGCTGTAATGGCATCGCCCATTTCGTGAGTGCCTACCCGTTTAGCACCGGATTCCGTGGCACTAAAGATGTCGCCCGTGCGATTGCCGTCATTAATGGCTTTGGCCACTGCCGATTCGATTGCCACGGCAGCTTCATTCAGCCCAAAACTATGCCGCAGCATCAGCGCCGCGGAAAGTATCTGGGCAATGGGATTGGCCAGGTTTTTCCCGGCGATATCGGGAGCCGTACCGCCAGCCGGTTCGTAAAAACCAAACGTGTTGCCGCCATTCGTAGCCCCCAGGCTCGCGCTCGGCAACATGCCCAGCGAACCACCCAATGCGGCTGCTTCGTCACTTAAAATATCGCCAAACATATTTTCGCACAACATCACGTCGAACTGGGTCGGCCTGAGCATGAGTTGCATTGCGCCATTATCCACAAACATATGGTCCAACGTGACATCCGCGTAATTTTTGCCAACCCGCGTCACCACTTCACGCCAGAGAATGCCATTTTCCAGCACGTTAGCCTTGTCTATGCTGGTGAGTTTTTTCCGGCGCAACCGCGCGGCCTGGAAAGCCACATGCGCAATCCGTTCGATTTCAGGGGTGGTGTACACCATGGTATCAATCGCCCGGAAAACGCCCGCGCCAAGATCATCCGTCTTTTTTGGTTGGCCGAAATACATGCCGCCGGTCAACTCCCGTACCACCAGAATGTCAATGCCTTCGCCCTGTCGCTCTTTGGCCAGCGGACATGCGTGGGCCAGAGCTTGGGGTAACTTCACGGGACGCAGATTGGCAAACAAACCAAATTCCTTGCGAATGCGCAACAACGCGGCGCGCTCCGGTCGCTCCTCTTTCGGAATGGTCGGGTCTCGGTCAGGCAGTCCGACCGAGCCGAACAGGATCGAATCTGAAGATTTGCAAAGCGCTAGCGTGGCTTCCGGCAAGGCTTTGCCGGCAGCATCAATACCGGCCCACCCGACGGGAGCCTCGGTAATGTTGAGGGCAAAACCAAATTTACGTTCCGTAACGCGAAGCACCTTGATGGCCTCGCGCATGACTTCCGGGCCGATACCATCGCCCGCGAGCGCTGCAATGTTGAAATGTTTCATGAATTCGGAGGGATAGTTTAATTTTTTAACGCAGCGTGACAATGGAATTTTGCGGTGACCGCCCGATGGGTGGTCAGACGGGAGAATGGGTTATAAAATTTTGGCCCAATAAACTGGGCGTTGGCGAATGATTGCCAGCGACTCTGACACCGCTCTACTGCGCCATTACTTTATAAGAACGTTACCGGCGCCCTATCAGAGGGTTTAACTGGGATTGGTAATGCGCATGCGGCATACAGCGTTCAGCGAAATCCCTTGGCCGGAACTGCGGGATCAAGCAGGTTGTTGTCGCCCATCCAGTCAGTGAGCCGCTGCGGCCAGTTTTTGATGGTGGTAAGTTGGGAGCGCTGGCCCTGGTTGAAGCCGTGTCCTCCCTTGCTGAAAACATGGACTTCCACGGGGATTTTTGCGGCGCGATAAAGCTC
>CAISVF010000337.1 GCA_903888765.1 uncultured Verrucomicrobia subdivision 3 bacterium | reverse complement strand
CTTCATGCCAGCGACCCGGCCACCCTTGTGGAGAATAATCAGGCGGATCTGGTGCTGGCAGAAAAGCCGGCGGATCACGCAGGTTTGGCTTTTATAACCTTGCTGGCGGATCATTTGCAGTTCGTGGTGAATCCCAGGCATCCACTAGCCGATCGCCCCGCTGTGACACGCAAAGAATTGTCACATTATCCTTGTCTGTTGCTCCGCACTTCCGCTCATGCCCGCAAACAACTGGATGAATTTTTAGCCCGCCGTGGGCTTAACTTAAGCTACGTTGGTGAAATGGAAAGCCTCGATGACATCAAGGCGATGGTCAAACAATTCCCCCTGCTGAGCCTTCTTCCTGGTTGGGCGGTTGCTGCCGAATCGAACAGCCGGGCGTTGATTGCTCTATCGCCTGGACGCGACCTATTTGAACAATCCTGGGGAGTTATTCATTCCAACCGCCGTCCTCTTAACCACGCTGAATCTGGCTTTGTTCAATTTTGCCGGCAACAGGTCAGCCAGCTAGCGGCAAGGGAAAAATATCAAGATGGTCACGCAGGGTGATTCGGGTTAATGCAATCGGCCGCTGTCAAGCTGCCGCTAAAATATTCGGATGGATCATTGCTTATGGCGACGGAGCTTTGGGCAACTGTTTGGCTTCTTCGGGTAAATTCAGTGTTTTGATCCATTTCAAGGCGGCAATCGGATCCGTTTTCATCCACTGTCGGGCTACCTGAATCTGATATTTTTGCCGCTTGGTTTCATCGGTCACGGAAAGGGTCCACTGCCCGGCAAATTCGGGATATTTTTCACCGGCTCCCTCGAGAAACGCGCTAATCATGGCTTCGCTGGCGATTCCTGACGGCAAATTGGCCAGCCACCTGACCACGGCCGCCGGTTCGGGTTGCGACCACGCCTTAATGACCGACTGCACGGGTTCAGTTTGGGGATTGCTTTCCGGAAAAGAAACTAACCAGTTAGCGGCTGTTTCAGGGTCAGTTGGTGTCCAACGGGTAAGTAGCCCCTTGATGGCAGCTTTCTGGTCATCACCCGCCGGCATCGTGGTAATAAATTTTGCGGTCTGATTCAGGTGAGTCAGATCGCAACCACGGGTGGCCTGCTCCCAAATGCTTTCCCGCAATTCTCCAGCGGATAAGGGCTTCAGCAGTTCCACCATTCCCGGCAAGTCACGCAGGGCCAATTCCCGGCAGGCAGTCGTCAGATATTGCGTTTGGGCCGGGCCCGCTGGCAGGCCAAGTGCATAAGTCGCCATACCTTTGGGATCGGTCTGTGCCCAGGTTTCGGAGAGTGCAGAAAGTGCCGCCTGTCGCGTGGAGTCAGCTTTCAAGCTGCACGCCCAGGCCACCGCGTTGGAAGCATCTTCCCGGCCCAGTGAATAGGCGATGGCCTGGACTTGTTCCAGGGGCGGCGCTGTGTCGGTGAGCCGCGTGTAAAAGTTGGCTGCCAATTGAGGCGCTCGCTCGGCGAGGGAACTCGCCAAACCCAGAAAGGCCTCATCTTTTTTCTCCCCGGCCGGCAGATTTTCAACCCAATTCGTGGCGGCGGTTAAATCGCTTTTGGACCACGCTTCGGCCATGCCACCCAACGCAGCACCGGACAACTCCGGATGCTGATTGGCAAACTGAATAGTTGCCTGCGGATCTTTGGCGGCCCACCTAACGACAACTGTATTGAACACCTCAACCCGCTCTGACTCGGATGGCAGGGATTGCGCCCAAGCCAAAACCGCCGGGATGTCGAGGTCAGCCCAGTGATTGCACAATGCTGCAATGGCAGTTTGACGGTAATCTCCTGGCAGCAGGTTTTTGACATACTCCGCCGCCGATGCCGGATCTTTCTCAATTCGCCGGTTTAGCACACCTTCCCAGGCCTTTTCTTTGGTCATGCCGTCGGACAACTTTTGGCACGCCCTCGTGGCGGCCTCCAGATCGCTCTCTGCCCAGCCGTGAAACAAATCGATAATCATCTGGGTGCGCCAGATTCCTTCCGGCAAGGATTCGGCCAAAGCCAGGGCATTGGGAGCATCCGCTTTTGCCTGTGCCCCAATACAAGCTTCCAACGCCTTGTTTCGGGATTCTGAATCCGGCTGGGATTTTACCCAATTCACCGCTGCATCCGGCTGTTTAGCCACCCATACCGCCATAATGGCGCATAGCACATTGTTACTGGCATCATGGCCTGGAATCTGGTCGCGTTCTTTGATCGCCAGCAAGGGGTCTTGGGCGGCCCAGTGTTGGAAAAATAGCGTGTAAATCCGTTCGTCTGGCCATGGCTTTAAATCGTTCAACCGCGCCAGCGTATTTGTAAAATTGTCAGCAGCCAATGCCGGCACAACTTTTTCCAGGGCGCGCTGCCGGCTATCAGCGTTAGTCAACTGACAACTCCAGTCAAATGCAGCTGGACAATTCGTTGTTATCCAGTAATCAAGCATTTTCTCCTGAAAATGCCTGCGTTGCCATTCATCCAAAATGACCGACGATGAAGCCATGATTTCAGATATTTCCGCGACTGGAATCCGGGCCGCCAGTTCATCAAGGTGGCGCAGTTGATTGGCATTCTGTCCGGCTCCGCCAACCTTCTGCAGTGCCTGCATAATCAGTTCCCGGCTCAGAGTGCCCGATCCTAGGTCAAACTCACTGGCGGGCGGCGTGGAAACAGTCTTGGCCAAGGCTTGGGTTGCCAGCCTGCGCTGCCACAAGGCAATACTGGCAGCCATCAAGGCTAGCGCCGCCATGACCGCAAAAACTTTGGTAAGACGCCGCGCCGCCCGGGTTTTATTTTGTATTTCCTGAACGTGATTCTGAGCTTCCCGGGCGCGGTGCTGGGCCTCTTGGCTTTGCTGCTGCGCTTCCCGGACCAGGTCGTGGGCTTTGTCCAGTTGGCTTTGAGCCTCTAGAACCCGATTTTGAAATTCTTGAACCTGGCTTCGGGATGCGCGAGATTGCTCCTGCGCTGCCAAAAATTTATTTTGGGCCTCAAGCGCTTGCTTGCGAGTTTCCTCGATTCGGCTTTGTGCTTCGCGGGCTTGATTCTGGGCTTCTAAAATCTGGCTTTGAACGTCTTGCGGCAGGTTCTGCATCGCCAGCACTTTGTGCTGGGCTTCCCGCGCTCCGGTTCGGGTTGACTCAAGCTGTTGCTGTGTGTCTCGCGCCACCTGTTGCGCTTCCAGATATTTGCTTTCAAATGCACGCGCTTGGCTGCGTGCTTCCTCGACTTGCCTTTGTAGCGTCTGAAGTTGGTCTTGGGACTCCTGGAGATGGCTTTGAACGTTTTGCGGGAGGTTCTGCATCGCCAGCACTTTGCCCTGCGCTTCTCGAACTTCGTTTCGGGCCGATTCAAGCTCGTGCTGGGCATCTTGCGCCATTTGTTGCGCCGTCAGAAATTTGCCTTCAGATGCTCGAGCTTGGCTGCGCGATTCTTCAATTTGATTTTGCAGCATCTGAAGTTGGTTTTGGGCTTCCCGAGCTTGATTCCGAGCCGCCTCAAGTTGGCTTTGCGCTTCGCGGG
This sequence comes from uncultured Verrucomicrobia subdivision 3 bacterium, assembly GCA_903888765.1. GTDB lineage: Bacteria > Verrucomicrobiota > Verrucomicrobiia > Limisphaerales > UBA11358 > UBA11358. The sequence continues at coordinate 1,804 of CAISVF010000337.1, read as the reverse complement.
CTTGCTTTTGGGCTTCCTGAATTTGGCTTTGAATGTCTTGCGGCAGGTTTTGCATTGCCAGCACTTTGTCCTGCGCCTCCCGAACTTCATTTCGGGCGGCCTGGATTTGATGCCGGGCTTCCCGTGCTTGAATTTGAGCTTCGGCCAGGCGGCGGTTTAGTTCGCGCGTCCACAAACTATGGAACCCCACTCCAAGAAGTCCGGCTATCAGTTGAATTTTGGCAATTTCCAGATTGGCCTCGGCGCCTTGGTGATCGTTTGCCAGGACTTCCCGTTTGTCTGTGCCATACCGGGCATCCGCAAAAATAAAGCCCCGGTCCCGTCGCGTGGCATCGAGGGTTCCATCCGGTTTCACGGGGTGCCGCAAAGCCGGAACAAAACATTCTTCATCCGTTGATATGTCCGACTGGTTTGCATCGCTGGCATTAGGCTCCCCGGCGATAACGATAGGCAGAATACGATGGCCACGCCCCAACTGTTTGAAATAACGCACAGCCTCATTGACCCGAGAGCTTATGGCCGAACGAGGTGAACAGATTACGATCAGACATTTGGATTGCTCCAATGCCTTGCAAAGTGGTTCGCTCAGGCTCGCAATCGCGGGCGATTCTTCCCGGTCCAGGAAAACCGGATCAATCCGTTCGGGAATGATTTCGGCGCGAGCATTGATCTGGCCTGCTAATTCAGTCGGAATGGAAAACCCCCTCAGAACGTCGTACAGCCAATTGCCCCAGCACATCCTGCACACATCCGGTTCATCCGGACGGTGCTCGCAATTATCTTCCTGGCTATAGCTGAGGAAGGCGCAATATGTAAATTCGTTTTCGGTCATACAGACTCCGCGGATATTACTGTAGAAAGACTAAAAACCATGAATTAAAAATGCTCGAGAGAATGGGAAAGAGAGTTCAACCAAACTAGGTCCAGCCCCATCCGTTTTTCGCGCCCAGACTGAACTCCGCCAAGGTGCAGCTCAATTCCCGAGGCGTCACCATCCTGAAGGCGTTCACGGTGTCGGCTTTGGCGCGACGGTTAGCATCCAGTAATTGACTCACACCCGCCGTCATGATCGAATTGTCACCACTGGCCGGGGTGCCGGATTTGTTTGTTGCGATGGAATTCGTGAAATGCACACCCTTAGATTAAGTTCTTTGGAGTGAAGATTCAATTCTCCGCCAAAAGAATTGCTGGGGGTGTCGCACGCAGGAGTTGCAGGAGGCATCGGCTCGGGAGGCGGATGCTGGCGCGCGCAAGTCAGGTAACCTGCTGTTAAAGCAGAGCTCCCAACCGGGTTAGCCAAGCTTATTCCAATAGCTGCCGCAGCGCAGAGACAAGACGCGGTATTTCGTTTGACCATCCGCGTGAATTCGTGGATGATGTTCCTGCCGTATTGATGGGGGCGTACTGGTTTCGACCATGTGAACACGCCAGAGGCGGCATGCCGAGGATGATGCGTTGGCCTCGTAAATCATCGTATCAAAACTAAAAAGCTAACGAAGAACTAGCCCTCGCGGCCTAAGTGCCACGACGTTCGCCACTGGACACCTGCTACGGTGGACGGACGCAACAGCAGGCATGGTTGAAAGCGGAGACCGCGCGTTTTCAGCCGAGATCTTTTCATGCGGACTAGGCAGTGCGACTCGGGTTCAGGCGCCATCGCATAGCAGAAAATATTACCTGGACTAAGCATGTAGTCGCGGCTGGTTGGTTGACTTGGGACGCGGGTTCAATTCCCGCCGCCTCCACCATATTGAATTTCGCTCCGCTTCGCCCTCCGGGCTACGTGTGGCAGGCCCGTTGTAAG
>CAISVF010000336.1 GCA_903888765.1 uncultured Verrucomicrobia subdivision 3 bacterium | reverse complement strand
GAATTGACGGACATCGTTTTCGTGGAACTCCCGACCTTGGGACGGCAAGTGAAAGCGGGTGAAGCCTGCGCCGTCGTGGAATCGGTAAAGACCGCCAGCGACATCTATTCGCCGGTGAGCGGTGAAATCACCGCCATCAATTCGGCCGTAGTGGATAATCCGGCTCTGGTCAATACCGCGCCAGACAGCGATGGCTGGTTTTACCAGATTAAATTGGGCAATCCGGCGGAATTGGCCGCTTTATTGTCGCCGGAGGCTTACGCGAAGCAGATTAATGGATAAGGATATGGCCTGGGCAGGGGAATCCGGTGGCCAAGTCAGGCCCGGAAGCTTTGCTGAGAGGGCTAGTTCCCTCCGGTTGGGCCGTTGGACTAAGATCAACTAAACGTTTTGAGGCCTAAACTGAAGCCGTGAAAATTCGTCTCTTCATCAAACCCTATTGCCCGTGGTGTCACAAAGCGCAAAAATGGCTCGACGCCCGTGGCCTGGTTTACGAAACCCTGGATGTGATTACCAATAGTCAGGCGCTCACGGAAATGGTCAATCTTTCCGGTCAACGCTTTGCGCCCGTGATCGAGGTGGATGGCCGGATACTCGCCGATTTCGGTCCGGAGGAACTGGCCGTTTTCTGGGAAAAACTATCCGCTCCCGATGAACGTTCGTGAGCGGGGATAAAATCCGTTATTCCCGCCGGGTGTCGCCCGGGTAAGCTAAGATTTAAAATTTTGTGACCACCCCTGAATTAAAAGTGCGGCCGCGCCTGCCGGAATGGCTGCGCATCAAGCTGCCCACGTCGGATAGCTTTGCCCAGACCCGCAATCTTCTGGGCGAACTCAAATTGCACACGGTTTGTGAAAGTGCGCAGTGTCCGAACCATTGGGAATGCTGGGAAAAGGGCACGGCCACATTCATGATCGCCGGCGACCGTTGCACGCGCGCCTGCGGATTCTGCGCCGTGGCTACCGCCAAGCCGCTGCCCTTGGAGGCGGATGAGCCGTTGCGCGTGGCGGAGGCGACGCGCCGGATGAAATTAAAGCACGTGGTGATCACCGCGGTGGCGCGGGATGACATGGCCGATGGCGGTGCCGACCATTTCCGCCAGACGATTGAAGCGGTGCGGAAGTTTAATCCCAAAACTGTCATCGAGGTGCTGGTCCCGGATTTTCAAGACAGCGATACCTCGATTGAAATGGTGCTGGCAGCGAATCCAGATATTTTCAATCACAATCTGGAAACGGTTCGCCGCCTGACACCCGAAGTGCGGCACCGGGCGACTTATGACCGGTCGCTTAGCGTGCTCAAAAAAGTGAAAGACCGGCGCGGGAAGGCAATGTTCACGAAGTCGGGCATGATGCTAGGACTGGGAGAACGCACGGAGGAGGTGAAGGAGGCAATGCGGGATTTGCGCGCGGCTGGCTGCGATATCCTCACGCTGGGCCAATATTTGCAACCATCGCTGAAATTGCTGCCGGTCCGGGAATTTGTTACGCCGGAAAAATTCGCGGAATTTAAGGCCCAGGCGGAGGCTTTGGGCTTTATCCATGTCGCCAGCGGGCCAATGGTGCGCAGTTCTTACCATGCCGATGAATTCAACGCCCCGCCCGGGCGCGGCTGAATTCTACAAGGGTGTGACGGGGATCAGGGCGGTTTTCCGGAAATTAAATCATCTTCTGGATTGAAAATAGTTTAAACCTCACTAGACTGAGCCCTCCAATGGTTCGGGGCGTAGCGTAGCCCGGCTAGCGCGCTTGCTTGGGGTGCAAGAGGTCGGGAGTTCAAATCTCCCCGCCCCGACCATTTTTAAAGGGGTTTTCGCAGGTTTAACGGTTTATTGCCAGATTATTGCCGACGAGGAGACACCGTCACGGCTTTTATGTGGCAAAGCCAATGAAAAAGCTAAAGTTCCCGATGATCCTCACAGAAGGCGGCATCTCCGCCCGCATCCGGAAAACCTCCCAAGTCCAGAAGGGCAAAACATATCCGCTCTTCATCGTTGATTATCATTTGCTTGGAAAACGCAAACGCGAATGCCGAGCCGAATACGAGGAGGCAAAACAGGTCGCCTTGACCGCAATCCGCAAAATCGGGAATGGCGAGCAAAACACCATGAACCTGACCAACGCCGATTGCCTGATTTACCGGAGATCTGTTGAAGAGCTGGCTTCCCTTCAAGTGCCCTTGGATGCCGCCGCACGGGACTACGCCTCCGCAATGGCCATCCTCGAAGGCAGGGCGGGGCTCGCTGAAGTCTGCCGCGACTGGGTGAAATCCCACGCCAAGCAACTGCCGCGCATCAGCATCACCGAGGCGGGCCGACTACTGGTTGAACAGGCCAGGACGGACGGAAAATCAAATGACCGGCAGAAACAGCTTGGCGCCGCTATTGGCCGGCTGGCGGAAAACTTCAACGTGGATGTTCACACGGTCACGCCCGGCCAAATTTCCCAATATCTTGCCGCTTTGCCGTTCGTGGAGCGCACGAAAAGGAACCACCGCGACACCATTGGGTTTTTCAACCGCTGGCTGGTGATGCGCGGATACTTGGCCAAAGGCATGGACTGGCTCGAAAACGTCCAGACATATTCCGCCCGAAAGCTGTCGGAAATAGAAATTTACACTCCGCAAGAGCTCTCGCAGCTCCTCGGAGCCGGCCGGGACATGACTCCGTTCTTTGCGATTGCCGCTTTCGCCGGCCTACGCCACGCCGAAATTGCGCGGCTGGACTGGCATGAAGTGGATCTGGAAGACGGCTTCATAGAAGTCCATGCGGCCAACTCAAAGACGGGCGAACGGCGGCTTGTGCCGATCCAAGCCAATCTGAAAAAGTGGCTGGCAAAATATCACCGGCCAAATGGCAAGGTGGTTTCCTACGCGAACACGACCAAACAGCTTTTAAAAATTGCGAAGGTTGCCGGCGTGAAATGGAAGCACAACGCATTGCGGCATTCATTCATCAGCTACCGAGTGGCGGAAACTGCCGATGTTCCCCGCGTGTCTGACGAGGCTGGGAATAGTCCGGCCATGATTCGGCAGCACTACTTGCGCAGGGTGAAGCCAGCAGCAGCGTCCGAGTGGTTTGCCATCGTGCCACCAGAAAAACCGGCTACCGCCATCCTCGACGCACCAAAGCCCGCCCCCGCAGCCGAGATCATTGCCAGCCAACAGCAGGAACAGCAACTTGTCGAGGTATGACCGAACGAGACATGACCTTGGGCCGGGATTATCAGCAATTCGCTGACAACCTCGACGGCTGGCTGTTGTCGGAGAAATTGGAGGACGTTCGCGCCTACTGGGATGGGGCACAGGCTTGGACCCGTGGCGGCAACATCATCCGCCTGCCGGAGCGCATTCGCGCTGAGCTTCCGCAGGGCGTCGCCTTGGATGGTGGCATTTTTTGCGGGCGCGGCAATTTCTACGAGGCCCGCACGGCGGTCCTGCATGGCCACTGGACGCCCCGCTGTCAGTTCTGGTGCTACGATGCTCCGGACGCTTCCGGCATCTGGTCGCAGCGCATGGCCGCTGCCGCCGCGATCTATTCCCGCGTGGTGGAATACCGGACGTTCCCCGGCTGGCGCGAGACAAACGCATGGCTGGCCGAGATTCAGGCCGACCGTGGCGAGGGCATTGTTGCCCGTCGCGACGATGTCGCCGGCTACGAGCGCGGGCGCACGGATTACCTGATAAAAATAAAAGAGTTTTTAAAGTAGCAAAGGTACAACCAAAACACGCTAAACGCCCAATGTTTATTGGGCGTTTTTCATTTTCAGCAAAAAAAAGGTACCGTCACCCTTAAATGCATGGAAACACCAAAAAATGCATCAAATGCATCAAGAAAACAAAACATTACATTAACAACGCCAAACCGTTTGGTTGACGCGTCACAGCTCCTCGAAATCCTTTTCGAGGAAAACAGCCGGCCCTGCGTGCGATGGCTCCGAGAACAAACCCGTGCCAGGTCAATTCCTTACCTTAAAATTGGTAGGCTAATTTTCTTTGACCCGGTAAATGTAAAGGCGCACCTCGATGCCAAAGCCCAAAAGGAGGCGGCATGAAGTCCGGCAAACCCGCGTTTCACGAAGCATTCATCAGCAAGAAAGCCGACCCGTTGCACGCCAATACGGTCGATTTCCCTTATGATGAAGTCAGCCGTAATTTGGGTGAAGAACCAATCGACCAATCTGGCGAACTGGCGGCGGACTGCGCCGACTTGTTGGCCAAGGGTTTGGCATTCGTAACCAATGTTCCTACCAATGCGCGATCTGTAGTTAAAACGATGGGCCTGCGCTCTGCGGCGCTTTGCTGGGTTATCAATCCCGGCATGTTTCCCGGTACTCCGTCAGCCACACAGCTTGCGGCATACCTGGGCATCAAGTCCCCAAAGAGCTTTCTAACCTTGACCGGCGAGGCATCCCGCGCATTGGGGATCCGAAACCGCGCACAGAAGCGAGCTTGGAATTTTGTTCCAAATCCAAAGGCAAAGCAATGAGCCCGCCAAAATTAAAAAGCGTCCCCGCCGCGACAGCAGGAACGCCAAATAAAACTTCAGACCATGTAAGCGGTAACGGTACTAATTCGCTCGGCTATCTTGACCAGTTCATCATTCTGAAATTGGGAATTTGCCATGAGTGAACTTACCACGCTCGCCGCGCTGAAGGCGCAAGCGTTTGAAAGGTTACTTCGCGATAGGCGCGTGCTGCATGGCGCGTTTCGGTTATTTCATTTAGTAAATCAGCACGCGGACGCACAAGGTCGCGCATGGCCGGGACGCCGCTCCATGAAGCGAATCATCGGCGGTGATTTCACTTCCCTGCAAAAATGGGTTGGCATATTGGTGGAAACCGGCTGGCTTCGTGCGGAAGATTACTCGCCAGAAAAGCACCCATTCGTGCGCGAACGCGACAAATCCATGCGCGACGGCATGATTTATTTCCTTTTGAACGGAGACTTGGCTAATCCGCAGGTGTTCGGGAAAGGCGGAACAGTTGCCAATTCAACCGTTCTGGAAAGTCGGAACGCGAAATGCGGAAAAGTCGGAACGCCTAGCGTTCGGGAAAGTCGGAACGAAACTTACTCTAATAAACTTACTCCATTAACTGAAGGGTCAAAGTCCAGTTTCAAAATGGCCAACACTCCAAAAAATTTCATTCCATGAATCTAGAAATTGAAAATTCTCTTAAAAATCTTCAGATGACATCCACCCTTGAACGATTTAAACAGACCGCTGAACGCGCACAGCAGGCCCGCCGTGCGTTCATGGCCACCCAGCCGGCGGTTATACCCTGCCGCGTCCATCCAGACTGCCAAAGGCGAATTGACGAGGAGCTGACCGCCCGGGCCACCGCCCGCAACATCGGCGGATTTGAGGCCGGCTACGTCCCGTGCCCCAAATGCCTTGAAGCCCAGCAGGTTGAAAAGCTCCAGGCATATGGCCTGCCCGCCAACCTGACCCATGCAACCTTTGAAAACTGGATCGCCGACGATCAATCGGAAACCGAACACCTGGAGGTCCTGAAATCATTTTGTAAAATACAGCGCGGATTTCTGATCCTGATCGGCGGATATGGCACCGGCAAAAGCCACCTCGCCGCGGCCGCCCTGCGCACCATCGGCAAAGGGTGGTTCGTGAAGCAATCCTCGCTTTTGGTTGCCCTGCGCCAAACCTATCGCGACAAAGCCGCGTTCGACCCGATCGACCGCGCTCAATCCGCCCGGCTATTTGTCCTGGACGATGTTGGGTTATCCGCCGGCGGACGCGATGAGCTGCCGCTACTCCACGAAATTCTCGACTACCGCCACAGCGAACGGATGGCAACGATCATCACCTCGAATTTCGAGTGGGAGAGTATCTCGAATGTCATCGGCGAGCGAATGGCCGACCGCATGCGGGAATCCGCCTTTCGTCTTTTAAAATTTACCGGCACCAGCCATCGCCGCGAAGCCCGGGAACGATACTTTGATTAACATTTATGAAAAACGAACCACCAACTGAATATGAAATTGCCCTCGCAACCACTCCAACGCCAGCCCCCAGCCAGCCGGCCGAGCTTGATTTGCTAGCAGCCTGTCGGACTTAGCTTTTGGGGAAAAGCTGAGGTGGTTGTGGTAGCAGCCCCGGGGGCTGGGAGAATGAATTTTAATCGGTCTCGGCGGCTGAAAGTAGCCGGTATTCCGGCGTGTCCGGACGCCTGGCTTT
>CAISVF010000335.1 GCA_903888765.1 uncultured Verrucomicrobia subdivision 3 bacterium | reverse complement strand
TCCGAAATCGCAACCGTATCTGCCTTCGGCGATGGGGTTAGGCCTGGCATGGGTGGTGCCATTTCAAAACGCGCTGTCATTTCTGATCGGCGCCTTGATCGTGACCGCATGGCAAAAGTGGCATCGCCAAAACGCCGACACGTATGCCATCCCCATTGCCTCCGGCCTCGTTGCCGGCGAATCGCTCGTCGCCGCTTTCATTGCTATCGCCTGCACGCTGGTGGGCTTTCTGGTGGTCAAATGAGCGCGCACGTGTTTGATGAAATGCTGTCTTTCCGGCAACACCCCAGTCGCCCATGTCGCCCGGACCCGGAACCGATGGCAAAAGGCTTTTTGCGGTATGGTTCAAAGCGGGATAAGTTGCTATCGCCTGCTTTTGGTCTCTGGTTTTGCGATGACCTACTTGACCTTGCCAGTCCACCACCATCTCGCCCCGGCGGCCGTGCCAAGAAAGACCGCCCACGTCACCAAGACCGAAAGCCACATCATCGGGTCGCTCAAAATCATGAAATATCCCGGGCCAACGTAAATGCCGCCATGCCCTGCCGCCACGCCCGGCGCCAGAAAAAAGGCCAGGCTGCCGCTGGCCGCAGCCAGCCGCACCGGAGCATGGCGAATACGCTGCGCCCCGAGCAACAAGAGCAAGGCGGGAACCACGGCAATTTCCAACGGCACCGCCCCCATTTCCAGATACATTCCGATCATGCCCGGGATTTGGGCATAGTTGAGTGCTTCCATGGCCCCCATGGCGAGCGAGGTATTCCCTACGGTTACGCCCTCGCCTCCATGAAGCATGGCGTCATCCAGTCGCTTAGCCACGGCTTCCACTTCCAGTTGATCGAGCTCCGGCGTGACCGCCCCCATAAGGTGGCCCGGCTTTAATACACAAACCTGGACGTTATACCGGCGAAACCATAATTCCGCCCCCTTCGTGCCGGTGAAGACGATACTATAGGCGGCTTGTTCGCCAATGGCCTGGGCGGGAGCAGCGCCCCGAACATTGATCATTTCCCTCCTGACGGCTGCTGCACTGGCAAAGCGGCGAAATTTAACTGAGTAGGTGTCTCCATGCCAAACCACATTTCCCTCCACAAAACCATCCGGGGTTGCGAAAAAGTTCACCGGGCTATCTTTGAAAAGGGTACCCAAATCAATGCGGCTCACCTCACGGTCGCCATCCGGGATGACGAGCAGTAACGCGGCTAACAACCCCATTCCGCCGGCCAGAATGGCCGAACGCCGCGTCCGTCCGTGGGTGGTAGTCAAGTTCGAGGTCGGATTCATCGGTGATCTTGGGAATTGTTGCCGGCGGCAATGTGCCAGATTTACTTATCCCCGCCCATCAAGAAAAACAAACTCATTGATTTTTTAATTTAATGCAGGTAGTCATCCGCCATGCGGCTTAAAATTATAAAGCCTTGGTTGCTTAGCAAATTATCACGCCCCTCGATTCTCAGCGGTTGCTTGGGAATGGTGGTGTGGCTCTTGCTGGCCGCAGGCACGACAGGCAAGGCAGAGGAGATCCATGCCGCTGCCCAAGACGGTGATTTGCCTAAGGTTAAATTATTGATCCAAGCCCAGCCCAGCCTGGTTTCCAACCCAGGACCATTTGGTGCCACGCCTTTGCACTTGGCGGCGGCATTTGGCTACCCAGACATGGTCCAATTCTTAGTGGCGAACCAAGCCGACATGGAAGCCAAAACGGCGGGTGGCAAAACCCCCTTGCATTGGGCGACCGCCGAAGGTCGCACGAACATTGTGCAGTTCCTGTTGGCTCATAAGGCTCAGGTCAACGCCCGGGATAAGGACGGCAACACGCCGCTGCACGATGCCGCTCTAAATGGGCGAAAAGAGGTGGTCGCCTTGTTGCTCCAAAGCTCTGCCGAGGTCAATATCCATGATGCCTCGGGGTGGACGCCTCTGCACTTCGCGGTAGTAGCCAATGACCGTGAAGCGGTGGACCTGCTCCTGCGCCATCAAGCGGATATCAATGCCAAAGGCTTTCTTGACTATACCCCTTTGCAATACGCCCATGATGTAAAGATGGCGGATTGGTTGCGACAGCACGGGGCGGTCGAATAACCCCACCGGGTGGAAACGCGCGTAAGAGTCTGTTTTAAAAATCAACATGGTTAAAGGATCAGGCCAATCGGCGGAGTTGAATACGGATCATCGCGACATAGATCCAAGCTTCGGCGCTGGAGATGGTGCGTTCGTAATCGCGCACCAAGCGACGGTGGTACAT
>CAISVF010000334.1 GCA_903888765.1 uncultured Verrucomicrobia subdivision 3 bacterium | reverse complement strand
GGCGGGGACTCGAACCCCGGACCAATGCCTTAAAAGGGCACTGCTCTACCAACTGAGCTACCAACCCAACAGGGTCGGAAAAAATAAATGGAAACCGCAGAAAAGCAAGGTTTTTCCCGCCATTTTTCCCAAAGATGCCGGTGGTTTCCAGCTAATCCGACCATCGGAGTCGCCTGATGAAAAGTAAGTTAATTAAAAAAATGGATGGTTTCAGGGTAATTCGGTTGGGAAAGGTCGGAGGGAGCGGCAGCCGGAAATTGTCCGAATGCGCCTCACTTTTCCTGACTGGCTACCTGCGAATGATAAATTAACCATGAGAGTTGCCAGCGATTGAAGATCAGGCAACTTCACGTTTAGTTAAAATTCTCGCTTCCGCCGACAAGGCGACACGGTTCATCAATTCGATTGGCGAATGGTCGTGTGCCGTTTAACCTGCGCCATGCGGTTACACGACCGATACCTTTTGCGAGAACTGTTCACGCCCCTGGTTTTTTGCCTCGGCGGGTTTCTTGTCTTTTGGATTTCCTACTTTTTCTTCACCCAACTGGGCGAAATGCAAAGCCTTAAGTTCAACCTGCTGGACGCCGTGGAATATGCCGCCGCCCAGTTGCCAGAATTTTTTGTCATGGTGCTGCCCATCACGCTCTTGCTGGCATTGCTTTATACGCTGACGCAGCATGCGCGACACCATGAAATCACTGCGCTGCGCGCGGCTGGTATCAGCCTATGGCGGCTATGTCTGCCCTATTTCGCTGTCGGCCTGGTGGCTAGCGCATTTTATTTCCTTTTGAATGAAATCGCCGTCCCGCGCGCCGCCAGTTGGGCGGAGGCAATTAAGCATCGGCATGTTCAAACCAATTTAAATCACTCCGCCACTCCCCGGTACACTAATAATGGCTTCAGCAACCTGCGGGCTCACCGCACCTGGGAGTTTGGGAAATACAACCCCGAGACCGCCACGATGCTCAACCTCAAAGTCATCTGGTTGTTGGCAGACCATTCCCAACACCAGCTATGGGCCGACCGTGCGGAATACGTGCGTGGAATCTGGACTTTTTATGGAGTGCAGGTATTCATCCAATCTGGCCCCGGCGCGCGACTCCTCCCTCAGCAAGTGACCAATCGGGTCTCTCTGCCGGAGTTTGATGAAACGCCGGAACAAATCCGGCTCGAGCTAAAATTCAATAGCACGCAAAGCTTGTTCACCTCTCGCAGCGCAGATATTCCCCTGGCCGAATTGTGGCCCTATCTGCGCCAGCACTCGGCCATTTCTGATCAAAAGGCGCTGCCGCTCTACACCAAGTTTCATGGCCGGCTCGCCGCGCCTTGGACCTGTCTGGTGGTTATATTCATCGCCATCCCTTTCGGTGCCGCCTCCGGCCGGCGGAATTTGTTTTTTGGGGTTGCCGGCAGCATCTTCATTACCTTCACTTTTTTTGTTGTGCAAAAGGTCAGTCTTGCACTCGGCGAGAGTGGTCAATTGCCAGCCTGGCTGGCCGCCTGGCTGCCTAACCTTTTATTTGCCGCCTTGGGCATGGTATTGACCGCCCGCACTCGATGAAATCATGTTATTCGGGCTTAAATTTAGTTGAGCATCTCCGCGTTTTGCTGCAAAAGTGGAATGTTTGTTTTAACCTTGGAGCAACGAAATGGACTTTTTAAACGAGGAAACTGATACCCTGAAATCAAGCCATGAACGACTGCGCCTGCTTTATCAGGTCAGCAACGTCATTCATTCCACGCTGGAATCGCAGGAGGCGCTTCAGCTCATCGTCAGCGAGGCGGTTCGGGTGATGCGTGCGTCGAGTGGTTCGCTGGTACTCATCAATCCCACAAGCGGTTTTCTCGAAATCCACGCCGCCCAAAATCTATCTTCCATTGCGCGCAAAACCAGACTTCGTGTCGGGGAAGGGATTACGGGTTGGGTTGCCCAGTCTGGCCGACCCGCGCGGGTTGGCGATGTGCTGCAGGACAAGCGCTACGTCAGCGTGCGCCGGGATGTGCGCTCAGAACTGGCGGTCCCGCTCGAGGTGCAGGGCGAGGTGCGCGGCGTAATTAATGTGGATTCCGACCGCAAAGACGCTTTTTCCGAGGCTGATCAGGAATTATTGCAAGAGTTAGCCATCCAGGCAGCAAAGGTCATTCATCATACCTGGCTTTACGAGCAATTGCGGCTCAAGGTCATGCTATTCGAGTCCCTGGCAAACGTCAGCCGGACCATCAACTCCACCCTGAATCTGGATGAAGCCTTGCGCGCCATCGCCCGCGAAGTCTGCGTGTTGATGCGGGCGCGGATGTGTTCTCTCATGTTGTTGGACGATTCGCGCGAATGGCTGGATTTGCGGGGCAGCTTCGGGGCTGGCGACGCCTATATTCATAAACCGCGTTTGAGTGTAAGCGAAAGCTTGATCGGTGTCGTGGTGCGGCGGAAAAAGCCTTTGCAGGTCGCGAATGTGCAGACGGACACCCGTTATCAAAACGTGGATCTGGCAAGGCGGGAAGGCCTCGTTTCCCTGCTCAGTGTGCCGTTGATTTTTGCCGGCCAGAGCATCGGCGCGCTGAGTGTTTATACGGCCCGCCCCTACAATTTTTCCAATGAGGAGATAAAAATTCTGTCCGCCTTGGCCGAACTGTCGGCGATTGCGATTGAAAAAGCGCGCCTTTATGAGCGGGTCGTGGATGTGGAGGAACAACTGCGGCAAAATGAAAAGCTATCTGCCCTGGGTCTGCTCGCCGCGGAGGTGGCGCACGAAATCCGCAATCCGCTGACAGTCATGAAGTTGCTCTACCACTCGCTGGATTTAAAATTCGCGGCTGCGGACCCGCGCGCCAAGGATGCCCAAATCATCGCCGCAAAAATCGAGCATCTTAACAAAATTGTGGAGCAGATTCTTGATTTTGCGCGCACGACCGAGCCTAGTTTTGCGCCGGTCAACTTGAATGACCTGGTCAAGGAGTTGGGCCTGCTGGTGCGGCACAAGCTCTCCAATCAGGGCATCCGGCTGGTGCATGATCTCCAGGCGGATCTCCCGCTGGTGTCCGGCGATGCGCCGCAATTGGAACAGGCCTTTTTGAATTTAATCCTCAACGCCGTGGAGGCGATGCCTGAGGGGGGCATTCTCACCATTAAAACCACCGCTTTGCAGTCCGGGCAGGTTGCGGTGGCAATCAAGGATACCGGCAACGGCATGAGCCGTGAACAGCAGCAGCAGGCTTTCAAGACCATTCTGAGTACTACCAAAGCCAAAGGCACCGGCCTTGGCCTGGCCATAGTCGGACGCGTGGTGGAAACTCATCATGGAAAAATCCGCATCCAATCACGACCTTTGCGCGGCACCACCATGCGCCTCACCTTCCCGATAAAATAAAGTTTCGCCGTCGGCCCGATGGCCGCCAAATCACCATTTGCAGCGCCGAGATATTGCGCTAAAATGCCGGTGGTTTTTACCTTCCATGTCGGACCACCAACTCCATCAAGAATGGCATCCCCGCCACAGCCCCTGGCTTATTGCCTTGGGCGTGATGATGGCGACCTTCATGGAAGTTCTTGACACTTCCATCGCCAATATCGCCCTGCCTCACATCGCGGGCAATCTTTCCGCCACGCCGGAAGAGGCCACTTGGGTGCTCACCAGTTATTTGGTCGCGAATGCGATTGTCCTGCCTACCACCGGCTGGCTGGCGAATCATTTTGGTCGCAAACGCGTATTCATGGCTTGCATCGCGATGTTCACGCTCGCCTCCATGCTCTGCGGCCTGGCTTGGAATCTGCCCACGCTGGTTCTGGCGCGGATTTTGCAAGGGGTCGGTGGTGGCGCGATGGTGCCCATGGCCCAGTCCATCATGCTCGAAAGTTTTCCGCCTGCCAAACGCGGCTCGGCGATGGCGCTGTTTGCGATGGGGGTCGTCGTGGCACCGATTCTCGGGCCGACGCTTGGCGGTTGGATTACGGACAATTATTCGTGGCGCTGGATTTTTTACATCAATCTCCCGGTCGGCATTGCCGCACTCATTGCCGCGGAATGGTTGGTGGAAGATCCGCCCTATATCCGGCGCAACACGTCGGCGACGATTGATTATATCGGCTTTGCTCTGCTGGCAGTATGGCTGGCGACGCTGCAGGTCCTGTTGGACAAGGGTCAGGAAGTTGACTGGTTCGACGCGGAATGGATACGCTGGTTCACCGTGGTTTCGGTTTTGGCTTTGGTGGGCTTTATTTATTGGGAATTCACCACCGAACATCCGCTCGTGGATTTGCGGGTGTTCCGCTACCGCAACTTCACGCTCGGCCTCCTCCTGATGACCTCACTTGGTGCCATTCTCTATGGAACCACCGCGCAAATCCCGTTGTTTCTGCAAACGCTCATGGGCTATCCCGCTTTGCAAAGCGGCTACGCCATGAGCCCGCGCGGCATTGCGGCCTTCATAACCACGGCTCTGGTCGGGCGAATTGTGGGTAAGGTTCGTGGCAAATGGATGCTTTGTCTGGGCTTTAGCCTGCTCGCACTGTCCTCTTTCATGCTCAGCCAGATTAACTTGCAAGTGGCCCCGGGCAACGTCATCTGGCCGAGTGTTGTTAACGGCGTGGCCATCAGCTTCATCTTTGTTCCGCTCACCACCGCTACCATGAGCCAGCTTGGGCAGGCGCAAATAGGCAATGCCAGCGGACTCTATAATCTCATGCGCAACCTCGGAGGCAGCATCGGCATTGCTTTTGTAACCACCATGCTCGCGCGCGGTGCCCAGTCTCATCAAGCCTTGCTGGTCGGACATCTGGCCGCAGACGAGCCGGCTTTTGCTCACGCCTTTGCCCTGGGGCAGCATCAGCTAGCCCGCCACGTGGATGATGTTACGGCAACCCATCAGGCCTATGCGATCATATATAGCCAACTGGATCAGCAAGCCCACTTGCTGGCGTTCATGGATAATTTTTATATTTTTGGCGCAATGGCGCTCTGTGGTCTGCCTTTGATTTTCCTCTTCAAGCGGGTCACGCCGCCCGCCAAGCTCGCCCAAAGGGAAAACCGGCGCTGATTTTTTAAATGGCCAGACCTGCCGGACTGCTCGATTAAACCTTCCACCGCTTTGGTTGGCACCATCTCATCAAATTCCACTGGCTGGATATTGGGAAAAGCACCCTCGCAAATTTCATCGTTTGTCCTTGGCTATTCGCTTCCATGCGCGGCCACCATAAACACCCGCTATCTTCGGATCAAAACTAACAAATCCCATCGCCAGTGCCGGTGAATGGCGATCCACCGCAACATCCGGCCATTCCCCCTGAAAACTCAAGCCCATCACCCTGGACCCTGCTTCATGGCCCGCGTCTTGCCAGGCCGCAAGCTCCCCTTTAGGAAAACCGGGGCGCACCTTTCCATATCCGGCAAACACGTTGCTGCGGCTCTCAAATTGCAGCTTGTCCCACGGACCGGTAAAAAAAATGCCGGCTGAGCTGATGATCAGGTTGTGTTCCAGCGTCAAAGACCGGTGCGATTCCACCCGGGTGACTTGCATCGGTGGCCCGGAACTCAGGGCAAAGATGTTGTTGGCTATTCGATTATTTTCGCCGTAATGCTGATGGAATGCTCCGCCCGTGCGCGGGTTGATACAGGTGCAATTCCACACCAGATTACTTTCAATTTGCCAGCCGCTGCTGCCTTCATCGGGGTAAATGCCCCAGCCTCCGTAATCATGGGCACGCACGTCATAAATCACATTGCCCGTTTCCCTGCTGCCGGGGCTCACGCCGAGGGTGTAGATGCCGCCCATGTCGCTTAATCTGCCCTGGCCAATTTGATGGATGCGGTTGAATCCGATGAAATTGTTGGTCGCCAGGCTGCGGCCATAGCCCCAGGTCCAGCCCACGGAAACCCCCGTATAATAAAGGTCGCTGATGTCGTTGTGAGTGATCCGGTTGTTGGCGCTTTGGCCAATCCATACGCCGACTGCGCTCGGATGCACTCGTCCGCCGCTGCGAATGATGTTGTTGTCGGCCAAAATTTCATCCGTTTGCTCAGCCGTTTCATCCCGCAGCTTCGTTTCGCCGATACGGATGCCGCCGGCACCGAGATCTTCCAGCAAACAATGCTGGATGCGGCACGCGTGGCAGCCCTGTCGGAACCAGATACCATAGTTGCCGGTGTGGGCGATCTCCGCGTTTTCAAATGTTACGTCGCGTGCCTCATCGATTTCTATCGCGGCTCCGATCATGGCTGCCGCCTGTGTGGGCGGGCAACCTCCGGCTGGCATCCGATAGCCCGCATGGTGAATACGCAGCCCCTTAAAATGGAGGCCGGTCGCCCCCTCAATTACCATAAGCTGTTCCACCCTGGGCGCAATTACTTTGGTCTGGGTGATGTTTTCGCCGGCCAATGGTCGATAACTTAGATTTCCTGAGCGATCAAGGAACCAGTTACCGGCCCGGGTCAACCAGCGTGAGGAGTTTTCCAGCCGGAATCGGCTTTGCTGGTTCCAGGAGTTCCAAGGCTTCATGCGTTCACCCGTCACGGTGATGGTTGCGGCTACTGCATCAAATGATTCTAACGCATAGCGGCTGGTATCCCATTTGTGAAACACTAAAATCTGCACCTGATGCAGCGCCCCGGGTTCCGTTGGCAGACCGGCAACGGCAGCGGGGGAAACTTGAATAGTAATCCTGGATTTTCCTTCCGACAGGTTTTCCACTTGGTGCACTTCCAGTATGTGGAAAAAGTCCTCCTCCGGGGCTTCCGCCCGCGTGGATCTCCGGTCGTTGACATAAAGCTGCTCAAATGCAAGCGCGGTGTGGGCGTGCCAGATGCCCGCTGCGTCCGCTGTGAACGGTCCGATGGGCTGACCACCGCTGACCAGAGTTTGGTCGGGATCCCGCGCCTCCCAAGTTGTATTGCCGTCTTGCCGGTTCAGGTGTAGCGGTTCGGTGATCCGGTAATTGCCCCGCGCAAGTTGGATGACTGCGGGCTCGTCAGGATGCCCGGATGAACGCCATGCCCGGACGACATCCCGCACCATCATAAGGGTGTTGGTTCCTGGCTTCGCCAGAAACACCTTGGCCGGGGAGCTCGTGCCGTTGATTAAAACCGCCATGATTGCCGTAAATGTGAATCTGAGCGTGCCAGTTTGGAAATATTTCATAGCTAGGCACGCAGTCTGTTCCTCCCGTTGGCAATATTCAATGGTATTTCGCATCGCCTCCGGGCCACTACTCCCAGAGGCAAAGATCTGGCACCGGGTGTTGCGATAAAACGGTAAAAGCAGGTTGAATCCTACTTTAGCCCGAATCCAAAAGCGGGCCGGCCTTAGAGT
The DNA here is from genome assembly GCA_903888765.1 of uncultured Verrucomicrobia subdivision 3 bacterium. Taxonomy (GTDB): domain Bacteria; phylum Verrucomicrobiota; class Verrucomicrobiia; order Limisphaerales; family UBA11358; genus UBA11358. Next base: position 19,327 of record CAISVF010000334.1, on the reverse strand, counting down.
TTTTTTTCCGGCTTGTCTCAATTCACAAACGCGGTTTCATTGGCCTGCAGGAGTGCCTGAGCAAATTCTTCCCAGGAAGTCAGCGGTACTCGTTCACTTGCGCCCGCTTTCATGCTTCGTTTTAGTTTTCCATTTTTGCCCGGCTTGCCATCGGGACCACGTCCGGTGGCGGCCACTGCGGTGGCTTCTTTCAGCGGCGTTTCCTTCACAAATTCCAGGGCCAGGGCGGTTTCTTCCGGACTCGGCAGGCGCTGGTAAACCCGTTCGTAGAGAAATTGGAGCCGTTCAGCGGCCTCTGTCAGCTTCAAGAAATCGGGCAAGGCCACCAGCCGGCGGGCCACATCCAAGGCCAGCGGACTATTCATCAGGAAGAGCGCCTGCTGGGGCACAGTGGTCTGGTGTCGCAGGCCGGTTACCATGTCGGGCGTCGCAAAATCAAAATTCACCATCACATCAGGAATGGCGGCGCGATCCACCAGATCGTAAATGGTCCGCCGGCTGGAATCGGGATACCGTCGTAAATCCACCGGCCGGCCATAAACATTGGTATCCAGGGTGCCGCCCACGGCTAGCAGCGAATCCCGCAGGGGTTCAAATTCCAATCGCCGTAAATTGGCCCGCCAGAGCAGCCGGTTGCCCGGGTCGGTCTGCGCATATCGGGGATTGTTCGCGCTACTTTCCTGATAAACGCTGGAGAGCATGATGAGCCGATGAATTTTTTTGATATCCCAGCCGTTAGTCATGAAATTGAGGGCCAGGTAATCCAGTAACTGCGGATGGCTTGGCGGCTCGGCCATCATTCCGAAATCATCCGGCGTCGCTACCAGTCCGGCGCCAAAATGATGCAGCCAGATGCGGTTGATCATCACGCGGGCAGTGAGCGGGTTGTTGCGATTGGCAATGCCCAGCGCCAGTTCCAGACGGCCGCTGCCGTTGGTATATACCGGTCGGATGGGCGCGGATAAGAGTTGCAGAAACCGGCGTGGCACCAGCTCCCCTTTATTGCCGGCCTCGCCGCGGATGAATACCGGGGAATCGTGACCCCGGACTGCGTCTTCCAGCACCATGGCTCTCATTGGCGCCGCGGCATTGGTCAGCTCCAGCTCGGTAATCTGGTGTTCCACCTTCTGCAAATCACGTTGTGCCTGCTTGAGCCCCTCGCGGTCTCGGTTTTTGCGCAGCGCCGGCAACCCCGCTTCCAGCGCCGCCTCCGCTTGGGCCAGCTTTTCGCGCTGAGTGTAATAGGCGCGGTATTCCGGCGTGACAGCAATTTTGCCGACCACCGGCTCGATCTTTGGTTCCAGGCAACTGTCGAAAATGCCGCGCAAGGAATAATAATCCTTTTGCGGGATGGGGTCGAACTTGTGGTCATGACAGCGGGCGCAAGTTACCGTCAGTCCGAGAAATCCTTTGGTGACGACATCAATGCGGTCGTTGATAATATCATTCTGCATGCCCATGAAATGGTCGCCGACAGTCAAAAAGCCCAAGGCGGTGAGGTTGGTGGGATTGCGCGCCGAGGTGCTCAAGCGGTCGGCGGCCAGCTGTTCCAGGATGAAAATATTGTAAGGTTTGTTTTCATTAAAACTGCGGATGACATAGTCGCGATACGTCCATGCAAACGGGCTGAGGGAATCCTCTTTAAAACGGCGGGGCATGCCCTTGGTGTCGCTGTAACGGGCCACGTCCAGCCAGTGCCGTCCCCAGCGTTCGCCATAGTGAGGCGATGCCAGGAGCCGGTTGATCACCTTGGCAAACGCATCGGGCGCAGGGTCGTTTACAAAAGCGTTCACTTCCGCCAGGGTCGGCGGCAGGCCGATCAAATCAAACGTTGCGCGGCGGATGAGAGTGCGCCGGTCGGCGGGTGGATTGGGCCGTAATTGGTTTTCCTCCAGCTTGGCAAGAATGAATTGATCCACCGGCGTCTGGCACCAGTCGGTCAGGCTGGTGGCGGGGGGCTCCGCCGCTGCCACCGGCTGCCATGCCCAGTGGTTGGTTTTATTATCGCTCCACCGTTTCTGTTCAGCCGTGGCGCTCCGCGGGTCGGGGGCGCCCATCCGCACCCACGTCGTTAGCGCCGCAATCTGGTCCTCATCCAACTTTTTATCCTTCGGCATCTGTAAATCCGGATCGGTATAGCGCACGGCTTTGATGAGCGGACTCGCTTCCGGATCGCCCGGGACGATGATTTTACCGTTGTCGCCGCCCTTGAGCAGCGCCTCGCGGCTGTCCAGTAGCAGGCCGCCCTTGATTCTTTCGGCTAGCGTGCTGTGGCATTTATAACACTTGTCGGCGAGCACCGGCCGGATCTTGCTCTCAAAAAAATCAAGTTCAGATGGAGTCAGGCCCGCAGCCGCAGTGGGGCTGGACTGCGCAAGCAAAATCAGGGCTAACCAGAAGAGGCGCTTCATGCGATGATCGGCTTGAGAATTTCCCCGCTGGTTTCCGTCAGGCGGAAATCGCGGCCGTTATAGCGGTAGGTCAGTTTTTTGTGGTCGAACCCGAGTAGCGCCAGGATGGTGGCGTGGAGATCATGGACGTGCACTTTGTTTTCCACGGCAGCCATGCCGTATTCATCGGTCGCGCCGTAGGTGAGGCCGCCGCGCACCCCGCCGCCCGCGAGAACGGTGCTGAAGGCTTTGGCATTATGGTCCCGGCCGGGATTGTCGCCTCCGTTGCGATCGCGCGTTGGTTTGCGACCAAATTCACCGCCCCAGACGAGCAGGGTTTCCTCAAATAAACCGCGCTGTTTCAAATCCTGGATAAATGCCGCTAGCGGCTGGTCAATTTCCTTGGCGCGCTCCGGTAATCGCTCTTCCAAATCCTGATGGTGGTCCCAGCCGCCAGCCCAAACCTGCACGAAGCGCACGCCCCGCTCGAGGAGCCGGCGGGCAATCAGCAATTGGTTTCCCTGTGCGGTGCGCCCGTAAAGGGTGCGCATGGCGGGCGATTCCCTGGTCAGATCAAAGGCATCCGTTGCCTCGGTCTGCATCTTGAAGGCCATTTCAAACGCTTCCAGGCGCGATTCCAGCTGGGCTTCTTTCTGCAGGTTCTGGCTATGAATTTCATTGAGCTGGTGAACCAGATCCAGTTGCCGGCGCTGCTCGGCCAGCGGCGTGACGGGATTCCGGATGTTTTCAATCAACTGGCTCAGGGTCGCCACTTTGGTGTTAATGCTCACCCCTTGATACATGCCGGGCAGAAAAGCCGATTGCCAATTGGAGGTCCCGCCGGGCGGCGCGCCGCCGGGGCGCAGCGAGATAAATCCCGGCATGTTTTGATTTTGAGAGCCGAGACCGTAAAGCACCCATGAACCCAAGCTCGGCCGCACGAGGCGCGATCCCGTGTTCATCATGATCGTCGCGATTTCATGCGCGGGAATATCCGTGTACATGGAGCGGATTACACACAGGTCATCCACCATTTCACCCAGCTGGGGAAATACTTCACTGACTTCAATGCCGGAACTTCCCTTTTTGGAAAACTTAAAGGGGGACGCCATGGCCATGCCGTTCAAGTTGGGGATTTCTTTGCCATCCATTCGCGTCAAGGCCGGTTTGGGATCCCAGGTATCCACGTGGGAAGGCGCTCCCTGCGCAAAGATGTGGACGACATGTTTTGCTTTGGCGGGCAGGGGGGATTTTTTGGGCATTAACGAGGACTCGGTTTGCGCGCAAGCCGGGGCAACCAGCCCTTCTCCGAACAAAGCGGCCAGACTTAAGGCGCCAAAGCCCATGCCGGCTCGCTGCAGAAATTGCCGGCGCGTTAGAAAATGATCTTCCAAATGAATGGCATGTTCCTGTTCGTAATGGTTCTCGGTTTGCATAGCTTTACTTGAATTGATTTGACGCTTAAGGCAGCCTGTTGGTTTCTCTATTATGTCGCACCGGATGTAAACAATGTCCAATCGCATTTTTAGCAAAGGTGAATGTTGCCACTGCGCCGGCCATCTGGAATTTCCAGCCGAGGCGGCCGGCCAGACGGTGGATTGTCCTCACTGCGGACAACCCATCCAGCTCATCGTGTTGTCGCCCGCTTCGGGACCCCGCGCCGGTCGGCGATTATGGCGGGGTGCCTGCCTGCTGTTGTTTGGTGCTTTAACCATTTTTGCGGTAGCTTGGTGGTGGTTTGAGCAGCCGGGTCGTCCAGCCGGGTCGCCCTCAACCGTGGCGCTGCAACCGCGCGTACATCCGCCGGTGATTGCCTCGCCGCCGGATGAAGCCATCACGAATGATTTCGCCATTTCATTCAGTCAGTTAGAAAAAACTCCCGGCAGTTCGCTGGTGTATCTGACTGGCCATATCCGTAACTCCAGCGACCGCCGGCGCTTTGCGGTTAAAGCCGACTGGGATTTGTTTGACAGCGACCATCATCCGGTGGGACTGACGAAAGATTACCAGCCGATCATCGAACCGGGTGGCGATTGGCATTTCAAGGCGTTGGTTTTGGAACCTCGCGCAGTCTCCGCCCGATTGCATTCGATTTCTGAAGACCTTGGTGACCCAGGGCAACCCCGATCTGAAAAGCCAGCTCGTTGACTTCGCCGGTCGGGTATATCATTAATTGTCAGGCGAGAGAGCCAAGGCGCGGGTTTTTGATCTCAAACCCGTAGCAGCCATTGTGAGAAGGCTCAGGCTATTTTCCCCGCCGGAGTGTCTCTCGGGTAGACATCAACATTACCAGGCTTGGACGGGGTTTTTAAGTTTTGAATGAAGCCTCCTGACGTCGGCTACTACCAAATCAATCGCCGAGCAATTTTTTCAAATGCGCACGCGCCGCTTCTTCGCGGGTCAGCTTGATTTCGCGTGGCTCCCACGGGCGGCGGATGAATTCGAAGTATTCACAGAAGTTGCCCAGGTGCTTTTCCAGCACGAGATCGGCGCGGCGTTCGCGGCATTGCTCCGCCACGCGCGGGTCATAGCTTTGGCAGTTCAGGCAGACGCGCAGGTCGGCGCGGCATTTCATGCAGACTTCGCCGCGGCCGGGGTTTCCGGTAATGGTCCAAGGTTCGCCACATTGGTGGCAGTGCCGGGTTGGAGGTGATTTTTGCATCAGGAATTTTGGGCGGCGCAGCGGGAAATCTCCGCAACGAATTGCTCCGGATGGTCCGGCGAGATGATCACGGCCTTTTTCTCGAAGCGCAGCACCACGGTGTTTTTTAATTCGGTCACGAAGGCGCGGTAATTGCCTAGGCTGCGGTTGCGATACCAGCCGGTAAAGGAAAACATCCCGCCGTTGGCGAAGAGCCGCAGGCTGCCCCGCATCATATTGGGCTGGTAACTGGCGGATTTTAAGCCGGTGAGGGGCACATGCGTGGTCCAGAGTAGCCGCCGGATGAGCAGTTCGCGCGGTTCCAGGGTGTAATCGCGCACGATAAAGAGCAGGGCGCCGGGCACAAGTAAAACGGGCAATGATAGTGCCCAGGGCACCCATTCCGGCCCGCGCACCCAAAAAGCCGGCAGCACGGCTGCGGTCAGGACGACCGAGCTGAAGGCGGACATCCAGCACAGGGTCTTGCCCCACGGCGCCCGGAAGGTGTTGGCGTTCATAGCGCTCCTGATTTACGCCGAAAAACGCGACTTGTCGAGCGTGTTTGGAGCCGGTGCTGGCCAATCACGGGAAACCAGCGACACTTTGCCACCCGACGAAATTTCTGCCCGCGCGTGTTCGCGCTTGCGCCGGACCCCGCATTCGATTAGCAAATGCGCTACCCGATGAAAAAAGTCCTGGCCCCGATTTTCTGGTTTGCGCTCGCGCTGCTCGGCGCAGGCGCTTACGCCATCCTTGCCCTCCAGCGCGGCGAACCGGTCAATTCAGCCTACCTGCTCATTGCCGCCGTGTGCACTTATGCTATCGGCTATCGTTTTTACTCCAAGTGGATCGCCTTCCGGGTGCTGGGTCTGGACAATCGCCGCGCCACGCCCTGCGAGGTGCATGATGACGGCAAGGATTTTGTCCGCACCAATAAATTCATCCTGTTCGGTCACCATTTTGCCGCGATCGCCGGCCCCGGCCCGCTAGTGGGCCCGGTGCTGGCGGCCCAATTCGGCTATCTACCCGGGGCCCTGTGGATCTTGATTGGCGTGGTTTTGGGCGGCGCGGTGCAGGATTTTGTGATTCTGTTCGGCTCCATGCGGCGCAATGGCAAATCGCTGGGCGAAATGGTGAAGGAGGAATTGAATTCAACCGCCGGGGCCATGGCGGTGCTGGCGATTCTGGCCATTCTCACCATTCTGCTGGCGGTGCTAGCGCTGGTGGTGGTACGCGCGCTCGCCGAAAGTCCCTGGGGAGTGTTTACCGTGGGCGCCACCATTCCCATCGCGCTCTTCATGGGCGGGTACATGCGGTTTTTGCGCACCGGCAAAGTGCTGGAAGCCACTGCGCTGGGCGTTACGCTGCTCCTGCTGGCGGTATGGGGCGGCAAACTGGTTTATGAAAATGACCACTGGTCCCAGGTGTTCGGGCTGCGGGATATTTCGTTGGCGTGGATCATCATTGGCTATGGAATCGTATCCAGCAGCCTGCCGGTGTGGCTGATGCTGGCGCCGCGCGACTACTTGAGCACGTTTATGAAGCTGGGCACGATTCTCGCCCTGGCGCTGGGGATACTCTGCACGCTGCCGCATTTGCAAATGCCGGCCGTCACCCAATTCATTGACGGTTCGGGTCTGGTGGTGGCGGGCAAGCTGTTTCCGTTCTGCTTCATCACCATCGCTTGCGGTTCCATTTCCGGCTTTCATTCACTGATCGCCAGCGGCACCACTCCCAAGCTGATCACCCGGGAAAATTATGCCCGGCCCATCGGCTATGGCGCGATGTGTTTTGAATCCTTTGTGGCTATTATGGCGCTGATCGCCGCCTGTACGCTGGAACCGGGCGTGTATCTGAGCATGAATGTGAAAGGCGATCCCGCCGCCACGGTAGCCAAAATCAATGCGCTCCATTTTCCGGTAACGGTGGACCAGATGGATGCGCTGGCCAATCAGCTGGGCGAAAAAACACTATTCGGCCGCACCGGCGGCGCGGCCACGCTGGCGGTAGGCATGGCACACATTTTTTCCAAGGCGGTCAACGGCCGCTGGCTGGATCTCTGGTATCACTTCGCGGTGATGTTCGAGGCGCTGTTTATTTTGACGACGCTGGATGCCGGAACGCGCGTCGGACGCTATCTGCTGCAGGGCGTGCTAGGGAAAGCCTGGAAGCCGCTGGGCGATCCTAAAAACTTTTTTGCCGCGCCGGCCGCCGCTGCGCTCATGGTGGGCGCCTGGGGATATTTTCTGATTCAAGGGGTGCGCGATCCGCTGGGCGGCATTAACTCGCTCTGGCCGCTGTTTGGCATTGCCAACCAGATGCTGGCCGCCATGGCGCTGTGTCTCGGCACGACGATAATTTTGAAAATGCAGTTGCAGCGCCCGCCGCCGGACGCACAGCCCGCGGCGGCAGCGGGTAAACCCGCGCTGGCCTTGATCACTTTGCTACCCTTGGTCTGGCTGCTCGCGGTAACCTTCACTGCCGGCGTGCAGAAAATCTGGAGTGCGGATCCCAAGATCGGCTTTCTGGCACAGGCGGCGGTTCAATCCAAAAACATCGAAGCCGCTCACCTGGCGCTGAACACGCCCGATCCCGAAGCTCATCAGAAAGCCGCGAAAGACTTCGCAACTGGAGCACGTCTTTATGCGAACCAAATGATTGATGCCGCCGTGGCGGGAACTTTTCTTTTTCTCGTTGCCGTGATTATCCTGCTGAGCATACGCGAATGGCTTTTGCTTTTGTCCCGGCGCAAGCCGGCGGTGCTGTGCGAGACTGCGCCGGTCTGGCTGCCGGACTATGCGCTGAAGGAATCCGGCCCCAATCTCCGCACCGCCGCCGGCGCAGCGACCATCGCGCTCGGTCTGGCCCGGGAACTTTCCGGCGAGTCGCAGCTCGAGCGCGCCCGGCAAGCCCAGGTCGTCTGCACCTGTCATCCGGCCGATGCGCGGCAGATTTATGTCGCGACCACGGAGGCGCGGTTCAATGGCATTCGCCGGTGTTGTTAATCTTATGAAACGAATTCTCACGCTTACTTTTTCCTGCCTGGTCCTGGGCGCGCTCGGGCAGGTGCGCCCCAATGAATCGAATCTGGATGAAGCCAAGGTTCCACCATACACGCTGCCCGACCCGCTCGTTTGCCTGGACGGCACCCGCGTGAGCAGCGCGCAGGTCTGGGAGGCAAAACGCCGGCCGGAACTGATTAAAATCTTAGAACGGGAAATTTATGGCCGCGCTCCGGAGCGTCCGCGCGGGCTGCACTTTGCGATCGCGTCCTGCGCGACCAATGCCCTTGGCGGCACGGCCACGCGCAAGGAAATCACCGTCTGGTTCACGCGCGGCACCAATGAGCCCAGCCTGAACTTGCTGCTGTACCTGCCCAACGCTGCGGTCAAGCCGGTGCCGGCATTTCTCGGGCTGAACTTCAACGGCAACCACGCCATCAACGCCGACCCGGAAATCAAGCTGTCCGACCGCTGGTTCCCGCCGGCGAAAAATGGTAGCGTGGTCAATAATCGCGCAACGGAAGCGGCGCGCGGCAAGGAGGCATCCCAATGGCCGGTCGGGAAAATCCTGGCGCACGGCTACGCTTTGGCAACGGTGTATTATGGGGACGTGGAACCGGACTGGACCAACGGCTGGAAAAATGGCGTGCGCGCCGCCTTGAGCCGCGCCGGCACGAACACCGTTTTTCGTCCGGACGAGTGGGGGGCCATCAGCGCGTGGGCCTGGGGCCTGAGCCGCGCGCTGGATTATCTGGAGACCGACCGAGCGATTGATGCGCGGCGGGTGGCTGTGATCGGCCATTCGCGACTGGCCAAAACAGCACTATGGGCGGGCGCGCAGGACCGGCGGTTTGGGCTGGTGGTGGTGAATGAATCCGGGGAAGGTGGCGCGGCCATCGCAAGGCGCTGGTATGGTGAAACCACCGCGCTCATTAATCTCCGGTTTCCACACTGGTTCGACGGCAACTACAAAAAGTATTCCAACCGGGAGAACGAAATGCCGACCGACCAGCACGAAGTCGTGGCTTTAATCGCGCCCCGCCCGGTTTACATTGCCAGCGCCGAAGGTGACCAATGGTCCGACCCGCGCGGGGAATTTCTCGGGGCCAAAGGCGCAGAACCGGTTTATCAGCTTTATCATGAGGCAGGCACAGGGGTGGCTGCTTTGCCGGCGACAAATCAGCCCGTCGGTGATTTCATCCGGTACCACGTCCGCACCGGCAAGCATAACCTGAACGATTTTGATTGGGAGCAGTACTTAATGTTTGCGGACCGGCATTTTCATTGATGGCGACCACGGTTGGACATTTGCCGCAGCTTGGCCCAACCTAGCACCGGAACTTTGCACTATGAAAATCGGCATTTTTGGCGGCTCATTTGATCCGGTCCACTGTGGGCATCTGCTGGTGGCGCAAGCGGCGATTGAGGAACTGGCCCTGGACCGGCTCTTTTTTATTCCGGCGGCGCAATCGCCGTTCAAACCGGAAAACCAGCCGGCGACCGGAGCGCGGCGCCTGCAATGGCTCCGCCTGGCCTTGGCGGGAAAAACCCAATGCGAAATTGATCCGCAGGAAATTCAGCGCGGCGGCATCTCCTACACGGTGGATACTCTGCGCGACTATGCGCGGCGTTTTTCCGGGGCGGAGTTGTTTTATCTGGTGGGCGCAGACAATGTGCCGAAACTGAATGAATGGCGCGAACCCGAGGAACTGGCACGGCTGGCGGAGTTTGTGGTCATTCCCCGGCCGGGGGGAGTCACCGCCGTTTTTCCGGAACCCTTTCGCGGGCGGAAGCTGCGGGGATTTCCCTTTGCAGTTTCCTCCTCGCAAATCCGGGCACGAGTGAAATCCCGGTTGCCGCTGGAACAACTGGTGCCCGCCGCCGTGGCGGAGTCGATTTACCAGTCGGGGCTTTACCAATAAAAAGCGCCTCCGATTCGAGGCTGCCTTGGGAACCGGTCCCACCCACATTCATCAGCGTTGCTGGCGTTAGTGCTGCCCAAAGTGCCAGAGCAACTGCGCACTGCAAGACGCTTCGCGTTATCCAACCGTCACCGTGAACGCGCCAGCGTCTTGCGGTGGCCCTCCACCGCTTTTTCCCTTTGTGCGCCCGGACCCACTCCTCGCCCATGAACAGTCGCGCGAAAATATCCAGCCCATTGCTGCGGTTTTCACCGTCCCCGGCCGCCTTGCCCCGGCTCGCTGCGGAAGACTTGAAATTTATCCGTGTCCATCCCGGCCTATTTGTGGTTAAATTATCCCCGTCATTATGGATTCCAAAAAACTCGCATTGTTGTGCAGCAAACTAGCGGATAATAAAAAGGCCGAAAACATCCTCGCGCTCGACGTGCGCAAGCTGTCCTCGGTGACCGATTTTTTTGTGATCGCGTCCGGCACCAGCCAGCCGCATTTGCGGGCGATTGTGGAAGAGATTTCCAGCAAACTGCGCGACGAGCATGACCTGCGGCCGACCCGCGCGGAAGGCTCTACGAGCGGTTCCTGGGTGGTGCTGGATTATTTCGATGTGATTGTACACGTCATGCACACCGAGACGCGCAAGCGCTACGATCTGGAAGGGCTATGGGGCGATGCCAAATCGGTCAAGGCGATCAAGCCCAAAAAACCCGCCGAGCCCCGAAAAAAAGCCGCTGCCAAAGACTGACCGCCATCCCTAAAAAATCGCTTTTGCGGTTTTCAAAATTTACACTGCGCGCCCAGCGAAAAGAGCTGGCGATCAAATTCCCGGTTTTGCGAATTCAGAATATTATCCGCCCCATTGCGGCTCCAGTCAAAGGCGCAAGTCGCATTGACGCTGAGATGCGCATTAACGGCATAGCCCAGTCCGGCGGTGGCGGTGGTTTGCAAATCTTTCCGGCGGCACGCCGATAGGTTTCCGCTGGTATAATCCCAGATCAACAGTCGGCCGCCAAGATCCAGCCCGAGCCGGGTGGTTATTTTCCGGTGATAGCTCAGGTCGTAGGTGCTGTCAAAATAAGGAACCTTGCCGGAGCTGGAAAGCCACTGCCATTGTTTGTATTTAAAAGTCAGGGCATCCGCCGGGGTGAATTTAGCGGTCATCAGCGCCTCCCCATAATACTTGACCGGGTGCAAATCATTGACCGGGGTGACATGGGTGGCGGTGTTGCCGGCGTATTCGCGGAAATCAGGCCCGCCCTGAATTTTCAGATCCAGCCATTTCCACGGGCTGCCTTCCAGCCCGAGCAGCACTCGTTGATAATCGTTGGGCGAACTGTTGGTGGTAAAGGAGAACTGCTCCTCATCCTGATGACCGTAGCGCCAGCCCAGGGTGACTGCAAATCGGGAGGTGATTTTATAGCCGACATCCGCCCCGCCATTCACATCATAGCGATCTGTGAAATTAAGGTAAGCGGGCGCATTGTTTTTATCCGTCAGCAAATCGTAATACAGCAGCGAGGCACAGGGCCGAAAGAAAAACGCTTCGCCGTCAAATTGCAGGGCAACATTGGCGCGATCCTGAATTTGTTCCCGCCGTTCGCGCGTGGCCACCGAGGCGAAGGCGCTATAAAGGCCGCCGGGATAGGTCGGGGCAAATTGATTGCCATCCACGAATACAAAACCATTGTCGGCGCTGAGCGCCGCGCCCGCCAGTTTCGCCTTAAGCGCCGTGGAAAACCGCTGCGCGTCATAGCTCTCGGAAGTCTGGTCGTGGAACGTGACAAAATCCGGCGCATAGCCCACCGATAAAACCTGAATGGGCTGCCGCTCCCCGAGCAGTGGCGCAAAATTAAACTCCATTTTGGGCGAGACCGTGGTAACCCAGGAGGAACGTCCCGGCAAAGCGGCCACACTGCCGGGCAGCACCGCATAGGCCGGCACAGCGGTCACACCCGAGAGAAAGACATTGTCATCGTGGCTTTCCTTCACCCCGAGGGAGAGCTCTGTCAGCCAGGTCGGCCGTTGCCAATGGGTAAAATCACCACCCGCCGCCACGTTAGCCGCGAGCAAAGCCATCACCATTCCCCGAATCCAATTCATTATTCCATTCACAGCGATGCAGTTTAGCGATGAGCACGACTATGCGATGGACGTTTTTTACTATAAGCACACCCTTTTTTGCCAGCCCGACTCAGCTATTCGTTCGCAAACCGACCCGGCACGATCCTGATCCCGCTGATTTTGCAATTTGACCGGCGAGTTGGCGGTTGCTAGGCTTTTCGTCCGTTCCAAACGGTCATATGCGACATACCATTTCAGTTTTAGTGGAGAACAAGTTCGGCGTGCTCACGCGCGTTACCGGGCTGTTCAGCGGCCGTGGCTACAATATTGACACGCTCAATGTCGGGCCGACGCACGATCCCAAACTCTCGCGCATGACCATCGTCACCCATGGTGATGAGGCGACCTTGGAGCAAATCGTCAAGCAACTCAACAAGCTGCCCAACGTCCTGCAGGTGCAGGATTTTCACGAGAGTGAATATGTGGACCGTGAACTGGTGCTGGTGAAGGTGGCGGTGGACTCCAAATCGCGCGCCGAAGTCATGCAGATCACCGACATATTTCGCGCCAAAATCGTGGATGTGCAGCCGAAATCACTTACGGTGGAGATCACCGGTAGCGAGAGTAAAGTGGAAAAATACATCGGCCTGATGACGGCGTTTGGCATTCTGGATATAACCCGCACCGGCAAAGCCGCCCTGCCGCGGAAATAATTTTCGACCCCAACCTCACAAACAAATTTATGGCAAAAGTCTATACTGACAAAGACGCCGATCTCGGCGTGTTCAAGAACAAAACACTGGCGATTCTTGGCTTCGGCTCCCAGGGCCATGCCCACGCGCTCAATCTCAAGGACAGCGGCCTCAAGGTCATCATCGGCCTCTATGAAGGCAGCAAGTCTATTCCGGTGGCGAAGGAAAAGGGGTTTGAAGTGGTCACCACCGCCGAAGCCGTGAAGCGCGCTGATGTGATCATGGTGGCGCTGCCGGACACCAAGCAGGCGGCCGCTTACAAAAAGGATATTGAGCCGAACCTGGCCAAGGGCAAAACCCTCGTGTTTTCGCACGGCTTCTCCATCCATTTCAAAACGATTGTTCCGCCGAAGAACGTGAACATTATCATGGTGGCACCGAAAGGCCCCGGCCACACGGTCCGCCGCCAATACACGGAAGGCAAAGGCGTTCCCTCGCTCATCGCGGTTTATCAAAACCCCGGCAAAGACGCGAAAAAAATTGCGCTCGCCTGGGCCAAGGGCATCGGCGGCACCCGCGCGGGCGTCATTGAAACCAATTTCAAGGAAGAGACCGAAACCGATTTGTTCGGCGAACAGACCGTGCTATGCGGCGGTGCGAGCGCGCTCGTGCAAGCGGGATTTGAAGTGCTGGTCGAAGCCGGTTACTCGCCGGAAATGGCCTATTTCGAATGCCTCCACGAGCTCAAGCTCATCGCGGATCTGATGAACGAATCCGGCATCAGCGGCATGCGCTTCTCTATTTCTGAAACCGCCAAGTGGGGCGACGTGAGCGTCGGCCCGAAGATCATTGACGCCAGCGTGAAGAAACGCATGGCTGCCGCGCTGAAGGACATCCAGTCCGGCAAATTTGCCAAAGACTGGGTCAAGGAATACGAAGGCGGCTACAAGCGCTATAACGCACTGCTCAAGCAAGGCGAAGCCCACCCGATTGAAAAGACCGGAGCCAAGCTCCGCGCGCTCATGCCGTGGATGGGCAAGAAGAACATCAAAGGCGCCCAAGCCGCCTATTGAGAAGAGCTTGCGATAGTTTCTTTTCTGATTACAACCCAGCCGCCGGAGTCATCCGGCGGCTTTTTACTTTTCCGGCGCAACCATCAGCCGGACCGGACGTCCACGCTGACAATCTCGCCGGCCTCGCATTCCGCCAGCACCTCAAAGGGCCGGCAGCAGACTTCGCAGTCGGTTGTGAAACATTGCTGTCCCACGCTGGTATCAATGACCACGCCAAACGTCTGACCGCAAAACGGGCATTGGATATCGGCGAATTCTTCCATGACAGCAAGGTAACCTTAACCGGCAAAAACACAAACAGTAGAATACCGGTGGGGCCGACCGACAAATACTTTGTGCCCCAGCGTCCGGGTGGTGTATCCTTCAGGTGGTTTTGGAAGGGCGGAGAATCGCTCCCGACGCAAGCCGGGGGAGGAAAGTCCGAACTCCACAGGGCACGATGCTGCGTAACTCCGGCCCGGCCGGAGATACACGCAGGCGGAAAGTTTCAAGGCTTTTCGACGGAAAGTGCCACAGAAAATCAAACAGCCTCCGGCGCAAGCCGGCGGTGATGGTGAAAAGGTGCGGTAAGAGCGCACCGCGCGAAGCGCAAGCAACGCGGCACGGAAAACCCCATCGGGTGCAAGGCCAAATAGGAAACCGAGGAGCTGCCCGCTCCGCGTTTCGTGAAAACGAAACAGGTTTCGGGTATCGGTCGCTCAGACAAATGATTCTCTCCGCCGCAAGGCGAAGACAGAATTCGGCTTACAGCCCTTCCAAAACCAATCCTGCTCAGGCAATCAGTGATGACCCGCTGCCGACCGGCTCTGCTCGAAAGCCAGTCTTTACAGGGGCGTTTTCACACTATGCACGCTCCAGTCGTAATAGAGGTACATGCGCAGGGCGGGTGATTTACCGGAGTGCACCGGGAGCGCCGGGATATAGCTTTGATAGGTCGCACCGGAAATCTGCAGACTGTTCAATAATTGCTGGTCGCAGTCGGTCATGGCCCAGCTATCGGAGGGATGCCGGATGGATAGATGTCTTTTGTTTTCGGCAAATGGCGTATTGGGGCGGCCAAACGGATAAATAACCAGATCGGCACCGGTTGGCGGGTCATTGGTGATGACGCTCTGGGAAAAATAGCTCACCGGCACACTGAGCGGCGGCGACGGAACCAGATTAGGCAGCTTTTGTTTGGAGGCCGGGCAGATCGCCACGATGGCGGTGCGCAACAGCAGCGGCTGCGGCGGCGGATAGGCCAGATACGCGGTCAGATAGGCGGCCAGTGAACCATTGTAGCGATTCGGATCGCCGGATACGCCGGTATCCGTGTAGGTGTAAAACATTCCGGTCCAGCAAGGCCCCGGCAACCGGTCATTGAAATCATTCACATACATGGCAATGGCCGTGCCGATCTGCTTGAGATTGCTGGTGCAGTTGATTTGATAGGCCTTGGCCTTGGCCTTGGCCAGGGCGGGCAACAGCATGGCCGCCAGAATCGCAATGATGGCGATGACCACGAGCAATTCAATCAAGGTAAAGGCGCGCAGCTTTCTAAAGGAGATTTTTAAGCGTTGGCAGTTCATAAAATCACTGGCGGGCGCGGTAAAAACCGGCGGGCCGATTGGTGGCGGAATGGTCCAGAAACATAAGTGTTCCATTGGCATTTAGCAAATTGGTAAGCGGCGACCAGTTGAGCAGATTGGTGGTGCGATCGATCCACACGCCATAGCCCGGCGTGCTATTAATAGATAAGTTCACCCGCCCGTCGGACTGCCGCACGATGGATTGCATGGTCACGGGAGAGAGCGGCCCGGCAAAAGAAAACCGGACGGCATCCGCCATCACGATGGCCGAGCCGGCATTATTGGCCAATTGCACAAATCCATTGGTCCCCGCCGCGAACGGGCGGGCGGCGGCAATGGGCCACCAGCCACCGCCGTTCACTTGCTGGTTCACCAGCACATTGGTGGTGCCGCCCAAAAACGAAATCGTCCAAGGCGCGTTTGTGGCGCGGTTACTGCCCTGCGAATACCAGATAGACACATCGTAGAGCCCCGCGTTCGGCAAATCCGGACGATAGGTGGCCGTGGCCGTGACCCCTGCCGCCGTGCTCGCATAGCGGTAGTCCGACAGATAGCGGTCAGAGGCCGAGTTGCCGGTGGTCCAGGTGCCGGTATAGCTAACAGCCAAATTCGTATTATCGAGGATCAAATCATTGTCCGCGTACATGAGCTTGAGGCCATCCACGACGGCGACATTGGCAGAGTCAGAAAAATTGTCCAGCACGCGGATGAAATTCCCGCCGCCCGCCGCAAAATAAAACCGGCCGATAAAAGACCAGTTGCCGGAATTGGTCTGCTGATTCACCAAAACGGTGTTTGTGACGCCAGGCGAGCCAATGACGAATGGAGTGGCGACCGAGGCGTTGGTCAAATACGGATGCCACTGGTATAGGTCATATTTTCCCGGAATCAAAATGGAGGGATTAAACTGTGCGTAAGCGGCACCCGTGCCATGCGCCTTATAAAAATAATTGGTACCGAAACAATTCGTATCCGTACCGGTCGCCCCATAATAAGATGGTGCGGTAGTGGTGGCGGCAAACACCCGCACGGAGGTCCAGGCGCCGGTGAAGGAGGCCGCCGAATCATCGTATACCAGCGTGCTGACCAGATTAGAATAGCTGCCGCTGCCAGCCGCCGCCAGACCCGACCATTGATTGGTGCCGATGGTGTCCGCGCGCCAGAAATTGATCCCGCGATAACCGCCCGCCGTCTGGGCATTGGCATCGGCGGTCGCGTAATCCGCAAATTCGATAAGATCATTGTCGGGATAAACCGCAGTGGCGGCGCCTTCGCAAATGATGCCGCCGGCAACCACCTCACCATAAACATCCTGCAAGGGAATGATAGGCTTGATGGCATTGGTCCAATTGACCGCCACGCCGTTGATATTCGTGGATGGCAGCAGGGAAAGACTGCCCTGCCAGGCCGCCCAGTTCACATCCGACCAATTGATGGCGGCGCTGGGCGAACCTTTGATGCCCGTGCTGGAAAAATGATAAATCTGCGGCATCACCGCATCGCACCAGAAACCAAATTCCTTATAGGGAAAGGTGCTATGCACATAAATGATCGGAAAGGGCGCGTGCGCCAGAAACTTCGTCGGCCAATTCGAGCGCACCGCCGAGCAAAGCGACCAGGCCTGCGCCGGACCGTTGGTAATCCAGGCATGACCGGTTTCCCATTCCGCCTCGGCATCGAAAACAAAGCCATCCGCGCCCTGTTTGAAAACGTAGGTGGCCAAGGCAATTTCGCCGACCACATTGGAACCATAGGAGCGGTTGTAACCAAACACCGCCACCCCGTTGGAATGCGCGGTGTTGACGACATTGCTGGTGAACTGCGCGCCGGCATAGCAATCGGCAAAAAGCTGGTCGCTGGTGCCTGCTTTCACCAGGCAATAGCGGATGCCGACGCTCCGGTAAAACTGCATGAGGCTGTTCAGATTCGTCACGCTGCTGATATGGCCGCCAAGCTTGTTGGTGGCATCCATCAGCGAATAAATCCACACGCCTTTGCCGAGATTTTTCGGGTCGATGCCGCCATCCCGCACCTGGGCCTGTGCACAAAAAACAAAACCCACCAGCAAGACCATCGCAGGCGAGAATTTAAGGCGGGCCCGCAAATTCATTCAGAATTTTGGATGGCGATTCCAGTGATCCCTTCGCAAAAAATGCAACCGGAGCCGAGGCCCCGGTTGCATTGTGCGAAAGACAAGACCTCAGTGGCGCAAGCGGAAGAACTGCATGCTGCCCACATTGTTCGTGTACGGACTGGTCGCCCCGGAAACATCCAGGTACGGTCCGGCCACATTCGCCGAGGATTGCAGCACGGAGCTCGGCGTGCTCCAGGTCAGGATCTGCTCACCGGCAACTTCCTTAATGGCGAGTTTGCCAGCATAGGTCAGCGCAAGAATGCCGCTATTGGAAGACAAGGCGAAAATTCGGCCTCCAGCCAAATCAAAAGCCACTGCACCGGTACCATTGCCATTGGCATTATTCACCGCAAACACTTCACGATCCACCAAGGTACTCAAGGTGGGTCCATTGGGGAGGTTGAGGTTGTATATTGGCAGGTTCGCCGGAGTTTCAAGCGTACCGACCAGGGCCACATAGCCGTTGGCGATATCCACGCCCAGCGGTGCTTCCGTGGGCGGCATGGCATAACTGCCAATGACCGCTCCGGTGCCGGAAGCGAGATCAAAGGATATCTGCCGGAGGTTGTAGCTGCTGGATTTGGCCCAGAAGGTATTGCCGGAACCCCAAGCTACCCCCAACCCAATGGGTGAGAGCCCCGTGAAGGGATCCGTGGCCCCAATGGATGCCGCCAGATTGGTGATGGCAATGATGTTGCAGGTGAAGCTGAACCCGTCTGTGGTCGTAAAGATGGCGGCATTGGTGCCGTTGCGGAAGGTGCAAATAATCTGCGTATTCGCACCCACGCCGCGCACAGCCATGGTGTCACCAATGCGACCAATGGACCCGGTGATACCCGTGCCCAAGTCGCCCAGCGGATTGCCAGCGTAGGCCTGACTCATCGTTTCGGTATTGGTCGCACTATTCCAACGATAAATCACAAAGTTATCGGAACTGGCGCTCGTAATCAGGTTGCCTACATAAACAGCACCATCGTCCGCCACTCCGCATATGTTCAGGGGATAAGTCCCGGGCGGCGTAACGGCTAACAAGGGGGAAATATCCATGTCCCCTTGATCTGCACCGGTCGCTGCATCCAACAAATGCACCCCATTGGTAGGGGATTGGCTGACCACCACGAGCCGCTGATAAAGCGGATCATACCCCAGCCCGCGCTGGGTATCGGTTCCAGCACCGGTAAGATAATCCACAGCGCCAGGCGCAAGGCTCCAGAGCGGCTTGGCTAAAGCGGAGCCACCATTGGGCAGCACCGTAATCTTAGTCACCGAACTGGTTGCTTTCCCATAGAGATTCGTCACGATGACAAAATAGCCGCCCGCATTGGCGGTCTGGACATTCGTTACGGTGCAAACATTGGTAATACCAGTCGTTATCGGATTGGTAAAGGTGGCGCTATCTGTGAAATACCATTGGTATTTCAATGGCGAAGTGCCGGTAGCCGCCCCCGTGAAGGTGGCATTAAAATTATAACCCGCCACCAAAGTGGAAGCCGAACCACTGATCGTTACCGCCGGGGGAGAGTTGGTCACAAACCCGATGTTAAAGAAACTCAAACCATGACCTGGGGCACCAAAAACAAAATAGCCGTTTTTGGAGTCCACCGCGCCGAGAGGGTTGCCATTGACACTACCAGTGACGGCTGGAATGTTGGCGCTAAGCACGGGAGTAAACGAGCCGGTCGGCGCAATCGGAATTTGGAACACACGGGCGATTTGGCTGGCTCCATTGGCGGTGTTGGCTTGAACCGTAGCCAGCAATTGAACTCCATTATTGGTGTAATATTTCAAGCCCTGACAAACCGACTGGTCAACGTTGTTGGTGCGGTCGCAAATCGCAGTCAGGGTCGTGG
>CAISVF010000333.1 GCA_903888765.1 uncultured Verrucomicrobia subdivision 3 bacterium | reverse complement strand
TCACCCTCATTGCCGGTGTCTTTTTTCCATGAGTCAACGACCCTTTTTGCCTCCCCTCAGTTTCGCCTCCCCGGTGTCTTTTAATTTGAGTCAACTCGTTGGCAAACCGCAATTCCTACGTGCGTTGTCAGCGGGTTCGTGCTTCACTGAATTTAACAACATGAAACTTTTCCATTCTCCGGTTTTTATCCTGCTGGCGCTGCTTTCGTTCCCCGTCCAGGCCGGCCTGACGCCCGTTGATTTGCGTTGCGATTATGCCGTGAATCCGCTCGGCGTGGACTCGTCCAGGCCCCGGCTTTTCTGGAAGCTTGCGGGAGGGGAACGGGGTGCGCGCCAGACGGCCGCCGAAATTATGGTCAGCTCCACGAGAGCCCTCGCCCGGCAGCACATAGGCGATTTGTGGAACGGTGGCAAAATCAATTCGGATGAAACCATCCAAATTCCCTATGGCGGAAAGGAGCTGAATTCCTGGCAAACGGTATTCTGGCAGGTGCGCGTCTGGGATGCCCGCGGCCGGGTTTCCTCCTGGAGTCAGCCTGCCACCTGGACCATGGGCGTGCTCCAGCCTTCCGACTGGCATGCCCAGTGGATCGGTGCTGCCGAAACGAATATTCCCTCGCTGCTTTTGCGCCGGGAAATCTTCGTCCATTCCGGCTTGAAACGCGCGCTGGTGAATATTTGCGGCCTTGGTCAATTTGAACTGACGATTAACGGCCGGAAGGTGGGTGAGGATTTTCTTTCCCCCGGCTGGACCAAATACGACAAGACCTGTCTTTACGACACGCATGACGTCACGCTGAACTTGCGCCCCGGCAAAAATGTGTTCGGCATCGAACTCGGCAACGGCATGTATAATGTTCTCGGGGGTGGCCGCTACACCAAGTTTAAAGGCTCCTTTGGCCCGCAAAAGGCCATTGCCCAATGCCGCCTGGAATATGCCGACGGGGCCGTGGCGTTTGTCGGCACGGATGCTGACTGGCGCGTCGCTTCCGGCCCGGTTACTTTTTCCTCCATTTACGGCGGCGAGGATTATGATGCCCGGCTGTTGCCAGCCGGCTGGAACCAGATCAATTTTGATGATTCGCGCTGGGCCGCGGCCCAAGTAGTGGCTGGCCCCGGCGGAGTATTGCGGGGCTTGGCCTGCGCCGCACCTCCGATTCGCGAAATTGAAATTCATTCGCCCGTGGCCAGGCATGCGCTCACCAATGGCGATGTGGTTTTTGATCTTGGCCAGAATGCGTCCCATGTCCCACGCATTTCTGTCAGCGGTCCGGCGGGCAGCAGAGTGCGCCTGCTTCCTTCCGAGCTTTTGGGCCCGGATGGCGCGATCAATCAAAGCTCGATGGGGGCCGGTCATCGCGGCACCCAGTGGTGCGAATTCACCAAGGCTACTGCCGGAATCGAAACCTGGTCGCCGAAGTTTTTCTACGTGGGTTGTCGCTATGTGCAGGTTCAGTTTTACCCGGCAACCGCCAACGGTGTGCTGCCTGAGATTAAATCCCTGGAAGGCCTGGTGGTTCATTCCTCTTCCGCTGCGGTGGGAGAATTTGCCTGTTCCAATCCCCTGTTCAACCGCATACGCCACCTCGTGCGCTGGGCGCAGCGCAGCAACATGGTCAGTCTGATGACGGATTGCCCGCACCGCGAACGCCTTGGCTGGCTGGAGGAGGATCACCTGAACGGTCCGGCCTTACGTTATGAATTTGACCTGGCCCAGCTGTTTACCAAGACCCTTAATGATATTGCCGATTCGCAACTGGCCAACGGACTGGTGCCGACCACGGCTCCCGAATACACCGTTTTTCGCGATAAAAATAAAACCAACGAATTGCGCGGCATATTCGGCGATTCGCCGGAGTGGAGCAGCACCTTCATTATTGTGCCCTGGCAGCAATATGAATTTGACGGGGACCGGAATTTGCTGCGCGCCCATTATGAGGCTATGAAAAAGTATCTGGCCTATTTTGGCAGCCGCGCCAACAACTATATCGTAAATTACGGTCTCGGTGACTGGTATGATGTCGGCCCGAACCATCCCGGCGTGTCGCAGCTCACACCTATCGCACTCACCGCCACCGCGTTTTATTATCAGGACGTGGACATCATGGCGCACGTGGCCACCTTGCTGGGCCGGGCCGACGATGCCCAGACCTATGCTGAGTTGGCAGAAAATATCCGACGCGCGTTCAATCAGAAATTTTACGACGCGGAGAAACACGGGTATGCCACCGGCTCGCAATGTGCTAATGCCATTCCGCTCGTCATGGGCTTGTGCGATCCGCCCAATCGCGCCGGGGTGGTGGAATCCATCGTGCGTGATGTGCGGGGGCGCGGCAACGCCTTGACTGCCGGGGACGTTGGGTATCGCTATCTCTTGCGTGCGCTCGCGGATGGCGGCCGCAGCGACGTGATCTTTGATATTAATAACCAGTCGGACAAGCCCGGCTATGGCATGCAACTGGCCAAAGGCAAAACGAGCCTCACGGAGGCTTGGGACGGCGGATCGTCGCAAAATCATTTCATGCTGGGCCAGATTCAGGAATGGTTTTACCACGATCTGGCTGGCATTCGTTCCGGCGGCAACGGCTTCAAGCAAATTGTCATTGCTCCGCAGCCGGTCGGGGATGTCACCTGGGTGAAGGCCAGTTACCAATCTATTCGCGGGACCATTATCAGCGATTGGAAGCGTGGTGATGGAAAATTTGCGCTGACCGTTTCCATTCCCGCCAACACCACGGCGCAGGTTTATGTTCCAGCAAAATCCCTCGCCAAAGTGCAGCCGGCGGCGGGGGTGAAGTTTCTGCGTCAGGAAGCCGGGTGCGCCGTGTTTGAAAGTGGTTCAGGCAAATACACCTTTACTTCGTGCTGGTAAAAAGCGTTGCCAACCTGCTTCGGAACAATTTTCGTTTTGACGCTCGCCCTGCCTCCCCAAGAGGACTTTCACTGGTCGCGATGCTGGTTTCTTGGCAGGCTCGCGGTTATTCAGCGGGTGGTGGTGAGGAAAATGAATCGTGGGCAGGCGAAAAATTTACGCGAGGCGGAGGCGAGGCTGTTGATTTTATGGGCAACTTTCCGGTCATCATCGTGCCAATCCAAATCAGGCAATTTTTCCTGCGCGGCAACATAAGCCGCATCGGTAGCTGAAAAAGCTCGTAAACAGCAATTCGCCAATTGTAAAATTTCCTCCCGTGGCAAAAAACATTGTCTATTTTGATTTGGAAACGCAGAAATCTGCGGATGAAGTCGGTGGTTGGGGCAATATTTCGCAGATGAGCCTGAGCGTGGGGGTGACTTACAGCACAGCGGCTGGCGGCTATAAAATCTACGGCGAAAAACAGGTGAACGAATTGATCACTGAGTTGCAACGCGCCGACCTGGTCGTGGGTTTCAACAATCTGCGGTTTGATTATGAGGTTCTGCATGGCTATACAGCATTCGACCTGACGCAGTTGCCGACGCTGGATATGCTGGTGGAATTGCAGAAGGAATTGGGTCATCGAGTTTCTCTGGATTCCATTGCCACGGCCACTTTCGGGGTGGAAAAGACGGCGGAAGGATTGCAGGCGATCCAATGGTTCAAGGAAGGCAAGCTGGCTGAAATTGCCGAGTATTGTTGCTACGACGTGAAAATCACCAAGCTGGTTCACGAATACGGCGTGGCCCACCGGCAATTGCAGTACGCGAATAAATTCGGTAAAAAAATGACCGTGCCGGTGAAATGGTGAATGGCGATACTAATCTTAACGAAGCCAGCACCGATAAAGTTAGAAACCGCAGTTGAAATGAACCGCGAACCATCGCAAACCACGCGAAAGCAAAGGCTGGAAAGGGTGTCCACAGTACCAAAAAAGGTTCAACCTATGAGTGAGCGGTTCCCGTTCGCAAAGCTTCGGCACTTTTGCTGTATTTCGCGGTTTCAACGCCGGGGTTTTGGGTTAAAAATTCGCGCATTGCCCTCGGAATAAAAACCCGTCTGCCGGTCGCAGAGTTTGAAGCTCAAGTTCTGGTCGAACAGCAGTTTCATGCGGCGGTTAGCACCCGGCGTTTCAGGTCGGCGGCAAACGCCAGACAGGCGCGGATGTCCGCCTCCGTCAATTAAGGATCATCGCTCAGGATTTCCGGGTGCGATCTCCAGACGGTCAGCTAGCCCAGCAAGTCAGCCACCGCAATCCGCATCCGCCGGATGCGCGGACGCCCGCCGCGCTTGCCGGGTTCAATAGTGATAATGTCCTCATAATTCATAATGGAGGTAATTTTACCAGTCTTCCGACCGATGGCAGGCGGTAATTGGCTTGGACCGGCCCGCTGACCCAAACACCGGCATACATTGACACCACCTTTTCCGCCGCGCGTTCAAGCAGGACGCGATAAACGGGTCACTTGGCCTTGCGTTCGGCGAGATAAGCTTCCAGCGAACGGTATTGCGACGGCTTCTGACGGGCCCGGGCGAGCCAGCGCATATCGACGGCATCCTCCGCGCGTTCCAGCAATTCCTGATAATCGGCAATCGGCAGGATGACCGAAACCGGCTGGCCCTTGCGCGTGACTATTTCTGGCTCAAGCAGTTTCATGTTGAAAAACTACCCACTCCCCGCCGCTTTGCAAGCGGGATTCCCTGTGGCAGCATCTTTTAACCTGAGCACCGCTTCGCGCAGTTGTGTGGCTAGTTCTTTCCGGTCATCGGTGGTCCGGTTAAAGGTCGCGAAGCGCAGCGTCGCCCGCACTGACTTTTTATCCATCAGGTTAAGCAGATGCGGCAAAAAAGTGTGGTCACCCCAATAACACACCTCCTGCTTGGCATCGCCGCCGGCGAGTTCGTAATGAATCCACGCGGCGGAAATCGGGTGGCCGCCGCGCAGGGCGGGTTCCAGCAGCGAGGCGCGGAAGGGTAGCACGCCGGTGCCATCCGAGCTGGTGCCTTCGGGAAAAACCACCACGAGCGCGCCATCGGCCAGCGCAGTTTCAATTTCGCGGTTTACCGCGCCCACGTGCGTGCGCCGTTCGCGCTCGATGAAGACCGTTCCGCCCAGCGCTGCGAGCCAGCCAAAGACCGGCCAGCGGCGGACATCCGCCTTGGACACGAATACCGCGGGCGCGGCGGCGCAGATCGCCAGAATGTCGAGGTAGCTAAGGTGGTTGCTGATGAGTAATCCGCTACGGGGAATGGGACCGGAAATAGCGGCAGAATAGCCGAAAATTTTCAAATGGCGCCGGGAAGATCGGCTCAGCCAAGCGGCTCGCGCCAGCCGGCGGTTTTTCCTGGAGGCCAAGGCAGCGGTAAAACCGTAATTAACCACAATTACCCCGACTTCCCAGATAAACCAAGCGAGCCGTCGCGCAGCACGAAATGTCATGAAAAAGATTCTACTGCGCCGCTGGGCGGGTCAACCCAGAAAACGTTCACGCGCTTGCGGAGTGAGGGCTTCAAAGTCAATAAAAGTGAGAAAATCAATCGTCTTAAACTGACGATCCAAGGCCGGCGGCCCGCAAATTTTGGCCCCCACCGCAAGATAGGCGCGCAATAGCTTGGGAATAGAGGCGTGTTCTTCAGCCAACTGGTCGAGCGGGCACTCAAAGGCAGGCAGTGGCCGGGTCCGCCATGGCGTGGCCACCAGATGATTCCGGCACAGTTCCGTGTAAGTGGAGGCCCCCACCGCCGGGTCCTGCGAAGTAATGGAACTGCAGCCGATCAGATACCGCCTGCCGCGTTCCCGGGCGTAGTCAGCAATCCCTTTCCACAGCAGTCCGAGCACACTCAGGTTGCGGTGCTGGCGGTGAACGCAGGCACGGCCCAATTCCACAATTTCTCCGCGCAGCGGGGCAAAGGGTTGAAAGCAAAATTCCTGCTCGGAATAATAACCGAGATTTTTCCCGGCATTGACCCCGGTCTGCAAGCGATAGGTGCCGACAATGCTGTTGCTCGGAACGTGCTCCACAATCAGGTGGTCGCAAACGGCGTCGTACGGGTCAGCATCGAGGCCGGTAGCGTAGGAATGGGCCAAGCCTTCGTTGAGTTCGAGGTTAAACACCTCAAACCGCAGCGTTTGGGCTGAACGCACTTCCTCGGGAGACCGCGCCAGCCGGGTAACATATTGAGCCGGCGCGTTGACAAGGAGTCGGACTGATTCTTTAGTCGTATTCACTGAGTCAGGCTATTTGAGCTGTGTGTCAATCATGCGGCAATTGTGTTAAATTTTCAAGTCTTGAATTTGACTGACCTTCAGGCCGGGCGAAGCGCCATAAATTTTTCGACGTATTTGCCCAGCAAATCTGCCTCCAAATTCACCGCGTCGCCGGTCTGGCGTTCGCGCAAGGCGGTCACCTCAAAGGTGTGCGGAATAATCCAGATGCGGAAACTTTTCTTTTTGACCGCCGCGACCGTCAAACTGATGCCGTCCACCGCCACGGAACCTTTGAATACCAGATAACGCATCACTTCCGCAGGCGCGGCGATATCGAGCAGATGATCTTTTCCGGCTCTTTCCCAGTGGATGATTTTACCGAGCCCGTCCACGTGGCCGGTGACAAAATGCCCCCCCAATTCGCCATTGGCCCGCAGCGAGCGCTCCAAATTAACGAGCGAACCGACCCGGCCAAATTGAAAGTTGGTCCGCTCCCAGCTTTCTTGCAGGAGGTCAAATTGAACGAGTTTTGCCTTGCCGCGCTGAGCCAGGTGCACGGCTGTCAGGCAGCAGCCATTGACCGCCACACTATCGCCGATTTTCAGGCCATGGCCGCAAACATTGGCCCGCACCGTCATCTGAATGGATTTTGCCGTGGGCTTGATTTTTTCAATGACGCCCGCTTCTTCAACAATTCCTGTGAACATAAAATGAGCTTGCCGGTTAATGGTTGCCGGTGGCAAGTATTTCCAACCGGCCACCGATGCCTTTCAGCTTCCAACTACCGAGGCAGTGAGTAATAAATCGTCGCCCAGGACCTTCCACTTAATTTCGCTTAGGTTTATTACCTCGCTTAAACTTGTTGCGCCATTTCCAGCCACGCTTTTGTGCGCGGCATGTCCGCCCAGGATTTTCGGCGCATAAAAAAATGCCACACGGTGGGCAAATCCGCCCAGTAAAAACGAGGCATTCACCTCGCCGCCACCTTCAACCAGCAGGCTGGTGACGTTTTCGGCACCCAGTTTTTTCAGCAGCCAGCCAAGATCCAATTTTTGGTCCGGCTTGGCAAACTTTTGAAGGGAGGTCGGGGCTAATACGACGTTCACCCGCTTCGCCAATGCGGCCAACCGATGCTTAGGGGCGCATTGGCTAGACACAATCGTCGTTAGGGTCGCCCATTCATCATTTACAACTTTGGCCGTCACCGGAGTCCGGGCTTGCGAGTCCAGAATGATCCGCCGCAATCGCGACGGGGCATTCGGCTTACGGCCTGCGGGCAATTCCGTTCTCACGGTCAGACTGGGATTATCCGCCAAAATGGTGTTGACGCCAACCAGGATGGCGTCGCTGCCTTGGCGCAATTTCATGCCATAGGCGCGGGATGCCTCGCCCGTGATCCATTTTGATTCACCGGAGGCGGTGGCAATTTTTCCATCCAGCGTCATGGCCGCTTTGACCGTGACCAGAGGGGTGCCCTGAATAACCCAATGGTTGAAGGCTGCATTAAGGTCGGTGCAACAGCGGGCGACGGTCTGGCAGCGAGAGCGTCCGGTCGGGTCAGATTTTAGCGAGGGCGCCGGATATGGAGCAGACTTGCGAGGATCCGAGTTGTCAGCAAAGGGAACCACTTCAATTCCTGCCGCGTGTAGTATTTTAAACCCTCGGCCCGCGTGCACAGGGTTGGGATCCGTTGCCCCAATTACAACGCGGCGGATACCCGCTTGGATGATCGCGGTGGTGCAGGGAGGGGTGCGACCCTGCGTGCAACATGGCTCGAGCGTGACATAAAGTGTGGCGCCTTTGACCGGCCGCCCACGTCGCTCGGCATCACGGAGGGCCTCAATTTCCGCGTGCGGCCAACCTGCCCGACGATGCCAGCCGCGTCCGATAATTTCAGCGCCCTTTACCAGAACGGCTCCCACCATTGGATTCGGCGAAGTGGCCCCATAGCCGCGCCGGGCGAGCCGCAGCGCGAGCCGCATGAATTGGAGATCAGTCATGACCGGGCGGCGGAAAAATTTAATGGAGAGGCATTATGGTTAAAACGCCTTTCCACTTCCTGCCGGCGGATGTCCAGCGCGTCCAATTTTTTTAGCGTGCCGGCAACCGTGGACTTGCGCGAGGAGGTAACACTGATTTTACCACTGCGAGCCAGGCGACGGGGTTTCGGGTCGCCCAGATAGTCCGCCAAAGCCTGGCGGTAACCCTCGGCCACGGCAGCGAATCCCGGGAACAAGCGCAGTTGAGCGAGTTCCAAATCACGCAGCCGGTTGCGCAGGACGGGTTCCTGCTGGGCCGTTTCCAAAGTCCGGATGGCTTCCTGCAGGGATAATTCTGCGTGGTCGGGCAGGGAGTTGGAGCTCCGGCGCATTTCCACGGGCACCCGCAAAAGGTTGTTCAAGCGATCGCGGCTAGCCTCCCCGGTCCATTGTGGACCGGAATCGCGCAGGGCAAAAGCAACGACGCGCAAGGCCCACCATTTTTCAACGTCCAACGGCCGTAAAAAGTCTTCATGAAACGCGGCAAAAAAGGCGGTCTGCCAGTTTTCGCAGGCGGGCAAACGGGCGAGCAGGGCGCGAAATTTGGCGGGCGCATTTTTCAACCCGAGCAGTTCATTCACCAGCAAATGGGAGCTGGCGAAATAACTGCCATGGTCGGCACCGGAAAGCTGGCCGGGAACCGGCCAGCTTAATTGTTGAAAAGTCAGGGCAGGGACATCGCGCAGCGATTGGCGGGTTTGCTCCAAGGGATCAAACCCACGCTTCGCCTCCGCGCTGCGGGATTGGGACAATCCATTTACCATGCCGGCGGGCAATGTGAGCACGGTTTTTTCGCGGTCATCCGCAAGGATTTTGCGAGCGAGACCATCGCACAACCAGGCCGGAATTTCTGCCGGATGGCCGCCCAGGCCCGATTCGCGATCGGCCATTTCGATAAGCAAAACAGCCGTAAGGGAGCGCGTGAATTTTTGACGGGTTAACACGTCCGGCAGGTCTAAACGATAATCCCGCCTTCCTAAAATCGGCAGCGCCGTGATCATCGGCGCATCGTCCGTCATTCCGGCCGGATGGATGACCAGAAATATTTTGCCGCGCCAGAGGTCACCTGACTTACGGCCTAATTCACGGGCGAGGGTGTTTTTCACGCGCTCGGCGGAAACTGCGGCGAGGGCGGGATCAATGCGAACAATTTCCGCATTGGTGGCCAGGGCAGGCTGATGCAGCAGGGGCGAAAAGCCACTGACCGACCTAACCTGAAACTGTCCGGAAACACTCAGGACATCCGGCGGCGGCGTCCAGCCAGATTGAGCGGAGACGGCGTGGCTAAAAAAAAGGGCCGGAACAAACGCGCAAAGCTGGCGCGGCCATTTCATTTTTTAGCCGGTGGCGAGGCTGGTTTGGCAGGTGTGGTGGTCGCGGCGGCCGGAGCGGCAGGGGCCGACGAGGACGTGGCTGCCGGGGTGGCAGCCGAAGGCGTCTCATTTTTTACGGACTTCTTATAACCTTCGCTGCGGTAGTCCGTGATATAAAAGCCGCTGCCTTTGAATAGCAAGCCCGCGCCAGCGCTGATTTTTTTTGAAACTTTTCCATGCCCCCACTTTTTCTTCGGGCAGATTTTTTCGGGACACTCCGCCAAAGCCATGGCCGACATGGATTGAACGGTTTCAAACTCGTGGCCGCACTTCTCGCAAACGTATTCGTAGGTGGGCATGGTGGCTTGGTGGCTGCCTTAAAATCTCAATGCCCAACCGGCTTGGCGCCCGTGCCCAGCGGAGGGATGGCCCGCACCGAACCGTCGGAGCCGACCTCCACATTCAGGTCGTATTTGGTAGCCGGCTTGGCCGCCCCATTGGGCATGGCAGCCGCCTTATCCGGCGAAGTCACCGTGACGCTATGCTGCATCAGCAGTTCAGCACCTTTCTTATGACCATTGTCATTCTTCATCAGGCGCGCGCGGCGAGCTATGAACAATTCAGTTTTGATTTTATTGAGTTGAATGCGCAGGTCGTCCACATCGTTGAACTTGTGTTCCAACTCGGCCTTCTGGGCCATTTGTTTTTGCAGTTCGGACTGGAGAAAGGCGCTGTCATTTTTGGCAGCCGTCAGTTTAGCGCGGGTATCTTCGATGATCACATTCAATTGCGCGATGGCGTTGGTGAGCTCGCTCGCCCGTTCGTCGAGCGCTTTATTTTGTGCTTCCAAATCGCCGATCCGGGCATTGAGACCGGTAATATGGGTGTTGAGGCCGGAGATGTGCGTGTTGAGGTCGGCCACCTTGCTGTTCAGGCCATCAATTTGGGAGGTAAGCGTGGTGCGCGCATCGTCCAGCGTGGCTTTGGCAACCGCCAGGTTGTTGGAGAGTTGTCCGACCTGCTGCTGGCTGGTGGCCAGATTGTTGGTTAGGGCAAGATTATCCTGGCGCAAGCTGACGATGTCATGATTGGCCCGGGTCACCTGATTGGAGAAATCGAGAATGGAACTGGTGTCCGCCTCATGCTGTTTATCGGCCTGCTGTTTGATGGTGAGCAGGCCGATGCCCAGTCCAACGGCGGCAACGGCTAGAACAATTATGACAACTTTGATTTTCATAGATTTCTCCGCCGCCCGTTGGCGGCATTACTTGGTCGGTTCGCTGGCCGTGGCCGCTACAGCTTCGGCGGCTTCCTGCTGTGATTTCAGGGTAGGATCCAGCATTTCAATATTGCTTTCCGAGCGCAATTTTTTAATGAACACGGCCGCCTGGGTTTTGATTTTTTCACCTTCCACCTGCTTTTTGCAGATGGATGCAACGGTTTCCTTCAGCTGGGGAATCGTGTCGGTAAAATTATATTTTTTGGCGGTTGATTTATTCTCCACGGCCTTCAAAACGTGAAAGCCATACATGGTCGTAATAACCTCACTGACCTGATTGCTGGAAAGACCAAAAGCTGCCGATTCAAACTCCGGCGCCATCTGACCGCCGCGCGGGAACGGCGGCACTTCCCCGCCATTTTCCTTGGAACCGGGGTCCTCGGAGTATTGCTTGGCCAGACCGGCAAAATCTTGACCGGCAGCGGCGCGTTTGCGGATATCTTCGATCTGCTTGCGCTTTTCGTTAATGGTGTTGGTCAGCAATCCGGTCCGCGTGGCGGGATCAATGGTCAACAGCAAAATATGCCGCACATGAGCCAGCTCAGGCTGCTCAAATTCCGCCGCATGCTTGGTATAGAACTCCTTGGCTTCATCTTCGGTAGGCGACACATTAAGCTCGCGCTTGAGGGTGGTTTTGGCGATGGCCTCCTGGGAGGCCTTGGTGCGGAGGTCCGCCAGCGTAATGCCGGAAAGCTTCAGTTGGCGCTCCAAAGCCGCCGGTGAACCGAGCTGCTTCACCAGCTTATCATACTGTTCATCCGCTTCGGCTTGCCCGGCAGTGCGGTCGGCCGGGGTGGCCCTTTGCATGAGCATCTGAATCGTGATCAACTGGTTTAAAAGTTCCAGTTCAAAATTCGGCGGCAGGGTTTGGCCCTGCGCGGCCGCGTTGGCTTTGGCTCCAGACAAAACCTGGTCCAGTTCGCTTCGTTTGATTTCGAAGCCCTTGCCTTTGGCGATCACCGGGTCGCCAAACAAAGCCGCCATGGCCGCAGCCGCATTCGTGCCAGGGGCTGGGGTTTCGGTGACGGCATGGGCAGACATTCCACCGATGATCAAGGCGGCGGACAGGACCAGTTTCAATTTCATTTTGTTGGTTTGACTACTAATTGGTGTTTCGGTTCAAAAACAAGATTACAAGCTTACCACTTTCACATTGCTGATGTCAGCGTCTTTTTTCAATTCTTCCAGCACCGCCGCCGGAGGAACACTGTCCAGGTTTAACACCATCAAGGCCAGACCGCCCACGGTGTCGCGGGTCAGGCTCATGTTGGCAATGTTTACCTGATGCCGGGCCAGCAAGGTTCCCAAGTGGCCCACGATCCCCGGCTTGTCGGCGTTATTCAGCAACAGCAGCGTGCCCGTCACCGGAATTTCCACCGACTGGCTAAACAGGCGAACAATGCGCGGATTGTTCGGGGAGCCGAAGAACGTGCCGCCAGCGGAAATTAATTTCTTCCCTTCGCTGAACACCTGCACATGCACCCATTCATTGAACGTTACGGGTTCATCGGATTTCTTTTCCTCCACGGTGATGCCGATGCTCTGCGCCACGCTGCGCACATTGACGTTGTTGACGTCCTTCAAATTACTGGTGGACAGGAAGCCGCGCAGGATTGCCCGGGTTACGGGATCAATATTGGGCAACAGCCTGGCGTTCCCACCGAAAGTGATGTGCAGTCGGTCCGCGCTCGCAGTCGTCAACTGGGCCAGCAGCTTGCCCAGCGCTTCCCCAAGCGGCAGATAAGGCTTCACCTGTTCATAAGTTTTGGCATCGAGATACGGCAGATTTACCGCATTGCGGACTTCGCCGGTGAGCAGATAGCCAGCGATCACTTCCGCCACCTCGATGCCGCATTTTTCCTGCGCTTCTTCCGTGCTGGCTCCCAGATGCGGCGTGAGGATCAGGTTGGGCTGCTTGCGATAGGGATGGTCGGCGGGCAAGGGTTCCACGGCGAAAACGTCCAGGGCCGCACCGGCCACCTTGTTCGATTCCAGGGCCGCAATGAGGTCGGCTTCAGAAATGATTTCCCCGCGCGCACAGTTTACAATTTTCACGCCCGGCTTCATTTTGGCGAAGGCGGCAGCGTTCAGCATTTCTTTCGTCTCCTTGGTCACCGGCATATGCACCGTGATAAAATCCGCCTCCCGGTACACGTGGTCCACTTCCGGGGCAAAGGCGGCTCCGATGGCTTTGGCCCGATCTTCGGTGAGATACGGATCATAGGCCACGACGCGCATGCCAAAGGCGATGGCTCGTTTGGCCACTTCCGTGCCAATGCGGCCCATACCCAGAACGCCCAGCGTTTTGCCTTGCAATTCCACGCCTTGAAACAGTTTGCGATCCCATTTGCCGGCCACCATGGTGGCGTGGGCCTGCGGGACTTTGCGAGCCAGCGACAGCAGCATCGTGAAGGTCAGTTCCGCCGTCGTGATGGTATTGCCGCCCGGAGTGTTCATCACCACCACGCCATGCTGGGTGGCGGCTTCAATATCCACGTTATCCACCCCCACGCCGGCCCGGCCCACGACGCGCAAGGCTTTAGCCGCCTCAATGATTTTTTTGGTGACTTTTGTCTCTGAGCGCACCACCAGGGCCGTGGCATCCGCCACCAGCGGGATCAGCTCTGCCTCGGACAGACGTTTTGGCAGAACCATGACTTGAAATTCCGGACGCTGCTGGAGCAGCGCAATACCTTTGGGCGACACAGGGTCGCAGATGATGATTTTCATGATTTAATCAAACGAGCCGATAGTTTAAGTCAACCGGCAATGGGGGTCAAACAGTGAATCAGGGCGGTTTTGGTGGCCGGGTTGGTTTTCTCGCAGAAATCTGTGTTCATTTGCCGGCATCTCTGGCTAAATTCGGGCATGAAGATTCACTTTCTGGGCGCCGCCCGCACTACCACGGGCTCCATGTATTTGCTGGAGGTAAACGGCAAAAAACTATTGCTGGAATGCGGCCTGTTTCAGGGGCACCGCGAAGAATCCATCAACCGCAACTGCTGCTTTCCGTTCGATCCGAAGCAGATTGACGCCGTGGTGCTAAGCCATGCGCACATGGATCACGCCGGCAATTTGCCGAACCTCGTCAAGCAGGGCTACGAAGGAAACATTCATTGTACTTTTGCCACCCGCGATTTGTGCAGCATCATGCTGGTGGATTCCGGCCATATTCAAGAAGCGGACGCGCTGTTTATCTCGAAGCAGCGCGCCAAGAAAAGCCTGCCGCCGGTGGCCCCCCTCTACACGGTGGCGGATGCCGAGAAAACCTTGCATCAGTTCGTTACGGTTGGCTATGACCGGCCATTTCTCCTCGTGCCCGGCGTGACGGTCACCTTCCGCGACGCCGGCCATATTCTCGGTTCGGCGCAGGTTATTTTTGATGTGCAAGAGCAGGGGAAAAAATTCCGTTATCTCTTCAGCGGGGATGTCGGGCGGGGCGGCGATGAAATTCTCCGCGACCCCGTGCCGGTGGAGAATGTGGATTATCTCCAGATCGAATCCACCTACGGGGGACGCGAGCATGCTTTACGAACGGATGCGGATGAAATCCTGGCCCGGTTGGTTTCCGCCACGCTGGCCCAAAAGGGGCAGATCATCATCCCGGCCTTTTCGGTGGGCCGAACGCAACAGATTGTTTATGTGCTGAACCAACTCACCCTGGCCGGCCAGGTGCCGCGCGTGCCGATCTTTGTGGATAGCCCGCTGAGCGTGAATGCCACGGAAATTTACCGGCTGCACGGGGAATGTTTTAATGCCACCATCAATCAATTTCTTCACGAAAAAGCCAATCCCTTCGGCATGGCCAATCTAACCTACATCCGGGAGGCGGAACAATCCAAGAAGCTCAACGAGCTGCACGAGCCTGCCATCATCATCAGCGCCTCGGGGATGGCGGAGGCGGGACGCGTGCGGCATCACTTAAAAAACCATCTCGGGGATCCAAAGAATCTTATTCTATTCATTGGTTATTGTGCCGAACATACCCTGGGCGCCCAAATCGTCGCTGGCAAAAACCCCGTCAACATCTTTGGCGAACCGCAGGAAGTCCGCGCAAAAGTGGTTTCCCTCGACACTTATTCGGGACATGCGGATAAAAATGAGTTGCGGCGTTACGTCCAAAAGATCTCGGGCAACCTCAAGAAAATCTTTTGCATCCACGGCGAGGAGGCGCAATGCCTGGCCCATGCCGAAACGCTAAGGGCGATGAAACCGCACGCCCAAGTCCTCGTACCCGATTACCGGCAGGTCGAGGAGATTTGAGCGCAAGGCAGAGTCTGCCTTGAACCAAGCGGTCAGGGTATGGGCCAATCGGAGTCTATTCCATTCTAGCGATGTTATTTGATGGCACCCGTCAGCGGGTCGCTTACCGAATAACCCAAGTTTGCTCCGCTGGAGTGGACCACAAATGGAAATACCTTTTTTAGGCTGCCCGCCAGCAGCGCGACTAGTAAGCCGCCTTATCCAGATTCTATTGGGTGTAGGCGCGGCGATACGCCCGCTCGACGGGGTTATTCTGAAGTAGGATTAACGAGCGTGCGCGAGGCTTATTGCATTTGACGGCTCGAAGATGCCGCTCCGACGGAGCTTTGCTGATTTTATGGTTTGGAAAACTACAGCTATGCCAGCCCTGCGGGCTTCCAAAAGTCATAACCGAACACTTCACAAAACGGGACAACCATTGGGTGTTTAAACTTGCTTGGCCGGGCGGCATCCCGATTTGCCGGTCAAAACAAATTGACGAAAACGGCGAGGTTCAGGTATGCTGCGCGGCTCGTTTAACTCTTAATTTACCGTGAACGTAACCGTTGAAAATTTGGCCCCGTGCAAAAAGCTCGTGCGGGTGGAACTGGACGCAACCGCCGTGGACGCGGCATTTGACGCCATTGCTAAGGACTATCAGAAGCAGGCGGCCCTGCCCGGCTTCCGCCCGGGGAAAGCTCCGCGCGCGATGGTCGAGAAAAAATACGAATCGGAAATCAAGGACGAAGCCAAGCGCAAGCTGATCGGCGAGCATTACCGCAAAGCGATTGAAGAGCAGAAGCTCCAGGTGGTGGGCCATCCCGACATTGAGGAAGTGCAGTTTGGCCGGGGCCAGGCTCTGCAATTCACCGCCACGGTGGAAACCGCCCCCGAATTTCAACTGCCCGAATATAAAGGCTTGCCCGCCCGGATCGAGACCAAGTCCGTAACCGACGCGGATGTGGAAAAAGCCCTCGATCTGCTGCGCGGCCAGCATGCCAATTATAATACTGTCGCCCGCCCGCTGGGTGCCGGCGACATCGCCGTGGTGAATTACACCGGCACCAGCGATGGCCAGCCCATCACCAGTCTGGCACCAACGGCCAAGGGTTTGACCGAGCAGAAAAATTTCTGGGTGGAGACCGCCACCGCCGGCAATTTCATTCCCGGCTTCGCCGAGCAGCTTATCGGCGCGCAGGCCGGGGAAAAACGCACCGTGAATGTGGATTTTCCGGCCGACTTTGTAACCCCCCAATTGCAGGGCAAAAAGGGCGTTTACGAAGTGGAGCTGGTGGAAGTGAAGGAAAAAGTCCTGCCGGCCCTGGACGAGGAACTCGCTAAAAAATTCGGCGCGGAAAATCTGGAGGCCCTTAAAACCGGCGTCCGCACGGATCTGGAAAATGAGCTGAAATATTCCCAGTCCAAGGCGATTCGCGCTCAGGTGGTGCGGGCGCTGCTGGGCCGGGTCAATTTTGACCTGCCGGAATCGGCCGTGGCCAACGAAACCCGCAATGTGGTTTATGATCTGGTGCGCCAGAACACCCAGCGCGGCGTGGCGCGCGAGCTGATTGAACAGCAGAAGGACGAAATATACGCCAACGCCTCCACCAACGCCAAGGATCGCGTCAAGCTGGCTTTCCTCGTAGGGCGCATTGCCGAACAGGAAAAAATTCAGGCCACGCAAGACGATGTGATCAAGCGCGCCCAGCAACTGGCCATGATGTATCAGATGCCGCTCGACCAGTTTATCAAAGATTTGCAGAAGCGCGATGGCGTGAATGAGCTTTACGAGCAGGTGCTGCACGAAAAAGTTCTCACCCTGCTGGAACAGCAGGCCGCCCTCACCGAAAGCACGGCGGCGTAACCATCTTTTGGTTACTTCGCAGTGCAGCGCGGCGTCTGGTTTTCCAATGAAAAATATCGCTGCCAGTTTTATGTTGGCCGTCACTCTGGCGGCGGAGGCGGCGCAGACCAATGCGCCGGCGGTGCGACGCATGTCACTGCCTGATTGTCTGACCGAGGCGCTCCAGCACAATTTTGATGTGCGGGTGGAGCGCTATGTACCGCAACTGTCACTCTACAATCTGCACGCGGCCTACGCCGGTTACGATCCGAGCTTCAATTTTTCCGGCAAACACAACCATAGCGACCTCGGCGGGCCCGCGGTTAACGGCATTCCGTTCATGGAATACAATTATTTTGATTCCAGTATTGGCGGCTCGCTGCCTTTCGGCACCACTTACACCCTGGACGGGACTGTCCAAAAAAACAACAATTCAAACACCGGAGGCAATTCCGGCGGCAGCGTGGGCGTGACGCTTACCCAGCCTTTGCTGCAGGGGCTTTTGACAGACAACACCCGCAAGCTTATTCAAGTGGCCAAAAACCGGGTGCAGTATTCGGAACAGCAGTTGCGCCAGCAGTTCATCACCACGGTTTCCGCCGTGGAAAACGCTTTTTACGAGCTGATCTATGCACGCGAAAATGTAAAAGTGCAGCAGCAGGCTTTGGCGCTGGCTCAAACGCAGTTACAAGATGACCGCAAACGCATGTTGGTCGGGACGGTGGCCGAGCTGGGCGGCACCATTGAGCAGGATGAGGCGCAAGTGGCCCAGAATCGGGCGAACCTGATTGCCGCGCAATTCACGCTGGCCACTGACGAGAATGCCCTGAAAAATCTGATCACGGATAATTATTCGCAGTGGCATGAGGTGGACATTGAGCCGCAATCCACCCTGGAAGCCACTCGCCAATTTTTCGACGTGCAGGGCAGTTGGAACAAAGGGCTGGTGCAACGACCGGAATTGCTGCAATCCAAGCTGGATCTGGAACAGCAGGGCATCCTGTTGAAGTATGATCGCAATCAGGTTTTGCCCGTTCTCGATCTCGTAGCCAGCTATGGATACAACGGTGGCGGAGCGGGTTTCGGGGATGCCTTTGACCAGTACGGCACGGCCAACCGTCCGTTTTACAGTTACGGCGGGCAATTTTCGATTCCGCTGGGCAACATCCGGGCGCGCAATGCTTACAAGTCAGACCAGGCCATTGAACAACAGGCCCTCCTGAAACTCAAGCAATTGGAGCAGAATGTGATGGTGCAGATTGACAATGCCGTGAAACAGGCGCGATCCGCCTGGGAAAGCGTGGATGCCACCCGGAAATCACGACTTTATGCCGAAGCGGCGCTCAAAGCGGAACAGGGCAAATATGCCGCCGGCAAAAGCACCACGTTCACCGTGCTACAATTGCAAAACAATCTCACCTCCGCCCGCTCGCAGGAAATTCGAGCCTTGGCCAATTACAACGAAGCCCTGGCCAATCTTGCCCAGCAGGAAGGCTCCACGCTCGAACGGCACAAGCTGGATTTGCAGGTCAAATAACGAAAATTCCGCAGTTGAAACCGCGAAATAAGCGAAATACGCCAAATTGCCGCAGCTTTGCGAACGGGAACCGTTTACTCACTGAGGGAAGCATTTTTGGTACGGCGGACATATTTCCCAGCTTTCCCTTTCGCGTGGTTCGCGATAGTTCGTGGTTCAGCTCCGTGGCGGTTTCTAGGATAAAGGGTGGCGGGCGATTGGCCGTTGAAGGCTTTGCGTGAATGGCCAGCCGGCCTTCACCAAAATTGCCACGCGCCGCGCGTTACCACCCACACCCCCAGGAGAAAATTGGTGATGGCGTGCGCCGTCATCGCCTCGCCCAGCCTGCCTTGGCGTAGCGCCAGCCATTGATAGGCCGCGCCGCAGCAAATACCCGCCAGCCATTCGTTATGGGAAAAGCCGAATACCACGGCGGTCGCCAGAAATGGCACCGGCACAAACCGGTTCAATGGCACCGACAGAAAATTCTGATTCGCGATATAGCGGTATAGAAACGAGCGATAAAAAGTTTCTTCCAGCGGCGGCACCACCAGGGTGGAGCCCAGCACCCGCGTGACGACGAACAGCCAGGCCAGGGCGGAGCCCGATCCGAATTGCTCATTGGGATTCCACACCGTGGCCGGCTTGTCCGGCGCATGCGACAGCCCGAGCTTGACCCACAGCGAATTCTGGGTGGTCCATTCGCCGCTCACGCCAACCCAAACCGCAAATATCCCCACGCCGACGGCGACCGCTGGCCCGCTAAAGGCCCAGCGCGCTTCCAGCACAAACGGTAGCATCTCCCATAAGAGCCAGATCCCGACGAGGGTTTTGGCAAAATAAACCCAGTAGGCCGAAGCCGGCCCCAGCTGCCCCTGCAGGCTGGTCAGGGCGAGAAAAATCAGGAACGGTGCCACCCGTGCGGCGGTTGGTGAACCGGCAAAGAATTTTTTCAACAACATAGGGTATTAATGGCTTAAAAATTGCACAACTTTCATCAGGGCATCCGCCTCTGCCCGGGTGCCGATGGTGATGCGCAGGTAATCGCACACTTCCGGCGCGCTGAACCAGCGAACCAGGATTTTGCGCTCGCGCAGCTTCTCTAGCCAGACCTTGGCTGGATACAACGGCGGCTTGACCAGGATAAAATTCGTCTGGCTGGGCAACACGCGAAAACCGCTCTTGGTCAGCTCGCGGGAAAGCCAGACCCGCGTGGCAATAATTTTGGAAAAATTCGCGCGGTAATATTTCAGGTCATCCAGGGTCGCCTCGGCGGCAATCTGGCCGAGGCCATTCACATTATAGCTGTCGCGGATTTTATCCAACGCGGCGATCAAATCCGCGTGGCCGATCCCATACCCGATGCGCTGGAAACACAGCGAATAGGCTTTCGAGAACGTCCGGGCTACGAGCACGTGCGGAAATTTCAGCGCCAGCTTAAGGGCGTTTTCCCGGGCGAAATCCACATAAGCCTCGTCCAGCACCACCACGCCTTTTTGCGCCCGGCAGAGTTTTTCCAGTTCACGGGTGCCATAGCCGCGTCCGCCCGGCGCGTTCGGCGTGGTGACAAAGGTGAGCGCGGCCTTAAACCGCCATTGTTTGCCCCGGCGAAGTTCCGCGACGGTCGGCAGGGAAAAATCCGGCCTCAGCGCTACGGGATTTTTTGCCGCCCCATGCGTGTCGGCCAGCACGGGATAAAGCGAATAGCTTGGCGTGAAATACTGTACCGTCGTTTGCGCCAACCTTTTCTTATCGCCCTCCGATTTTCCGCCCCCGGTCGCCTGCCCTTGGCTGGCTTCGGCTGGCTTCGGCTCGACAAATGCCCGCACAGCAAGCGCGAGCACCTCGTCCGAGCCGTTGCCCACCAGGATGTTTTCCGGCTGGCAGCCATGCAAGCGGGCCAGTTTGGCGCGGAGTTTTTCCGCCGTGGGATTGGGATAGAGCCGCAGCCGACCGTCAAGGGCACCGCGGATGGCCGTCAGCACCTTCGGCGAAGGCGGATAAGGATTTTCGTTGGTGTTGAGTTTGATCAGCCCGGGAATTTTCGGCTGCTCGCCGGGAACATAGGCGTGCAGCGCGTGCACCAACGGACGGATCAGCGGATTCGGTTTTGCCATGCGCCGCCGATTATGCCGCAACCCGTAGCGGCAGAAAACCTTTTTGACAACCGGTCATGCGGAGTGGATTTCGGCGATCATCTGGCGGGCGTGAGGGTCGGTGCGGCAGGCGGCTCAGTTCATTCCCGAACTGCGGCAAACCTCAATCCGCGCGTGCTGATGCGAAGTTCCGTAAAGCCGAATTCCTCCATCACCGCCTCGTAAATCAAAACCCCGGTAAGAATCACGTCCGCACGCAACTTTGACATGCCGGGGATTTCTTTACGCTTCGCCAGCGGCAACCGCCAAAGCTGTTGGCGGTGGGCGGTGATTTTTTCCCGGCTCAGCACTGTGGTTTCGATTTTTTCGCGGTCATAGCGATCCAGCTTTTTTTCGATCCGCGCGAGGATGCTAGTGGTGCCGCCGGTGCCAACGAGTTGGATGCATCCCGCTTTCCGTTCATGCCGCAATACCGGGTCCAGGAGCGGCCAGACCTCGGCCTGGAACAGATTTCCCACCCAGTTACGGCAGGCGCGAAATTCCGCCTCGGTTGGCGGGTCGGCCGGCGGAAACTTCTCCAGCAGCCGCACGGTGCCGAGGCGAAAACTGTGGGCGAAAGTTTTTTCCCGGCCATGACCGAGAATAAATTCCGTGCTGCCGCCGCCGACATCCAGAATCAGGAGCGGCGAGGCTGCCAGCGCTGCATTGGTGGCCACGCCGCGAAACACCCAGTCCGCCTCGCGTGCCCCGGTGATGATTTCGGTTTTAAGCCCGGATGCGCGTTCGATGGCATCGGTCAACTCCCGGGGATTGACCGCGTCACGGGCGGCGCTGGTGGCGATGATGCGAATGGAGACGGCGCTTTTTTCGCGGGCGGTGCGGGTAAAATCCGCGACGACTTCAGCAGTATGGGCGATGGGGGCCGGCTGCAATTGATGGGTTTCGTAGAACCCCTGGCCGAGCCGGGTCTGCCGACTTTCCTCGAGCACCGGGCGCACCTCCTCGGCCGCCACATCGGCGACGAGCAGTTTTACCGAGTTGGTCCCGACATCGATGACGGCGCGGCGCACGGTTTCCATGGCCGAAGCATAAAAAATTCCGCCCGCAGAGCCAAAAGCATAATTGTTACATTTTACCCGGATGGAGTTCGTGGGAGTTGCCGTCGCCGGCCGAGGGTGTAATGTTTTGGCATGAACCTGTTACTACTGCGACACGGCTTGGCGGTGGAGCGAACCGAATGGGAATTTCCCGACGATGATACCCGACCACTCACGCCCAAAGGGCGGCGCCAGTTGCGCGCCAGTGCTGCGGGCATGCGGGCGCTGGGGCTAGACGTGGATGTGATTTGGTCGAGTCCCCTCGTGCGCACTCATCAGACGGCGGAAATCATCGGCGCGGAACTGAAAGTGAAAAAGCCCGTGGTGATCGTGGATGCCTTGCGGCCCGGCGGGGATGTGAAAAATCTTCTCCAAAAAATGTCCGCCCCGGTGGCAGCCTCGGAGAAACTGCTGCTCGTGGGACACGAACCGGATTTGAGCGAGTTTATCTCTCTCCTCGTCAACGGCACCACCGGCGCCGGCTTTGCGCTAAAAAAAGGGGCGCTCGCCAAACTCAAGGTGGATAGACTCCAGGCCGGAAAATGTGCCACTCTCCAGTGGCTGCTCACTTCCAAACAGTTGCGGCTATTTTCGCGAATTAGTGCGTAACCGGTGGTGGCTTGCGCTCGCTTACCCGATGCGAAAGGAAATTTTCTGGACGACACTCGGCCCGAAGCTGTGCTGGAGGCGTTCCAGGATTTCCTTCCGGCGGTAGCGCACGATTTCATTCAGCCAGGCGCTGTTATCCACATTTACGAAGAGCGTGCCTCTGTAGAGGTTCGCCGGTTGTGCATGCGCGGTGATGGCGGGATCCAGCAGATCATTCCAAACCTTGACCACTTCCGCCTCGGCCCGCCGAGTGTCCAGCCGCAAATCTTTCAGCAAAGCTGGCAGCAGGTCGCCAACGCTCCGCGCGGGCGTGGCCCGCGCCATTTCCAGCGGACCATAATCCACGCCCCGCCATTGCGTCAGCACCCGGGAACGGGCGCGGACAACAGCGGATTTCCTTTTCGGAGGCGGCACGCGGAAATTTTCCACCGGATCAAACCGGAAAGCAAGCGGGGAGGCAGGATGAAACCGCAGTCGGCGGGCCCTCAGCAGAGGTGACTTTTTCATTTGCCAGAATTGGCTTTGTGGTGCAAAGTAAAAGCATGGAAACAAAACAGGCGACTGAAAACCTGCAGGTGATTCGCACCTTGATGGAGCGTTCGGCAGTTTATCGCCGGGAACTGGCTCCCATTATGCTCTTTGCGGGTGGGGCGGGTGTGCTGGCGGCGGCAACGGGGCTTTGGTTTCGGCTGACTTCGGCATCCGCGTTTGGATGGCTGTGGCTGGTGACCGCGCTGCTGGCGGTGGCGGGGGCTTTTTTAATTGCCCGGCGGCAGGCCTTGCAGGCGGGCGAGGCGTTCTGGTCACCACCCACGCGCCGCGTGGCGCAGGCGCTCCTGCCGCCGCTGCTGGCGGGCTTGTGTCTGGGCGGAGGGCCGCTCTTTATTGGTCAGGCGGGAGCTGAAATTGCTCAACGTTCAGCCTTGGCGTGGATTTTATGCTATGGCTGCGCCCTGCACGCGGCGGGTTTTTTCATGCCGCGCGGCATCAAGGTTTTTGGGTGGCTGTTCATGGGCAGCGCTTGTGGACTTTATTATACCTTCCGCGCAAGCGGCATCCACCATGATGCCACCCAGGCGCACTGGCTCATGGGAGCTTTCTTTGGCGGGCTTCATCTGGCTTACGGAGGCTACCTGTACCTGACTGAGCGGGAAAATCCT
Source organism: uncultured Verrucomicrobia subdivision 3 bacterium (assembly GCA_903888765.1). Classification (GTDB taxonomy): domain Bacteria; phylum Verrucomicrobiota; class Verrucomicrobiia; order Limisphaerales; family UBA11358; genus UBA11358. The sequence continues at coordinate 19,986 of CAISVF010000333.1, read as the reverse complement.
GTCGCGTGAATCCGGAACCTTTTCTTCAGCTTGACCGTGTGATTCACGAGAAAGGGCGGCTGGCCATCATGTCCGCACTGGCGGCCGCACCCGAACTGGCGTTCACCGAGCTGCGCAACCTGCTGGGGATGACCGACGGCAACCTCACCACCCACATCCGCACCCTGCAACAGGAGGGCTTTGTGTCGGTGGCCAAATCCTATCAGAATAACCGTCCCCTGACCTGCTGCTCGCTCACCCCGGCGGGCCGCAAAGCGTTTGCCGACTATATTGACCTGCTGGAGCAGATTGTCCGGCAGCACAAACTTTCCTGAATTTTTTTGAACAAACCCAAACCTCTCTGGTCTTTTACTTTGTGTTACAAAGCTTAATATGAAAATCTTAAAGGCGGAACATCTGGGCATGTGTTTTGGGGTTCGCGACGCCATTGCACTAGCGGTGCGGCAATCGGCCACACAACCGCTGACGGTTTTGGGGGATCTGGTGCACAATGAAACGGTACTGGCCATGCTCCGCAGCCGGGGCATCCGGTTTGAGAACAATGCGGCGGCTGTGACCACGCCAAGGGTCATGATCACCGCTCATGGCGCTTCCCAGCGCCGCCTGGCCGAAACCCGTCAGCGGGGCTTGCAAGTCGTGGAAGCGACTTGCCCGCTGGTACAGCTTGCGCACCGCAGCCTGCAACAGTTAGTGGCCGCGGGGTTTCATCCCGTTATTATTGGCAAGCGCGACCATGTGGAAGTGCGAGGTATGACCGAAGATCTGGCGGAGTTTGATGTCATCCTGTCTGGAGAAGAACTTGCCAGCTTGCGCACCCGCCTGCGCTTTGGAGTCGTGGCGCAAACCACCCACCCAATTGAAAAAGTCCGGCACCTTGTACAAGGCCTCCGCGAACGATTTCCCGACTCCGAAGTTCGCTTTATTGACACGGTTTGCCAGCCCACCAAACAGCGGCAGAGCGCGGCGGTGGAACTCGCGCAAAAATGCTCCGTGCTGGTCGTGATTGGCGGGGTGCACAGCAATAACACGCATGAATTAGTAAAAACCTGCTCCCAATTTTGTGCCCGCGTTCATCATGTCCGCACTGCGGAAGATCTGTGCCCGGAATGGTTTGGGGCGGCCGATACGGTCGGGATCACGGCCGGGACGTCCACGCCGGACGAGTTGATTGATCAAGTGGAACAACACTTGCAACGGCTGGCAGAAGAGTTGGAATATTTGTCCGGCAAGTCGGTCCGGGAGTCAACTTGCTCATCAACATGCCCCTCAAGCGACCCAGTGGTACAATCGTTCTGAAGCGCATGGCAGTCCGCCAGAGCATTTCCATCAAATATATAGCGATGCGACTTTGGTTCCGAGCAACAACGGTCTTTTTGGTTTTTGGCTTTGTTTCAACTCAGTTTGACTTCCCAAGTCCTGCGAGAATGATGCCCAGATGCGTCGATGCGCTGGCGCGCATGGCAGTCAGGGTTTTCAAACCTGTGCCTTCGATAAAGCCTCGCCAACAACCAAAAATCCGCGCTGCCCATCCCTATATCTTTTCTGTCAATGCTCTACAGTCGTCGAAAGTTCATTCCGGCACCGGCACTGGCTGGCGAGCGGTTTTTCTGCCACTGACACCCGCGCAAATATAGGTGCACTATTGCACGCTCCCCTGGTGGAATTCAGCCCCTCCCCGCCGATGATCTGGGTTTAAGATTTGCGAGTCGCGGGACAGCGGCTCATCCCCAAGCCATAGGCTTATTCCTGCAACGTGCTTGGTGCTTTCGACCTGCCAAGTCTTCTAGATGATTGACGCCACCGGCCTATTCAAGGTAATTTTACCTGTGGCCCCGAAAACTTTTCAGGAAGTCTGGTGCGAAAAGAGCAACCAGTCGAAAGATGTTTACGATGAAAAAGTTTTATTAGCCTGTATGCCTCGCCGCTATTGGCTGGTCGGCCTGTTTATCTGGCATTTTTATCCTCATTACCTGTCCACAGATTTGGACATTGTCCGGCAAATCGCCACCCGAACCACGCTGAAGGAAATCAGAGTTGTTTACTCGGAATATCAGGAAGTCACTGGGTTTTTGCGTGGGGTTTTAGGTATTCGGATAACCAAGCAGGGTCTGCTCAAGTACGTAGGCAAGTTTGTTTCGTAGCCGGTCCCGGCTGGAGAGCCGGGCAGCTGAACAGGCAAGGATCAGGCCTGATGGTGAAGAAGAATTCCTGAAACTGAATACTAGCTGCAACTGGTACAGCAAGAGCCGGCAAACAGGCAGTGCAGCGAAAAATCCGCTTGTCATCACCACCCCGCCACCATCAGGGTCCGCCGACGGGAACCCTGGATCGCCATCCGAAAAGCTGCTTGGTCTTGATCGCTTCAAAAATGGGAGCGGGAACCACCTGGGCAAGCGATTCATCGCCAGCTTTGATTTTTGCCATCAGGTCGCCGGAATAAATTCGCAAGGCCTCGGGGTTGTAACCGGTGATATTCTCAATGAATTTGTTTTCCACCAGATGCGCGTACAAGTGGCGCAGATGCGGGGCCACCTCTAGATTTTCCACCGTGGTCAGTTTGCCGGTCTTTTTATCCAGCGAAGGGTAAACGTAAAGTTTGGCTCCATTTTTGAAAAGCTGGCCCAGGGACTCCATGAGGCCCCCGGCCAGATCAGTGTAAAAGCGTTCGTCCAATACATCCCGGAAGCGCACCAGTCCAATGGGCAGGCCAATGGGTTTTTGCGTCTGGCGCGAAAGATATCCCACAAGGCGGTGATAGCGGAGAAAGTTGGAAATCAACACCGGCTTGCCCAATGCTCCCAAGGTATCCACCCGATCCAGAAAATCCCGGTGATCAATCGCATCGCCGACCTGCAACTGGCGCAAGGTCATTTCGAACATGGTTACCGGCACTTCCCCCTGCAACGCCGGCTCACGGATAAACTGTTCGTGCGCGCGCTCCATCATGTCCAGCATCGGGTTGGTCAGCGGACGAAAGCTGCCGCGCTCCAGCAGGACGGGTTTTTTGTAGAGCAGTTCGCTGGGGATGACACTCTCGCCATCCGCCGTGAACATGGCGGCTTCGGTGAGCCACTGCTCGACCAATTGAAGAGCCATGAGGCGGTTATCCACGCCACAAAACGCCGGGCCGGAGAATTTAATGAGATCCACCTCCACGCGCTGGCTGGTAAGGCCGTCCATCAGGGCACCGACCAGGCGCTCCGGCTCGATATGCTGGTAGAAAGCCGCGTGAATGAGATTCACCCCGATGATACCGATGGACTCCTGCTGGCGGAGGGTTTCCCAATCGAGCATCCGCACATGAATGATGATGGTGGAGGGCGCACTGCGCGGGGTGGTTTGAAATTTAATTCCGAGCCAGCCGTGCCCCTCCTCCTGACCGGCTTTGCTGACCGCCTTGGTGGTGATAGTATTGGCAAAGGCAAAGAACGTGCGGCGATCGCCCAGCGATTTGTCGAGTCGCTCCAACAGCAGGCCGTACTCCAGATCCAGCATGGCTTGCAGGCGTTTGCGGCTCACGTAGCGGTCACTGGGCCCATAGATGGCGTCACTCACCGCCATGTCATAGGCCGAGATGGTTTTGGCCACGGTGCCGGAAGCTTTGCCTACATGAAAGAACCAGCGCGCGACTTCCTGACCTGCGCCGATTTCAGCGAAGGTGCCATATTTGCGGGCGTCGAGATTAATCTGGAGCGCCTTTTGACCGGGAGTAAGCTTGTCCTTGTTCATCGGTTCGCAGACAGACGATACACAAAAATCCCCCGGTGTCCAATCCGATGCGATACCCCTGCTTGGCCCGGGAAAATCCCCCTTATGATTTTGGCATTTAGCAGCGACCCGAATTTTCGACCGGCCCGCGGACCGGAAATCGTACCGGTTTTGGACCGATTTTGGAGGTCATCTGGTCAACTGAGCTTGAGGCAAGTACTGGACGCGTACGCGGAGGAATCGGGTCGGTTGCGAATTCAACGGCGTTGCATCTTGAACCGTAATGGTGGTCGGACTACCAGCGGATAGCGTGCTGATATTCGTCCACTGGAGTAAATCGGTGCTGCTTTCAATAAGGTAGGTGAGATCGCTCGCGCTAGACTGCCGGTTAAATTGAATGGCGGGAAATTTTTGATTCCCGAAGTTGACGATTTCCGGAGTGGCAGTTTGCGCCACGGCTCCGCGCCCTGGCAGATTAAAAGCATAACGTAAAAGGTTCGGCATGCCGATGTGTTCCGGGTCGGCATTCATGCCGCTGATAACGGAATTCGTTTGCTCGCTAGCGGTAAAATTATTAGCCAACCAAGCCGCGTAATTGTTGCTTGCCGCTGTGATTTCAATGGTTGAAACACTGAGTGCCGGCAGCGTGACCACCCAGGACGAAAGGTCAGCTGGCACGGAGCCGACAAAGGCCGGCGTGGATTGCTGGTCCTGCACCCGGTAAATTTTTGCCAGGCCCGAAATGTTGATGCCGGAAAAGGCTACATCTTGCGCGTTCCACGAGCGATTGATGGCGACAATCACATGGCGGCTGGGATGCTGCGAATCGGCGCTGACATAAGCAGTCACGTTGCTGACGCTGCTGGAACTGGCGGCGATGGAAATATCTCCAAATGTTCCGAGCTTGCCGTCATAGTCGCGATACATGTCAAATCCGGCGGCGATGAACGGCATGTTGGTCCATTGCCGCCAATAGCTGGCGGCGAAGAGGTCGAGGCTGCCGAAAATGCCGAGGTAGTCAGCCTCGGCAACGGCCCCGGCAATGTTGTTCTCGCCGCCGAATTGGTATTCAGTAATGGCCAAGCCGGTGCCGGGATAATCGGCGGCGATTTTATCCTGCATTCGTTTGAGGATGAAGATAGGGCCGCCGAAGTAATCGGCGATCCAGGATTTCTCGGTGAAATTGGTGTCCCAGAGACTGCGCGGGTTTTGGACGATGGTTTGGATTGCGTCGGCGGATAGATTGGGCTGCACGAGCTTGCCGATGCGCGTGCCGTTCGCACTGACGGCTTCGGGATACCAATGAAAATCATATACGTCCAGCAAGCGCCGCCCTTCAGATTGTTCGGCCTTTTTCATTTCCGTAAGATATTTGTCCACAAACCAATTATCGGCGGTGAAATCCGCGTAGGCGCCCTGCCAATAGCTCATGCCGGAGAAACCGAAATTGACGGGGCCAAAAGTTTTTGCGCCCGGGGCCAGGTCCTTAATGGCGCAGCACATGGATTTGGAATTCGTGATGAAAGTGTCCACGGGCGTCATGGCGGAACCTTGAATTTCTTCGTGCGTGGAAGGCCAGAGGTCAGGCTCATTGTCGAGGCTGACGAAAACGGGCAGGTTGGTGTCCCCGTAAATGTCATTAGTGAATTGGTTGCGAAGTGCCCAGAGAAATTCATCATCATAAACATAGTCGTCATTGGTATTCGGCGGGTAGGCGAACGCCGAGCCTTTTTTGAAAGCAACTTGCTTGAAGCGAGCGGCCAGATGATTGGGGTCGCTGATGTCCACGGAACCATTCTTGTCTGCCGTCACATAACCCTGAAGTGGAATGGTGATGAGGCTGGCGACACCATTGGCATGGTCGGTAGCCACGCGACTCCGCGCAGCCTCGCCCGGCGTTTCGCCGCCGCCGAGATAATCATCGCTTTCAAAATACCAATCGTTACCGGCGTTGGAGGCATTGTTTTCCCAATTGTAAGCCGTCCAGCGGTTGCCGCCCGAGCGGTCGAACGGAAGGTTTCGCGGCGCGTCATTGAGGAAAAACCGGTCGTTGATGCCGTAAATATAGGGCGAGATTTTATGCGTCTGGCTGGGGTTGACCGTGATCACCACATCCGGCGCGCTGTTGGTGCCGGAAGTAAACGTGGTGGACTGCAAGTTGGTATAACCAAACGCATCCGTCACGATGACGGTGACAGCGTAAAGTGTCATCGCCTCAATCAAGTCGAGAACCCCGGCCTGATTGACGGCCAGATTAGGAAAGCTGCGGTTCAGGTCTGGACCGCCGGTTTTGTGATAGGTCAACTGCGCGGTGCAGGGGCGTTCCGTATTCCAAAGCAGAGTCGCCCGGTTGCCCAAAACATTGGTCGCAGTGAAACTGGTAATCGCCGGCGGCTGCGTGGGCTTGAGCGGCACAGCAAAGGTGTTGGTGTAATAGCTGATATTGGGCGCGGCGTTGGTGTCCGTGCGATGATCGCGGGCGGCGATGCGATATTGCACGGTGGTGCCGAACGACAGGTTGGTCAGGGTAAAGGCGAAGTCGGTATTCCAATTGTTGGCGTCGCCGACAATGGTGTTGCCAAAATTGCCGACGCCGTAATCCACCTGACCGACTGTGTATTCATCCGTGTGGTAAACCAGCGTTAATTGATCGTAAGTCGGATTGAGCGTCGCCGAATTCAGCGTGATGAGGGGCGGATTGGTGCGATTAACCCAGCCGAGCTGGATGTTGGCCAGGAAAAAATGCGGCTTGAATTCGCCGCTATTGAATAAAATAAAACGGAAGAAGCGCGCGATTTTTGGGTGAATCGCCGACAAATCCACGGTGGCATGAAACCAATGGCCGTAACGCTGGCTATCGGTCAATGAAGCCCAATTGGGAATGAGGCTGGAGATCGCCGGTGCGTCCGACAGCCCGTTGTCATCCAGGATAAAATTCAAATGGTCGGGACTGGTGGAATTGGTGGCAAAATAGATGTCAAATTCCACCGTCCGCAACTCGTTGAGGTAATTCCACTGTATATCCCAACCAGGCTTCATATCTGCCAGACCAAAACCGTCCCAATAGTTGGTGAAATTGACCTCGATGGCTTTGGCTCCGGGCCGGCCGGGAGCCGACGCGGCAAAATCCGTGGGCAGCGGATATCCCTCCCAGTTCTGGCTCTGCCAATCGCCGCGCAACGCCGTATCGAAAATCGTGAGGTAATTCGTCTGGGCCGGAAGCTCATTTAAAAAGGCGATGGAGGCCATCGCGGCGAACAAATTGATTAATTTCTTCATGCGGGATATGGATAGCGGTTTAAAGGCGTTCTGCAGAGCAGTCAGTCACAAGCCTCCGTACAATTGCGCTGAATTATTGATTCAGATATAGGCGAAAATATTTTTCGTTCTGATTGGGCACGGTCACCGTGTGCGTCGCGGGCGTGTCGAGAACCGGGAGATTGTTCAATTGCCACGGGCCAGCCGGGTTGGTGGCTTCCTGCAACAGCCAGCCATTTACGCCCAGCGGCCACGCGAGTGAATGTTGCGCGCCAAGCGGTTGAATGGTCATCACCGGTTTGGCCCCGACGACTACTATGTTGACCGGCGCGGAGTAAGTGCGCGCGCCGCCGTTGGAAAGGGTTTTGGCACACAGCGGATATTGGCCCGGAGCCGGATTCGTCCAGGTGAAAACATAGGGTGCGTTGCTGCTGCTGCCGAGCAGATTGGTAAACGCATAAAAATCCACGCGGAGAATGCCATTGGGCGAACTGGCGCTGGCGCCGATGACGATGTTCGTCGGAGCGATAAACCAGCTGTGATTTGCCGGCGACAGAATCGCCGTGACCGGCGCGGGGTTGGTGGGCGCATTGATACCCATTTGCACCAGCGCCGGCGCGGAATTGGTTTTGCCATCGCTCACATAGAAGATGAATCCGTCCGGCCCGGTGGCATTGTTTGACGGTGTGAATATCAGACTCGGCGGTGTGCCGCTTAAACTGCCGTGCGTGGGCGGCCGCACCACGGTAAAGGTCAGCGGATCATTATCCTTATCGTGGCCGGTCAGCGTGATGGCCACCGGAATGTTTTCCACAACACTGAGGCTCTGCGAATCCGCCACAGGCGGATAATTCGCCGCCGCGAGATCGGTTTCAAGAATGGTCACCGTGGCCGCCGCCGGAGTGCCCAGGGCAGCGTTGGTGGTGACGCCGGAAAGCGTGACGGTGAAATTCAAATTGCCGAAATATCCGGCCGCGTAGTGAACCGGAATCGTGATCGACCGCGCGGAACTGTCGCCGGGAGCCCAAGCCAGCGTGCCGTTGGTGGCAGCGTAATTTGCCGGTGCGGTGGCGGTGCCATCGCTGGTGGCGAAATTCACGCTGACCGTGCCATTGGTGGCACCGATGCGGTTGACGGCCAGCGAAATGCCGCCGGCAGTTTCGGCGAGGGAAGCGGTGGCGGCGGAAAATTGAAGGTATCCGCCGGCCGGTGGCACGTTGGTGGAATTGCCTTCAAACGCGCCGAGGTCGAGGCCGAGACCATTTACCGCGCGGGCTTGAAAACTGGCCGGGAAAAGATATTCCAGCGAAACGTCATCAGCGGTGCCGGCAATTTGCGGCGATTGCGGTCCGGCGACATCCACGCACCGCGAATTGGCCAGCAGATGAAAGTTCGTGCGCATCCCATCCACAAAGCCCGGATTGTTTTTGCCGGAAGCGTCACCGAATAGAAGTCCGTTGGTGCCGGTGAACGCGCCATAAAAATTCGTGGCCAGATACGGTAGCGTGTACCAGAGTGTTCCCGGACTGATCCAGTTCGTGCCATAAACAATCGTTCCGTCGTCCGAAGCCAGCAAGGAAAAGTAGCCAGCCGTGCCATTGGTGGTGCCGGGGAGGTTCGCAAAAATATTGTTGCGGCAATCCAGCACGTCGTGGATATCAAACCCCAGCACCTCGCTGTGGTGCGGGAGTTCAAAAACCGAGGTGCCGTAGCGCTGCGACTGGTCCGCCTGGTTAACCACGGTGTTGTTGTAAAAATAAAGCGTGCCGCTGCGGGGCACCCCTTCAATGCCAAGTGCATCAAAGCGAATCATCGTGATGCCGCCGCTGGTCGGCGGATTGTAAAACACATTGCCGTAGCACCAGTTTGTTTTGTAGCCCGGATCCAAATCAATCACGCCCTGGCCACCTTGCGGCGATTCCAGCCACATGCAGGTTCCCGGCCCCGCTCCCATAATCCACTCATTATAACAAATGCGGGTGCCGGCAGAGCGGTTTTTCCATTGCTCGCCATCCGCCCCGGGCCGGAGCGGGCCGATCAAATTATACTGGAGCGTGATCCCCATCGCTTCGGTGTACAGATTATGGACCCCGTAATCTCCGGGATAGCCATTGTCGTGGATGCGGCAATGTTCAATCAGAATATCGGCGGAAAGTTCCAGCGGTGTGCTGTCTTTCGAATTGCAGAAAAACCCGTTTTCACAGCCGTTGATTTCGCAATTACGAATCGTCAAATGCTGGGCAAACTCAACATAGATGCCGCAGGCGAAGCGGGAGAAATTGGTTTGCCCCGCCAGATTGGAATTAAATGGTGTGGCGCGGTCGGCATTTTGCAGATGCAAATTTTCAAGCGTGATGAACGACGGAATGTAGCCCCAAGTGGTGCTGCTGTCGCGGCTGATGACGACGACTCCGAAGCCGTCGAACACCGGGTTGCGCCAGGGAATGCTGGCCGCGGCGAGGGCATTCGAGCCGTCAATCACCGGCAGCGCACCGGTCACCGGATCGGGAATTCCATGCAGCGTTATGGGCGCATTGGTGGCGCCGCTGTTGGACAGCAGGATGACTTCATGATAGCCGCCGGGCTGGCAATGAATGTTCACCACGTCGTTCGGCATCAAGTTGGTCCACGGCACGGAACTTAAATTCGTATAGGCCAAACCGGGGCCGACTTCGTAGTTCGTGCCCGGCGCGAGCCATTTGTAGAGCGCAGAAATGGTAGTGTCCGCCGCCGGCATGACTAGTGTGGTGTTGGCGGCCAACGGATTCGCCACCGGCGCGCCAATCCATTGATCAAAACCATATCCGGACGGCGCGGCGGCGGCGGAAATATGGACCGTGGAGCCAACGACATAAAATCTGGTGCCGGTACCGCTGGCGACGATGAGATTGAAATTCGTCCGCGCCGGCGGTGCATCGGTGTCGAGTATCGTAAGCGTCGCCATGTTTCCGCCGAGCGCCGCGCCGGCGGGATTGGAGAGGGCCAGACCAAAACTCAAATTGCCGGTGTAGCCGGAGGTGTTTTTGATGGGTACGGTGATGCTGCGCGGCGACGCGTCACCGTCCGGCCAATTGAGCACGCCGTTCGTCGAGGTGTAATTCGCCGGTGAATTCGCCGAGCCGATCAGCGTCGCAAAATTCACGCTGACCGCGCCATTCGTGCCACCGGTGCGCGTGACGCTGATGCTCATGCTGCCGTTGGTTTCACTCGCGGAAACATTGGCGGTGGAAAACTGCAAGGTTTGCGACGCCGCGCCGGAACGGCCGACCATCAAGCCATCGCCGAAGCTGGTGATCCAAATTTCTTTCAGGTCGTAAGGATTGTAATAAACGCGCTCCGGCTGGCGGAATGGATAATTCGTCACCAGATTGAACACCGGCGTGGCGGCGTGGCTGTTCGTGGAAAACCAGAGACCGGAAGTTTCGGTGGTCAGATACGCTTCGTTGTAATTCGCCGGATTGAACGTCAGCGAAGTCACGCGGTCGAGCGGGTTGATCTTGCTCCAATGCGCGCCGCGATCAGCGGTGCGGTAAAGTCCGCCGAGTCCGTCCGGCGGTCCGCCCCATCCGCTGAAGACGCAGACATACCAGGTGTTTTGCGATGGATCGGCGGGATCCACGATCAGGTCTTTCGTCCAATACAGCATGCCCGGATCAGAAACATCGCTCCAAATGTGTTGGATCGGGTCATAAACAAAAGCGCCGGAGCTGGCGGTGAATGCCGGATTGCGATGGCCGGAATACGCGGCCACCAGTTTGCCGTCGTTCAAAACATTGAGGCACGCCGGATGGCCTTCTGTGCGCGGGGGGTTCGGCAGCTTGCTCCAGCTCGACGACGCGCCGGCGGAAATGTTCGTGCAAACATAAACGCCGCCGCTCGCCGAGGAAACCACGCTGGCGTAAATTGTGTTGGTATTGTTCGGGTCGGGACACAGCCAGAACACCGGATGATTGAACGTGTGCAGCGTCTGCCACGTCGCGCCTTTGTCGGCGGAATAAATGATTTTCCCATTGGAGTCGCCGTCGTCGAGCGGATAGTCCGCGAGCCGCGTGCTTTGATACAAGTCGTGAATGTCCGAAGTTGCGGCGTAAATGATTTTGCTGACCGGATGAATAAAAGCGCGGTACATGGTGTTCGCCGCGTGACCGGTGTAATTGAACGACCAGCCGTTACCGCCATCGGTGCTGCGGATGCCGCTAATGTCGGAAAACGCGGCAAAAACATTCGTCGGGTCGCTCCATAATATTTGCCAGGCGGAAGTGTCTTCGAGGCCGATACTGTGATAAGTGTTTTTCGCAAACGCCGTCGCGCCAGCCGGATGCTGATCAGCGGCGCTGGTGTAAGCCTGCCGCCAGAGCGCGCCGCCATTGGTGGAATTGTGGATGAAGCCCATGTCCGTGAACACGACGGACGCTGAGTTGCTCGGCGCGACGGCGAGGCCGAAAACCACTTCGCCGTAGCCCCAATTTTTGTCGCCGCCTTGCCCTGACCAGCCGGTGATGATGTTTTGATTGCTGGTCGTGAGAAATATATTGGTCCACGTCAGGCCGGCGTCGGTGGTTTTCATAACCCCGGGTACATCGCCCAGGGCAGTGTATTTGCTGCCGCCGGCATAAACGGTGTTGATGTCGTTCCGCGCCATGGCAATGAACATCAGAAAATCGCTGTTCGTATCAATGCCGCCAAAGCGAGGCAACCACGGGCCGGTGGCGTTGTCCATCGAATAAATGCCGCGAATGTTGCCCCAGTAATCTGCGCCAACATCCTGACCGGCGTAAGTGACAGCTACGGTCAATGCAAAGAACCGCGTCGTGCCGCCGACTTTCGCGCCGACGAAAGAGCGGATGTATTCCCCCGCCGGAATGCCCGGCGTGCCGGCGTTGAAAAATGTCGCGCCGTTGTTGGTGGAAACAATCAGCCCTTCCGACGTGCCGAGATAAATATTATTGGCGTCAAAAAACGCGCCGCCGATCAGACCGCCGGTACCGTTGGTCGGCGCGACATTTACCGAGGTAAAACTGTTGCCGCCATTGGTTGATAGATAGATCGCCGCCCAACCCGCCGTCACGAGGCGCTGCGGATTATTAAAGTCCGCCCAAAGACTGTAAGTCTCGTCGGCGGGCAAAGGATTGCCCGGCAGCGCGGACCAAGTCTGACCGGCGTCCGTGCTTTTGACCGGTGTGGCATTGTTGCCGCCGGTGTAAGTCAAGTTGTAGAGGATGTTGGAATTGGCGGTGAATTGCGCCACCGAAAAATGCCCACCCTGAATCTGCTGAAAATTGAGGACGGAACAGGAATTGCCGAAGTCAGCCGTGTGATATAGCTCGCTCATGTCGCTGGAAAAATAATACTCCTGCGGATTGAACGGGCTGATGGCTGGCGCATACATCGCCCCTCCGGTACCAGCGCCGCGAACGTTCCAGGCGGCCGGGACTTGAGCCTTGAGCGAATTTGCGGCCAAGGCCATCATTGCCAGAAGGAATAGTCGAGCCATAATCATAAATCCGTTTTGGGTTAATTTGTGGTATTGTAAAACCGGTGCGCATAGCGCCAGGCATTGGTGTCAATAAAGTTCCAGACTCCGCTAACGTCGCTGGTCACCGCACCGACGCTGGTCCAGTTGATGAGGTTCGTCGAGGCGCGCACCGTGAACGCGGTGAAGGGAATCGCACCCGCTCCGGAAAAATAACTGCTGCCATTGGTAACGCCGCGGAGCGAGAGCAGCGGACCGACGATCACGCCGTCGCGTACCAGCGTCACATCATTACCTGAAGCGCCGGCATAGTGGATGCGAAAGGCCTGCGCACCCACGGTGATCGGCGTATTTTCCGGCAGGCCGGCAAACGCGCCGCCCACGGCGTCCGTGGCATCATTATTGATCAGCACAAAGGTGGTTCCCGCCGGCTCATTGGGCAGGCCGGTGATTTGGAGATTGCAATTGGTCAAGACCACCGCACCGGTCACGGAGAGCTGATCATACAGCGAACCGGCCACCGGGCCGTTGCCGTCCACCACAAGCGTGACGTTGGAATTGACATTCAGGCCGGAGGAAAAAATAATCAGTCCGGGTCCGTTGAGGCCGGGTGAAATACTGCCGCCAGTGAAACTGTTTGCGCCCAGCGTGCCGGAGCCATCCAGCGTGCCGCCGGCCACGCAAAGAGTTCCGTTGGCATTGAGCGTGCCGCCGCTGAGCCGCAGCGTGCCGGCAAAATTAGTCGAACCGGCCGGCAGTTGCAGCGTTCCCGCAGCCACCTCCACCACGCCGGAAGTCTGGTTGTAGAAATTCATGCTGGTGTTGGCGGCCACGCCGCTGCCGGAGGATTTTTTGAACAGGCCGCTGTTCGTGAATAACGGCCAGCTCCCGCCACCATAAGTGAATCCATAGTCGCCGGTGATTTGCCAGAGTCCGCCATTGGAAATCGTCGTGCTGGCGACGCTGATGCCCGGCGCATTGAAAGTAACCGTGCCTTGATTGATCAACATCGCGGTGCCAATTGATTTACTGCCGCCCGTGGTCAGCCAGAGCTGGCCATTGTTTTGCACCAGCAATTGGCCAGTCAGCGAACCGGAATTCACCGTCAAGGTGCCGCCGCCGACCACATTGCTTCCCGCCAAGGTGGCACCATCGAGGGTCAGATTAGTGATGGCGCCGGCATTCTGAAACGTGTTGGTGCCGGCCACGTAAATAAAGCCCCCGGTGAGCTGCAGCCCGGGGATCGGGTTGGTGCGAAGATAAAAGGCACCGCTGGAAAATTGATTGGTACTGCTGCCGCCACAGGTGCCACCGGCATCCAGAGTGATTCCGGAGATGTTAATTTTTCCGGGCAAAGTGGCAGTGAATGCCCCCCCTAAAATGTTGGTGGTATTGGCCAGGGACAGTGTGCCGATTTGCGACTCAACCAGGCCGCCGGGCTGGTTGATGAAAAAGCAGTAAGTGAATCCCGAAGTCCCCGTGCCGCCGGTTTTGCGAACGATGCCCTTATTGAGGAACAGCGGTGCAGCACTCCCACCCCAGGCCACATTACAATCGTTGGTGAATTGCCAGAGGCCGTTGTTGGTCAGGTATTGGCTGCCGCCCACGCTTAGCGAACCGCCACAAATTACCGTGCCCTGATTGTCCAAGGAATTCAAATTATAGAGCAATTTGTTGGCTGAGCCGCTGACCAGCCACAGCCCATTCGTCAGAATGGTCAGCCGGTCGTAAATGCTCCCGCTGGTGAAAGAAAATGTGCCGGCGACTGCGTTGGTGCCATGCAGCGCCGCTCCATCAATCGCCAGGTTGGTTATCGCCCCGGCTTGCTGGAAGGTGTTCGCCCCCGTGATATAGACGTCGCCGCCGATAAATTGCAGGCCGGCCGGCGGGTTGGTGCGCAGATTGAAAGTGCCGCTGGAAAAGGTGTTGGTGCCCGTTCCCGAAAAGGTGCCGCCGCCATCCGTCCAAGTGCCGCCCGTGAGCATAATTTTTCCCGGCGCCGTGCTGGTGAACGATCCGGCTACGGTATTATTGCCGGCAGCGAAAGCCAGCGTGCCAGCCTGCGCATCGACCAGCCCCGCCGGCTGGTTCGTCAGGGCCAAACCGAAAGCGGTGACTCCGGATCCCCCCGTCTTGCGCACAATGCCGGAATTATTCAGTATCAGTGAACCCGCCCCGCCGCCATAGCTGGTAGTGTTATCTCCCGTAATTTGAAAAAGGCCGCTATTGTAAAACTGGGTGCCGCCGCCCCCACCGGTTGACCAATTACCGCCACTCCAAATAATGGTGCCCTGATTGCCAACGTTCAGGCTGTAAAACATCTTTTGGGCTGTGCCTTCAATCCAGAACTGTCCGCCGAACTGCACATCCACGTATCCCGTAATGGTGGCGCTGGCGAGGCTATTGCTGATGGCCAGGGTGCCACCGGTGGTAACGGAGCAAACTACCATCGGGGCCAGCGTGGCATTGTCGCCAATCAGCAGGGTGGGATTGCCGCCACCTCCCAGGGTCACAATGCCGGGGGTAGCCGTGACATTGCCGGTCAGCGTCACCGTGTAATTGCCGGCATTGGTAATGTTTGCAGTGTCATTGGTGCCGGGCAAACCGTTTGGCGACCAGTTAAATATATTATACCAACTGCCCCCCAGGGTATTGGTCCATTGATAAGCTGCCGCAAACAGTACCTGTCCCGCTAAGGTGGCCAATGCAAAAATACAAAAAAGTTTTTTCATTTAGATGACCCCAGACTATTACCACGGGTCACCCGGTTTGGACACTGTGCGTCTGGCGCACAGGGGGGCTCGGTTGTCCCATCCGGATCAAGGATCTGCGCGTGTGCGAGCGCCAGCCTCTTATCCGGAACCGTGGCAGGGATTCCTTCTCCAGGGGCGCCCGCCAGAGACGTCCCGGTTCGAGCCAACGCGGCAACCCCCTCACAGAGTTGCTCTGGCTGGTTAAAAATGGTTTTTCAGCAGGGTTTGGAGCGGGGAAACCGGGCGGTTAGCAACTGATTCGCCCCAGTGATAATTGGGCGCGGCATCCATTTGGAAGATAAGTTCACCTCCCGACACGATGCTTTCGTGACTGAGCACGGTCCGAGCCAACAAGTCACCGTTCAAGGTCGCACTTTTAATGTAGCGCTGCTGCGGGCCATTATTGTTTGCGGTGATGGTAAAGACTTTGCCTTGCGGCAGGGCCAGCGTTGCCCGGTCAAAAAGCGGGCTGCCAATCAGGTAAGCGGGATCGCCGGGGCAGACGGGGTAAAAACCCAGCGCGCTGAAAACATACCACGCAGAAATTTGTCCGGTATCTTCGTCGCCGCACGTGCCATCCGGAGTGGGCTGGTACAGCAAGGCCATGGTTTGGCGAACGCGCAATTGGGTTTTCCAGGGTTGGCCGGCGTAATCATAGAGATAAATCAGATGATGCACCGGCTCGTTGCCATGCGCGTATTGACCCATGCCGGCGGCCACCATTTCCGTCATCTCGTGAATCGGGTGGCCGTACGTGCCGGGCCGGGCCGTCGGCGCGGCGGCAAACATGGCATCCAGCTGGGCGGCGTAATTTTTCTCGCCTCCCATCAAGGTCATTAATCCCGGCTCATCCTGCATGACGCTCCAGGTCCATTGCCAGGCATTGCCTTCGGTGAATGGTCCGCCCCATTCATCCGGATAGAATGGCTCATTCCATGTACCATCCGCCTTGCGCCCGCGCATAAAGACGGCTTTGGTGTCAAACAGGTTGGTGTAGTTCATCGCGTGCCGCGCAAACCCCTCCGCCTCGGCATTTTTCCCGATGGCGTGCGCGAGCTGGGCCGCGCAAAAGTCATCGTAAGCAAACTCCAGCGTTTTTGCCCCGGCTTCGCGGAAGCTCGCCGGGTCCGCCCGCTGGCTGGAATACGGCACATAACCGAGCGAATTGTAGAATTCCGCGCCGTCGCGGCCGATGGCGCGGCAGCTCGCGGGCGATTGCGTATTGGCATCGTGCATCATGGCGGCAACGGCCCGCTCCGCGTCGAAGGAGCGGATGCCTTTCATCCAGCCATCGGCCAGCAGCGAAAAGGCGTGGTTGCCGATCATGCATTCCAGATGCCCCGGACCGGACCACGCGGGCAGCCAGCCGCTTTCGTCATAGGCATGCACCAGCCCCTCCAGGATCTCCCCGGCGATTTCCGGATAGAGCAGGCAGATCAGCGGATGCGCTGCCCGGAAGGTGTCCCAAAAGCCGCTGTCGGTGTAAAGATGGCCGCCATGCACTTTCCCGTCATACGGGCTGAAATAAACCGGCTTCCCGGCTTGATCGAATTCGTAAAACCGGTGCGGAAACAGCAGGCTGCGGTACAGCGCGCTATAAAAGGTCCGCCGCTGGTCTTCCGTCCCGCCCGCGACGCGCGCCCGGCCCATCATATCATTCCAGCGGGCTTCGGCCCGCTGCCGGATGGCGGCAAAATCCGCCTCCCCGATTTCACGCTCCAGATTTTGTTCCGCCTGCGCCGCGCTGATGAAAGAAGAGGCAACCTTGCAGCCCACCACCGGATTCTGGCGCGGGTCAAATTTCACAAACGCGCCCAGCGCTTCCGCCCCTTTGAGTTCTGTCACGCCTGACTGGATGGCATTGGAAGACCAGACTCCACTGGCGGAAAACGGGCGATCAAACACAATGACAAAGTGATTTTCCAGGTTTTCCGGCACCGGCATGCCGGAGCGCCCGTGATAATTGCGAGCGACGCCGATGATTTTGTTTTCGCCCGGAATGATTTTCACCGAGGAAATGCGCTTGCTCCCGAAGACCTCCAGCACCACATACGAATCGGCCGGTGATTCAAAGGTAAAGCGCAGGCGCGCGGCGCGCTCCGTTGGCGTGACCTCGGCCATGGCCTACCAGGTGTCAAGGTGAACCTTGTAATACCCCGGCAGCGCCACCTCATCCTCGTGGCGGAACGTCGAAGCGCGATCCGCCTCCGTGACCACCAGCTTTCCCGAAACCGGCATGAGCGAAAAATTGGCATAATCCCCGATCCACCGGCTGGGCTCGTGCGTTTGCCGGAGACCGCGAATTTGCTGATGGCGATACTGGTAAAACAGAAAGTTTTTTGCCGGCTCCGTGTACGGTGCCCAGACGTTCATGGGAAACGGGAGCGCAATGGCGGGATATTCGTTGCCGTGAGAAAAATCCGGGGGATTGTCCGTGCCCTGTAGCGGGTTGGCCAGCGATTCCAGCGAGGCCTCCGCAGCCTGGATGTTCAGGCCGAGACAAGCGCTGGCGATCACGGAGAATAAATATTTCATAAGGCTATTTCAAAATCCCCACTTCGCCTGCCGCGCGGCAGCCGCCCGGCCGGCTTCAGGTGTTTCTCACAAATACTTTGCCCGGCAGCTGCTTCACCAGCCGCTTCATTTCCAGGCTGAACAGCGCCACGTTGACGGTAGAACTGGGCAGGCCGCTGGCGCGGATGATTTCATCTATCCCGGTTTCGTCATTCGCCGCGACGGCGGCAAAAACCTTTTGTTCGTTCGGATTCAGCTCCATCGCCGGCAGCACGCCGGTCTCGCTGGCCGCTGGCGGGCGGTTGCTGGCGGGGAATAAATATTCAAACTCGCTCAGGATGTCCTCCACGCCTTCGCACAGCTTGGCGCCTTTTTTGATCAGTTCATGGCAGCCCTTGCTGCGGGGCGAATCAATCCGCCCGGGAACCGCAAAGATCTGCCGGCCGTATTCGTTGGCAAAATTCGCCGTGATCAGCGCGCCGCTGGCAAGATTCGCTTCGACCACCACCGTGCCCATTGTCATGCCGGCCACGATGCGGTTGCGAATGGGAAACGATTGCTTGTCGGCCGGCCGGTTGAACGGAAATTGCGTGATGACCGCGCCATTCGCCGCGATGCGCTGGAATAATTCGGCGTTCTCGGGCGGGGCCACGAGATTGATGCCCGTCCCGAGCACGGCAATGGTGCGGCCCTTGCCGCTCAGGGCCCCTTGATGCGCCGCCGTGTCAATGCCCCGGGCTCCCCCGCTCACCACCGTCACGCCGGTGTAAGCCAGCTGATAGGCCAGCTTGCGCGCCGTCTCGATGCCATAATGCGTCGTCATTCGCGAGCCAACCATGGCGATGGCATTTTTGTCCTTGCTGGTCAGCTCCCCTTTCACATAGAGCACGAGCGGCGGATCATAAATTTCCCGCAGGGAGGGCGGGTAATGCTCATCGGTTTGGATTAAAACCTGGCAGCCGAAATCGGCGATGCGCTTCAGCTCTCCGGCGAGATCCACGGAGTTTTCCCAGCCGAATATTTTCCCGGCGACGTCTTCGCCGATATTGCGGACGCGGAGCAGCTCGTGCCTGCCGGCGGCTAAAATGCGGGGCGCCTCGCCAAAATATTCGAGCAGCGAGCGGGCCCGCACCGGGCCGACCCCTTCGATGAGGTTTAATGCGATCAATGCTTCCCGCGAGTCCATGCGGCGATTAAAGGATTTTGCGCGGCCGCTTTCAAGTTTCAATTGCGCCGGCCGGAGCCCGGCTGGCCATTTAAATGCCTTCGGCCGGAAACTGCAAACTTGAAACTTGGCGGCTGAAACGGGAAACTGAGCGGGTGCCCGACCCAAGCCTGTTGCTCCTCATCCCGGCTTACAACGAAGAAGCGCGCATCGAACCGGTGCTGCGTGAATATGCTGATTTTTTTCAGCGCAATTATACCGGCGATTTCCGGCTGATGGTAGTTTTGAATGGCTGTCGCGATAATACCCTGGCTGTGGTGCAGCGCGTGGCGCAGGATTGTCCGGCCATAAAATGGCTGGATTTCCCCGCGCCCATCGGCAAGGGCGGAGCCCTGATCGAAGGCCTCAAGCTGGCCGGCAACACCGAATTGATCGGCTACGTGGACGCCGACGGCGCGACCGGTCCCCAGGCGTTTGTTAAATTAGCGCGGCATATCGGCGCGGCGGATTGCGTGATCGGCTCGCGCTGGCTGCCGGGCAGCGTACTGCTGCAGGCCCAGCCCAAATTCCGCCAGGTCATCAGCCGGACGTTTCATGTAATCGTGGAAATGCTTTTTTGGATGCATATCCAGGATACTCAATGCCCCTGCAAGCTGATGCGCTGTGCGGCGGTCGAGAAAATCCATCCCACGCTCTGCATCGCCGACCTCGCGTTTGATGTGAATCTGCTGGTCTCCCTGAAGCGCGCCGGGTTCCGCCTGCTTGAGGTACCGGTGGAGTGGACGGATAAAGTCGGCTCCAAAGTCACCTCCTCCCTCTTTCGCTCCTCCCTGACGATGTTTCTCTCGGTGTGCCGGCTCCGACTGGTTTACTCGCCATTCTATCGGCCGCTCAAATTCCTGCGCCCCCTCGAAGGCTGGGTTTACAAAAAGCTGCGCGCGCCCCAGCCGCTGTCCCGGTCCGGCCGCAAGGCTTAGAGCATTTCCATCAAATATATAGCGATGCGCCTTTGGTTCCAAGAAACAGCGGTCTTTTTGGTTTTTGGCTTTGTTTCAGCTCAGTTGCAGGGTTTTCAAACCTGCGCCTTCGCTAAAACTTCGCCAAAAACCAAAAAT
>CAISVF010000332.1 GCA_903888765.1 uncultured Verrucomicrobia subdivision 3 bacterium | reverse complement strand
CGACAAAGGGGAAGCAACGGTGTTGGGTCATTTGCGGCGGGCAATTGAATTTAATCTGGAACGCTGCGGCGCAAAGGGCTTGCCCTGCGGCTTGCTTGCCGATTGGAACGATTGCCTCAAGCTCGGCTACAAAGGCGAGTCCGTGTTCGTCACATTTCAACTCCGCCTTGCGCTCAAGACCTACGCGGAAATCTGCGCATCGCTAGATCTGGCCAAGGAAAAGGCGTGGGCGGAAACCGAACTCGCCGCACTCGACAAGAAGATCGCAGCCGTCTGCTGGGACGGCGAGTGGTTCATCTGGGCGATTGCCGAGGATGGCACAGTTTTCGGCACGAAGAATTATCCCGAAGGCCAGGTTTACTTGAACACGCAGGCATGGGCGATTCTCTCCGGCGCGGCTTCCAAGGAGCAATCCGCCCGTGCTCTCGCCGCAGTGCGGGAACGACTCGCCTCGGAATGGGGCGTCGCGATGTGCGCGCCGCCGTTTGCAAAGACACCGGTGAAAGTCATGCGCGCCGTGCTCTTCAATCCGGGCAACAAGGAAAACGGCGGCATCTTCTCGCACACGCAGAGCTGGGCCGTGCTGGCCGAAGTGCTGGCGGGCGACGGCGACACCGCCTGGCGCTATTTTCGTTCCTTCATGCCCGCCGCCCAGAACGACCGCGCCGACATCCGCGAGGTCGAGCCTTATGTTCATTGCCAGAGCACGCACTCGCAGTTCTCGGAAAAATTCGGGCGTTCACGCGTGCCGTGGCTTTCCGGCACGGCGTCATGGGCGCATTTCACCGCCACGAATTATCTTCTTGGCATCCGACCAGAAGTCGGCGGCTTGCGCATAGATCCGTGCATCCCGAAAGACTGGCCGGATTTCACCGCCACCCGCAAATTTCGCGGCTTGACGCTGCACATCGAAGTGAAAAATTCGGCTGCGAAAAATCGAGGCGTCACCCGATTGGAAGTGGATGGTAAAATGATTGCCGGGAATTTCATCCCGGCAGCGCAGCTCCGCGATGGGACAAAGATTGTGGCGCAAATCGGAATTCCATAAGCATCGTGATTTATGAAGAAAGCAGTTTCATCCAGTGGTGTTAAAATATCCCCAAGCCCGGTCGTTGGCTGCCAGATGAATTGGGAGGTGGGCTGGACAAAGAACGGCGGTGTGAATTTGAGCGGGGTCGGTGGGGGCGTGAATTCGCCCGAAACCTTTTACGACTACCTTCGCCCGCAGACGATTGCGCGCACGTTATGAAACTGAGCCAGACCCGAAAATGGTCCCTCTGAGGTGTGGAGAATTTTTAAATCGAATTGTGACAGTGAATCATCATTGGCCAATAACTTCTATCGTTTAACGACTCAGCGAGACGACGAACTGGAACTCAATATTTTCCGACCGTCATTCTCACCGGAAATAAATTTGAGTTGTTTAACACCCTTAAAAAACAGGGGTTTTTGCGTCATCAATCAGCTTAAAACACCATTCTCATTCTCACTTTTATTCTCACTTTGTCTTTTAAAAAAACCAAAGCCCCTGTTTTTACCTTGTTTTAATGGAGTTTGTGAAGATTGGAGCGGGTGAAGGGAATCGAACCCTCGTTCGTGTTGACCGATTAAGCCCACGAATGGAATGCAACGCGAACAAACATGCTATTGAGCGCAGCGAGCCATCATTGTTCCCGAGCGAACGAGTTTCAAGTCACGGACAATTTGGCAACATGACCTCAATCATCCCACGTCACAGGAGCTGGCTCAAAAAGGTCTTGGCCGGAACCGCCACGGGTTGCCGGACGGCAAAACAATCAGCCGGCTCATAGGGCAGGTTGAT
>CAISVF010000331.1 GCA_903888765.1 uncultured Verrucomicrobia subdivision 3 bacterium | reverse complement strand
TTACCGAAGTTGCCAGAAACGGCGATCGCATCAAGGCTGGCGCATGGAGACCCAGCAAGGCCGTAAGCAAGTCGTGACTGGTCGTGGCCATTTCGGCAAAAGCAAAAATCATAATCCCTCCCGCCAGCCACCGCACAAGCAACCAAAGACCTGCGGCAGAAACTAATTTTAGACCGGTCAATGCCACCGCGAAAACGACGGTGGCGGTGACGAGGCAAAACAGCGATCCCAATTTGTAATGGCGCGGACATCTTTGAATCTTCCGTGTGCCCATCCAGGTAAAGAAATAGGCCAGACGCGTCCGGAAGCCGGCGGTTGGCGGAGCGAAAAATGATGTTGCGGAAATGGCGAAGGGAAAGGCTAGGCAGCACATCAACACGCCGCGAGCCAGCGGCGAGGCCCAGAGGAAACACGGAACCGCGAAGCCGAGTCCCATGAGTAGTATTCCTGGTCGCAAGGTGACTGGATAGGCCAATAAAATCAGGGCGACGGTCATATCCGCAAACCAAGCCGCCATGCCAACGTTCAATGAAAGGTGTGGCGCATAAACTGGGTTCAACGAAAGGAGCGCTCCCATGATCATCGCGGCGAAAGGCCAAAGAAGCTTCTTACAGTTGCGTGATTTTTGATCGGCGTTCACGATGGCATCAAGCCGTCTATAAAGCGCCATCACCGACTCGCGGCACAACCTCCTGCAGCTTGTCAGCCGACGCAGTCAGATTGTTGATCCTGCGGAAACAGTTCAACCACGCGGAACATTGGCGTGGAAGCTTCCGCATAAACAAATAAAGCGGCGCTCCGATTGCCCAGCCGAAAATAATGACCAGGAGCCAAGCCAGCTTTGCACGGGGCGAAGTTTCGTGCGCTACGCAATCAACGATCATCCCCATCCAAAAAGCAACGCACAAAATGGAGGTGCCAACGAAAAACATCTCCCACCCTCCCAGTGATGCAGTAATTATTACTGGCATAATTGTATTCAAAGCAATTTTACTTTGTCTGGATCTCGTGCGAGCCCAGCCCCGCTAACCATGCCGACATCAGGAAATCCATGATCACATCTGTTTGGTCCGCTATTTCGTTTCGCCAGCCTGTCTTAATAGATCGGCGGCAGATTTTTTGCCTGGCAACGAGGTTTGGAGTAGGTATTTAGGCAGTGAATTGGTGTCCAGCGCCGCACCGAGCGGAGTTTGTTTTCTGTCATCTTGGACGTTGATTTCCGCTTTATTGGCCATTAGCAAAGCGACCACTTCATTGTATCCATTCAAGGCGGCCAAATGGATCGGCGTCTGGCCATTATTGGCCTTGGCGTTGACATTGGCTTGATTGGCCAGCGCCGCCGCCGCCGCATCCGTTTTGCCCATAGACGTGGCTTCGTGCAAGGGCGTCCAGCCGGCATTGCTTTTGGCGTTCACGTCGGCTTTCTTGGCGAGCAACAATTTCATAACTTCCACTTGTCCGGTGTCCGCCGCCCAGTGCAAGGCCGTTCGCCCGGAATTGTCCCCGGCGTTAATATCCACGTTGTAGGTGAGCAACAGTTCCACGATGTCCTTGTCGCCATTGCATACCGCTTGGTTCAATGGCGTCCGGCCATATTCATCCTTTTGGGAAACCAATTCTGGATGCTCTTGAAAAGAAGCCTTGGCCTTTTCGATCTTTGCCCGCGCCAACGCTTCGGTGCTGCTCGCACCGGTGATTTTTTCTTCGATAGTGCCGGGAATCCAAAACCCATCGCTGCTTTTGCCGTAGGGGATCTGCATGGACTGCGCGGCGTTTTCGCTTTTGACAAACTGCACGTCAACCAAGCCAACCGGCGGGACATTGGGACGGTAACGGATGCCGTTAACTTCATAGATGGATTGATATTTTTCCGGAAGCGGCATCAGTTTCACCGACGCGATTTCGTGGTTGGGAATATCAGCCATCATCGGAAGGATCATGCTTTTCATCCGGTCAGA